>CAYTFI010000297.1:0-1548 GCA_964437065.1 uncultured Zetaproteobacteria bacterium | reverse complement strand
CGATTAAATATCCATACCGTCGAGCAAATAGGCGTGCTCATGCTTGTTGTGACAAAGTGACAGGCAAATGTGATTCAAAATAGTCGCCGATGCTAAATGTCCACTTTTGCCGAAAGCGGTCATTTGGTTAATAGCCATGCATTGCTTTCTTCAGGTTCTTGTTGACGTTCTAGAGGAGATTTAAGGCATCGGGCAGGTCGGCAATCGAGGGGAGTGTAAGGTTCGGTTTTATGCCGGTTTTTTTGGCAAATTCTTCGCGGTATTTCCCTGTTTTTACCAGAATAGCCTTCAGGCCGGCATCCATTGCGCCGCCGATATCCGATTCGATGTCGTCGCCTACCATTACGGATTCTTCCGGATCGGTATTCAGGCGTTTGCAGATCAGCCGGAAAAAGTCTTGCGAAGGCTTGCCCAGCACCGTTGCCTGTTTACCTGTAGCGTATTCGATAGCGGCGACATAGGTGCCCAGATCAAGCACCAGCCCTTCCGGCTTCTGCCAGAAGCGATTTTTATGCAGAGCAAGCAATTGTGCACCGGCCATCACCATGTTGAAAATATGTTGCAGCTTGTCCGGCGCATAGCCGCTGCTGCCGATATCGCCCATGACAATGAATGCCGGATTCTTCTCATCCTCGCATATTGCGCCAAAGTCTCCGCGCAACTGATCGCGGATGAACAGTGCCACCTTTGCCTTGCCGATACGCTGAATGGCCAGCGCTGCGGGGGTGAATATCTCCCCGGATGTAAAATCAAAGCCAAGCGATCGCAGTTTGTCGAGGATACGGGACTTTGCCTGTGTGGTCGTGTTCGTGACACCGGCAATCGGCAGACCCGTTTCGCGCAGGCGGCCGAATGCCTCAATTGCACCAGGCAGGGGTTCCTGGCCGACATACAGTACGCCATCCAGATCAAGCAGCAGGGCTTTTACAGACAGGCTCATGGCTTTATTCTAGCAAAGGGCGGAATGATTGCGTGGCTGATCATGCTGGATTGGCTGTTTTGAGGGGTTGTGGTTGCTGATACACTGCCGCACTGCCGCAACTTCGCATTACAAAGGGAAACATGCACGAACAAGACATTCTCGCCATTTATGAAGAAGCCGGAGCCCTGTTAAACGGACATTTTATCCTTTCCAGCGGCAAACATTCCGCGCGTTACCTGCAGTCCGCCAGGGTTCTGATGATTCCTGCACATGCCGCCCGTCTGGCTGGTTTTCTGGCTGAAAAAGCCGATGCGAATGCCGTTGATCTGGTTGTATCACCGGCGCTGGGCGGCCTGATTATCGGGCATGAAGTGGCGCGCGCCTTAAACAGGCCGTTTATCTTCACTGAGCGCAGGGAAGGGGCGATGGCTCTGAGGCGTGGCTTCAGTATCGAGAAGGGCGCGCACATTCTTGTCGTTGAGGATGTGATTACGACAGGGGGTTCCGTCCGGGAGTGTATACGGACCATACGCGACCAGGGCGGTGCGCCATTCAGGATTATGGCGCTGGTGGACCGTGCCCCGGATCAGTTGAATCGCTTCGACATTCCCTGTGAGACCCTGCTG
>CAYTFI010000296.1:0-1602 GCA_964437065.1 uncultured Zetaproteobacteria bacterium | reverse complement strand
CCAATGAATCATTGAACGACATCACGCATGAGGCGCCGGATATGGCGGATATCCGCGGTCAGCAGCAGGCGCGCCGCGCACTGGAAATTGCCGCTGCCGGAGGCCATCATCTGCTCATGACCGGCTCGCCGGGGGCGGGCAAAAGCATGCTGGCCCAGCGCCTGCCGGGCATTATGCCGCCGCTGACCCGGCAGCAGGCGCTGGAAGTGACCCGCATCTACAGCATTTCCGGCGACACATCGCGTCCGCCAATGAGCAATCGTCCGCCCCTGCGGCAACCCCACCATTCGGCTTCCGATGTTGCCATCATTGGCGGCGGCAGCAATCCGAAACCCGGTGAAATATCCAAGGCCGATCATGGCATTCTGTTTCTCGACGAGCTGGCCGAACACAAACGGGCGGTGCTGGAAACCTTGCGTCAGCCGCTGGAGGACGGGCGCGTGTGCATTGCCCGCGCCGCCGAGACAGTGGAATTTCCGGCCCGGTTTCAACTTGTGGCAGCCATGAATCCGTGTCCCTGCGGTTATTTCGGTCATCCGTCCAGGGCCTGCAGCTGCCCGGCTTCGCAGATCAGGCGATATACGGGACGCATTTCAGGCCCCCTGCTGGATCGCTTCGACCTGCGCATCCATGTGCCGCCTGTTGAACGTGAGGATCTGGCCCGCATGCAGCCGGGAGAGCCTTCCGCCGCCATTGCCGAACGCGTTGTCGCTGCGCGCCGGCGCCAGCACGACCGCCTTGGCGATGGCCGCTGCAACGCACGCATGACAAGCAGTGAAATCGAGGCCTTCGCCCGACCCGATTCAGAAGGCTCAAAGCTGCTTGATCATGCCATGAAGCACTTCTCTCTCTCGGCCCGCAGTTACCACCGGATTCTAAAGGTCGCCCGCACCATTGCCGACCTGAGCGGAGCGGAATCCATCGCCTCAAGCCATATTGCCGAGGCCTTGCAATATCGCGGCGAGGAAACAGGAAATATCGGGGCAATTTGAACCGCGAATGGACGCGAACAGAAAAGCATATAACCGAGTACGCTGATATTTGGTTGAATTTTTTCTGCGGGGAAGCTGGTCTGGAAGGCCTGGTTATAAAATTCGCGTGTATTCGCGTCCATTCGCGGTTCGGCTACAGGGCTTTTAAGGTTTTCTCCCAGAGCGGAAAAAAGGCCTCCGCATCCGAATAGAAATGCGGCGACAAACGAATGCCGCCGGCGCGATGGGCGCAGATCACGCCCGACTCCATCAGCATTCGATATAGCCGGGCATGTCCCGGCAAATCAAGCTCGCGATGCCTGAACGTAACAATGCCGCCATATCGGCCAGCCTCTGATGGCGTAATCAATTGCAGTTCATCCTGCTCATCAGCCCATGTAATCAGACGACCGGCATTGGATAATACAGCCGCCTCCACCTGCGCCATGCCCGCATCTTCCAGCAGAGAAAGACTGGCATTGAGCGCATGGATGCCAACCATATTCGGGCTGCCCGGTTCAAATCGTCTGGCCGTCTTCGACGGCGCCCAGTCTGCACGATCAAAATCTCCCGCATGCTCAACCATATGCCAGCCAAACTGGGTCAGTCCCAGCTGCTCGCGCGCACCGGG
>CAYTFI010000295.1:0-1612 GCA_964437065.1 uncultured Zetaproteobacteria bacterium | reverse complement strand
ATCCACGTTATAACTCTCTCAATGCACGAGCCGGTTCCAGTTTCGATGCTTTCCAGGCCGGAATCAGGCCTGCAATCATGGCGCCGAATAACGATGCGCCGAGAATGCGCAGCACGCTGTCCGCCTGTAGCACCGGATGCACCACCGGATCCATATACATAAACGAAAAGGCGATGGCGAACTGGGACAGATCAATGCCATATTCGCCATACCAGAGCGACAACCCGCCGCCGATAATAAAGCCGGCCACGCCGCCGATCAGCACCAGAATCATGGTTTCCCAGACCACCATGGCGAACACCTGCGCCGGCGTAACGCCCAACGCGCCCATCAGGCCAAATTCGCGCACGCGCTCATGCATGCTCATCAACATGGTATTAAGCACCTCGGCCAGCACCACGATGATCACAATAGCCAGTACGATCCACGTATAGGCATCGGCGAAATCGGCCCATTGCTGCGCCATCGGATCAATATCGCTCCAGCGCAACACTTCCAGTTTTTTTCCGCTCAGCACTGATTTCAGTTCGGCTGCCAGCGGCGTCACCAACTCGAAATTGTCGGCGCGAATGACAATATCGGTAACGGCGTCTCCCATCTCCAACCAGTGTTGCGCCGTGCTCAGAGGCACGACCACAATCATATCATCGACATCCATAACGCCGGAATGCGCCAGCCCGCGCACCCTGAACACCTCCGAGGCGATATCGCCGCCGGGCACGGCGGCCATCAGCACCAGCTTGTCGCCTATGCCAACGTTCAGCCGGTTCGCCAGGCCATCGCCGAGCACCGCCGCCCGCGCATCGCCTTCAGGCAGCCATGAACCGACAGTAACAAACGAGGCCAGCCGGCTTATCCGTTTCTCGTTCGCAACCTCTACGCCGCTGATTAACGCGCCGGCATTGGCCCCGGCGCTGGACGCCAGCCCGGACACCCGCACCCGACGCGTCAATGCCTGAATGCCGGACAAGCCGGACACGACCCTGATCACCTGATCAGGATTCTCGATGCGCCGGGACAGCTTGCGGCTGTCCTCGAAGCCCTCGGCATGAATCTGGATATGGCCAGTCATGGTGAGTGCGAAATTGGTTTTGATCTGCTGCATCCAGCCATCATCCATGGCCGAGAGAAAGGTTAGCGCGGCAATGCCGATGCCAAGCGCCGCCGCCGTCAGCACGGTGCGCAACGGATGCGACCACAAATTGCGCCAGCCCAGCTTCAGATAAATAGAAAGGTTATCCATCAAAAAACCTGTTCCCCGCAGAACACGTCGAGTTTCGCATTTCAAACGGGTGCATTTTCAACGACTCAAATGAGGGCCAGGCGGAGCGAGGCGCCCATAGATCCGAATTGTTGGCTGTTACATCGTACAAGCTGCCAGAAACTTTGCGCATGTAATACGCTTGAGACCAATGTTTGATAAGGAATACCTTCTTCTAAAGTCCTCTGTTGAATTGCAGAGAGGTCTCTTCCGGAAAAGAGCATATTAATTCTTTTATCTTTCTTGAAAGTCGTTACAGCCATTGCCTCAATCATGTTTTTCGCCCTTCAGTCATAACCCTATATTCCTCAGTTGGAAGCACCCACATGGCGCAAGCTCTTGATTCGCTTT
>CAYTFI010000294.1:0-1620 GCA_964437065.1 uncultured Zetaproteobacteria bacterium | reverse complement strand
TCTGCAAATCAGCGTCTCGGATACCGGCATCGGCATTGCTGAAGAGGATATCAAGCGCCTGTTCACGCCGTTTCATCAACTGGAAAGCACGATGACCAAAGAGCATGAGGGCACGGGACTCGGCCTTGTCATGGTCAAACGGCTGGTTGAACTGCATGGTGGCGAGGTCGGCGTGCGCAGCGTATTGGGCGAGGGCAGTACGTTCAGCATCTGGGTACCCTACCAGAAATCCGAGGCGCAGGCGCTGGCCACTGCCGCCAGAGCGATGGATGAGGAAGCGTTGCAACAGGCTATAGACGGTCATGGTCGGCGCGTGCTGATGGTCGAGGACGATGAAAAAGCAGCGGCGCTGATGCGGGTGCAGCTGCTCAATGCCGGTTATTCAATCCGCCATGCCGTCAGCGCCGAGCAGGCGCTGGAGATGCTGAGCGAAGAGCAGCCCGATCTGATTACGCTGGATATTGTGCTGCCGGGCATGGATGGCTGGGATTTCATGCAACGGCTCAAACAGCGGGCGGAAACAGCCGCTATTCCTGTTGTCGTGGTCTCTATAGTAGCCGATTCAGAAATGGGTTTTTCGCTCGGCGCCGCCGATGTGTTGCAGAAGCCTGTCGAGCGCAAGATGCTGCTCGGCGCCATTGCCAAGCTGGACTTTTCACTCGAGGGCAAGCGGGTTCTGGTCGTGGATGATGATGCCGGGGCCGTGGAGCTGGTCAGCCGTCATCTCTCCACGGTCGGTTGCGATGTGCTGAAAGCCTATGGCGGTCAGGAAGCCATCGATATAGCCACGGCCGAGCGACCGGACGCCATCATCCTGGATCTGATGATGCCCGGAGTAAGCGGTTTTGATGTCATCGCAAAACTGAAAAAGAGGCCTGAACTGGCCGATGTCCCCATCATGATTCTCACCGCCAAGGTGCTCGGCGATGAAGATCGCAGGCAGCTCAATGGCGATATCGTCAAGGTGATGCAGAAAAGCAGTTTCAATCATGGTTCGTTTATCAATGAAGTCAATCGCGCCGCACACGGGCGTCGGCAGCCGGAGCATAAGGAGCAAACATGAGTCATTTCATTCTGGTCATTGAAGATAATCCGGCCAATATGAAGCTGACAACGACCGTGTTAAGCAGGTCGGGTTATCATGTGATATCGGCCGCCGATGCCGAGGCAGGGATGTTGCTGGCCAAATCAGAGCATCCCGATCTGATTCTCATGGATGTGCAACTGCCCGGCATGGATGGCCTGACCGCCACCGGTCTGCTCAAGCAGGATCCGGCCACCCGGCATATTCCGGTGATTGCATTGACCGCATTCGCCATGAAGGGAGATCGCAAAAGAATGCTGGAGGGCGGTTGCGATGATTATGTCACCAAGCCGATTGATTATAAGGCGTTTCTGGAGACGGTCGCCCGCCATCTTCCGGGCGGTGAATAAAAGCTGTGAAAAGCATGCGCTGCAGAGTCGCAAAGGACGCAGAGAAAAAGCAAAACAAGTCCGATCCGTCCCATCAGTTCGATATGCGCCTCTGCGGAGAATGGTATTTATTTAACATGAAACAAACAACACGCGTTAAGGAGAAGAAATGTCTGATTTAAGCTCAGCAAAAATTCTTGTTGTCGA
>CAYTFI010000293.1:0-1633 GCA_964437065.1 uncultured Zetaproteobacteria bacterium | reverse complement strand
GGTGGAGGTTCGCGGCGAGGTGTCTCGCTTAACCCGGCCCGCCTCCGGACATCTGTACTTCACCATCAAGGATGCGCATGCATCCATCTCGGCCGTGGTGTGGCGCTCAGCCGCGCTGCGGCTGAAGAAGCTGCCGGAAGAGGGCGGGGAATTTATTTTTTGCGGGCATATCAGCGTTTATGAACCGCGCGGCAGTTATCAGCTGGTGGTCAGCCGCATCGAAGCAGCCGGCGCGGGCAGGCTGGCGGCTGAATTTGAGCGAAGAAAAAAGGACTTTTCCGCCCGGGGCTGGTTTGATGCGGCCGGGAAAAAGGCTGTCCCGGCGCTGCCCGAACACATCGGCATTGTCACCTCGCCCACAGCGGCGGCGCTTGAAGATGTTAAAAAGGTGCTGGCTTCGCGCCCGGCCTGGATTCAGCTTACCCTTTCTCCATGCCTGGTTCAGGGCGAGCGTGCAGCATCCGCCATCGCCGCCGCGATCAACAGAATCAGCCTCATGGAATCCCCGCCCGATATCATCCTGCTGGTGCGCGGCGGCGGAAGTATTGAAGATTTGTGGTGTTATAATGACGAGGCCGTCGTCAAGGCCGTTGTTGATTGCCCGATTCCGCTTATTTCAGGCATCGGACATGAGATCGACGTGTCACTGGCCGATTTTGCCGCCGACAAGCGCGCCTCCACGCCATCCAACGCCGCCGAACTATGCTGCCCGACCAAAGAGGAACTGCGCCAGCGCCTGCCCCGGATTGCCACGCTGGCGCAGTTGCTGCGCCGGCGCCTGATGCAGGCCGGCATGAAACACGACGCACTGATCAACCGTCTTGTCCATATCAGACAGCGCCGGATGGACGCCCTGCATCACAACTGCGAGCACAGGCGGATGCAGCTCAAACATCTGCTGGGCGTCAGGTCGCAACAGTTTCGATCATCCCTGCACCAGCTTGAAAAGCGCCTCAACAGGCTTGAACCCGGCCGGAGACTGCGTCGGCAACGTCAACTGGCGACTGAATTCTCAGCCCGGCTGGCCAGCCTGTACGCCCGCCGGATACAGCGATCAAGGCAGGATCATGCCGTCGCCGGCGGCAAGCTCAACGCGCTCAACCCCATGCAGGTGCTGGAACGCGGCTACAGCCTCAGCTACGCCTCCGACGGACAATTGCTGACTTCTGTGTCAACTCTGCATACAGGCGACGCCATGCAGGTTCATTTTCATGATGGCGCAGCGTCCACGCGCATTGAATCAATCGACAGGAAAGTATCATGAATTTTTTCAGGGCCGTCATCCTTATCCTGTGCGCTCTGGCCTGGGCCCGGCTGCCGCAAGCGACGGAATGGGTGGCGACCCAGGGTGATGTCGTGACCGTTGAGATTGATTTCCCGAGCGAAGCGATCAAGTTGCGCTGCCTGAACAAATCATGGCCGGTCAGGCAACTGGATGACGGCAGATGGCGAGGCTGGATCGGCATTGATCTGAAGCAAAAGCCCGGAAACTACGCAGTTATCTGGAAATCAGGCTCTGTCTCAATGGGCAATGATTCGATTGCGGTCAACAAGGGTGAATTTCGTATTTCGCGCATCACTGTGAAAAAAAACATGGCTGTATTTGACAAGAATGCGCTGGCCCGAATCCGCA
>CAYTFI010000292.1:0-1683 GCA_964437065.1 uncultured Zetaproteobacteria bacterium | reverse complement strand
CGCCCGCCTGTCTGCGTGCAACGCACAGGCAGGCAGGGTGAGGGGCATGGATGCCCCGAATCAAGAGCTTGCGCCATATCTGCGCGGCCAGCTGCGTTTTCCGGGATTATGCTTACTCGCAGCAGATGAGGCTGTGCGTCTTGACGTCCGGCAAAGCCCTTCTTCCATGCAGAAACCCCAGTTCGATGACAAACAGGCATGCATCGACCTCGGCGCCAAGCTGACGCACCAGTTTCACCGTCGCCGCAGCCGTTCCGCCCGTCGCCAGCAAGTCGTCCACTACCACCACCTTATGACCGGAGCTCAATGCGTCGCGATGAATTTCCAGACGATCCACGCCATATTCCAGCTCGTATTCGACGCTATGCACCTCTGCGGGCAATTTGCCGGGTTTGCGCACCGTCACCAGTCCCAGACCCAGCTGCTGCGCCAGCGCCGCGCCGAAAATAAAACCGCGCGCTTCAATGCCGACAACCGCATCGACATCGCTGGAAACCATGCGCGCCAACTCGGCGACCGCCGATGTAAAGGCTTCGCCATTGGCCACCATCGGCGTAATATCCTTGAATATAATGCCGGGCTTGGGAAAATCAGGCACATCACGAATATGCGCCTGCCAGGACATCGGTTTCCGACTCATAATAACATCTCCTTGAAATTAACCTTTTCGCGACTGACCACGATGCGCAATTTTTTCAGCGCTTTCACCTGAATCTGTCGAATACGCTCACGCGTCACGCCCATTTGCGCGCCGATCTCTTCCAGCGTCCATGGCTCTTCATAGCTTCCCAGGCCATAGCGCAAGCGCACGACATCTCTCTCCTGAGCGCTCAGCTTCTCCATCCAGGCTTCAATCATAGCATTTCTACAACGGGTCTCCAGCCGATCACCGGGATCATCCGCCGCCTCATCAACAGTGACATCCAGCAGCGTCAAATCACTTTCCTCACGCAGAGCGGCATCAGCGCTCTCGGTTGAAACCGCCGTCATTGACCGCAACGCCCGCACCCGCTCCTGAGAAATCCCCATCTGTTGCGCGATTTCGAACTCGCTCGGTTCACGCTCAAGCGACAGCCGCAACCTGGCTGCATGGCGCATAACTGCATTGAACTCCTTGCTGATATGAACAGGCAGGCGGATGGTGCGCGACTGATTCATAATGGCGCGCTCCACCGATTGGCGAACCCACCACGTTGCATAGGTGGAAAAGCGGCAGCCATGAGCTTCATCGAATTTTTCCACCGCGCGCATAAGCCCCATATTCCCTTCTTCAATCAGGTCGGACAAAGACAGCCCACGATTAAGATAACGGCGGGAAATTTTCACCACCAGGCGAAGATTGGCGTTGATCATATGCTGGCGGGCGCTTTCATCGCCGGCGAGCAAACGACGGGAAAGACGGATTTCATCCTCCGCAGTCAACAATTCATAGCGTGAGATATCGCTGATATACATGTTCATCGGCTCAAGATCCCGACTACTGACCATCAATCCTTCCCTCTGCTGATTGCATAATCCTAGTGCCCTGTCCCGTAGAAGAGCATACTATCAGAGTCACCCTAACGCGCATGGATTTTTTCCACCCCGCGATATGAAACATTATCACAGAGCGGAAAAAATCATGCAACCGCGTTGTTTGTTTCATGTTAAAGCACCAGGGCAAGGCGCGACCCGCAGGTAATG
>CAYTFI010000291.1:0-1715 GCA_964437065.1 uncultured Zetaproteobacteria bacterium | reverse complement strand
TTTATGGCTTCATCAAAATTAAAGCCCTTGCTTCCCGGCTCATGGATCATGCGGGTTCGCGCTCATGCCAATAAACAGGCGCCCCCGCTCCGAAACCGTCATTTCCTTGACGGCAAGGTCAAGCGGAAAAATGTTGAATGAATGGCTGCGGCCGGAAGTCAGTCGTATCGGGCGCTACCAGTCATCCTCATCGTCATAATCCAAAGGCTCAATGCGATCAAAGGCCTGGCCAACCTTTTCATCCACTTCCTGCTCGACATAGGCCTCTCCGGGCAGAATGGCGATGCAGCGCATCTCTCTTCCGGCAGCCAGCGTGCGCATGCCAATCTCTGTGGATTTAAAACCATGACCAAGCTCCGGCATGATCCCGTAAGGGGCCGTCAGTTCATCGCCTCTGCCTTGTGCAGCAAGTTGCTCGGCCAGCGCTACCGGCTGCCCGATAATTGTGAACTCCCTGCGCCGGCCAACACCCAGACAACCCGTCTGCACAGCGCCACGGCTCATGCCCGCGCTGAATTTTATCTCGCCCCCGTCAGGTCGCGGCAATGCCAGTCTGTGACAGATATTGATGATCGCCAGACCTGCCTTGGCAGCCTGATTTTCGTGACACTTCAAATCAAACGGATGATTAAAGACAGCCAGCATCGCAGCGCCCGCAACGCGATCCACGTGACCGCCGAATGCATTGACCACATAATGAAACAGGGCGAAATATCTGTTCAGGGCGGCAAATGCATCGTCCGGCGCAAGCCGATCCTGAAAACCGTCAAAATCGACCATGTTGATGGCAAGAACAGTCACCTCGCGAACATGTCTGTTTGCCATGCCGGCATGTCTGTCAAAGGCGTCCGCCACCTTTTGCGGCTGGGCGTAATTGCCAAACAGGTCATGAACCTTCTCACGATGCTCAAGGCTTGCCACCATCTGATTGAACTGCTGAAACGCCAGCCCGAACTCATTCTCCGACCTGATAGGAAGGTGGATCGAGAAATCGCCGCCGCCAACCCGCCGCGACGCCCTGGACAACATGCGCAAAGACCTGCACACAGGCCCGCTACGCCAGTAAGCAACAGCGCCGGCCATCAGGGTCAGAAAGAAAGCTATGGCGGCAAGGCGCAATTGCATGTCCTGCGCATACTCATCCCATGCTGCGCCCGGCGCATACAACGCAAGCGCGCCCAGTTCGGTTGCATTGTATCGGATGCTCATGGCATACCATTTATCCAGTCCCTGCACCGATGCGGCGCGAGCAGGAAGTTGTTGCAATGCTGTGATTTGGCGCGGCAGTTTCCCGTCGCCGATCTTTTCGTCCTCCCCGTTCATGCGGCGAAGATAAATCATCGATCCCGGCAGCCTGTGCGCAAACTTCTGCATCAATGTTTCCACTTCATCGAGGCTGTTCGCCAGCATGGGCAGTTTCAGTTCATCCGAAAGCAGCGTAAGCAGCAATGTCGCCTGTTCTTCCTGACTGGCCTGCCATGACCGCCTCTCAATGTCCGCAACGCCGTACGCCATCACTGCGGCCACAACTGCGACCATGCAAACAGCGAGCAAACTCCAGACCCAGCGCAATGACATATTTTCTCCAGTACGAAAAATCGCAACCCTTCGGGGCACCTTCCATCATTACAGTCACGCAAATAACTTGCCAAACCGGAGTGCGAATCATTGGCCGCAAAATTGCTAATTATATTCAACCCGTGCCGACAAGTATT
>CAYTFI010000290.1:0-1734 GCA_964437065.1 uncultured Zetaproteobacteria bacterium | reverse complement strand
AGGGCCGGACGAAGCCATCTTCCGGCCTTGCGCCCGGTCTCTAATATCGCGTTCGGGCAAGAATATTTCACGATTTCAACATGCATGGGTCTGAATACTTGAGCATCGCATCGCATAAGAGCAAGCTATTAAGTAGATTGACCATGTCAACTATTTGCATTATCAACCAAACAGGCTAGGCTTTGCTAATGAGCATTGCCATGCCAAAGAGATTCGAGGATGGGCTGGGTTATCTGGTGCATCACTTAATGTATGCCTTTCGCCAGGCGCTATCCGGGCAGTGTGCAGGCAGCGGTTATGCGATCACATCGGATGAATGCGCCGTGCTGTTAATTATCTCCCAGGCGCAGGGTGAAGAAGGCCTGACACAGAAGGAGATTGCCACCGCCCTGGCCAGGGACAAGGCTGTGATTACGCGACTGTTAAACAGCTTAAGCCGCAAGGAACTGGTGCTCAGATACGCCGACGAACAGGATCGCCGTGTTGTCAGGGCCGGTCTGACCGGCCAGGGCGCGGACGCTGTCGAGCATTTGCGCCCAAGCCTGGAAAAGCTGCTGGTTCAGGTTTACCGGGATATCGACCAACAGGAATTTGAAATTGCGCGTGATGTTCTCTGCCGCATGCTGAAGAATGTCAAGGCTGCCAGAACGAACTGCGAATAGAGGCGAACAGGGACAAAAACGACGCGGGCAAAGAAACGTCTTTGCGGTTCAACCTGTCTGTTTGCGGCTCTGTCGGGGCGGGTTTTTTTACGGTGATTCAGGCGCGTTCGATGAATTCTCCGCTATCGGTGTTCACTTTAACTTTTACTCCGGCTTCAAGATAGGGCGGCACCATGATGGCGGCGCCGGTCTCCAGCCTGCCGGGCTTGTATGACCCGGTGGCGGTTTGCCCCTTGATTGAGGCGTCGCATTCCACTACTTCCAGCACCACGGTTTGCGGCAGCTTGACATTCAGAGGCCGTTCTTCATGGAATTCCACCTGAACCTTCATTTCAGGAAGCAGATATGGCAAAGCATTTTCCAGCATGTCGGCGCCGAGCGTGATCTGATCATAGGTTTCCATGTCCATGAAATGATAATCAACGCCATCGGCATAGAGATATTGCATCTCGCGTTGCGACAGGATGGCTCGTTCAACGCGTTCGGTGGAGTTGAAGCGCTTGTTGGTTTTGGCGCCGGTTTCGATATTGCGCATCTCGACCTGCATGCAGGCTACGCCTTTGCCGGGCGTGACGTGCTTGGTTTTCATCACCCGCCATAAAGCGCCGTCAACCTCCAGAATATTTCCTGCACGAATGATTGTGACGTTGATCTGCATGGCGACTCCTCTATGACGGACTATGATCCTGGAAACCTCAGTTGGCAGCGCCCGCATGGCGCAAGCTCTGAATTTGTTATGCTAAACGGAAAAAACTCTTATCACCAACAAGGTGACGGCGATTTTTTCCGTTACGCCCTTCAAATCCATATCTTACACCCTGCACGCACTCCCAACTGAGGTTTCCAGGATGACAGCGACGGGCCGGGAACATAGCCATTTGATCTGTTTCGGGCAAGAATCGGGCTCAGGGCAGGATGCTGTGAGAAGCGGAAAGCGCCGCGCAAGCCGGTTATCGCTCGCCTTCACGGCGTCACAAGGAGTTTTCATGAGCCGTCAGACTACGCTTCAGCAGGCGATGGACAGCTTTATCCGCCACATCGCATCGGATACGGAGTTGCTGGCGGATGCGGA
>CAYTFI010000289.1:0-1753 GCA_964437065.1 uncultured Zetaproteobacteria bacterium | reverse complement strand
GCCAGTTCCGCACTGTCGAAGGGACAGTCAGCAAGTCCAGGCCGTGGCAATTCAGGCTTTCCAAACTGAATATCAGCATTCCCAGGGCATATCGCCGCTGGTTCAAGACCGCTCCGGCGCTTGAAAACGGGCTGCGCATCCGTGTTCGCGGCATGATAAGGGCCTCGCCCGGCGACAGGCTTTTCCTTGCCGTTCATTCACCCTTCGATATGGAAATTATTCGCTGATGGCTTCCAGGATTATTCCGGTATCTTTGCTGATGGCGTCTTTGCTGCTCTCTGCCTGCGCCAGCAATCCGGTCAGCGGCAAACAGGACTTTGTCCTGATGAGTGAAAATCAGGAACTGGCGCTTGGCCAGCAGGCTGCGGCGCAGGTGGAAAGCCAGATGACCATGCTGCCGGAGCGCGATCCGCTCTCTCAATATGTTGACCGGATCGGCCAGAAAATAGCTGCGGTGTCCGACCGACCTGAACTGTATTATCGTTTCAGGATAGTGGATGATGTCACCATCAACGCCTTCGCCCTGCCCGGCGGCTATATCTATATCTACCGGGGCCTGCTCAACCATATGAACAGCGAAGCCGAACTGGCGGCAGTGCTGGGTCATGAGGTGGGACATGTCACGGCCCGCCATGCGGTCAAGCAATACACCAAGATGCAGGCCTATCAGCTTGGCATGGCGGTAACCTCCATCTTTGTGCCTGTGCCTTACGGCGCCTCGCAAATCAGCGACCTGCTCGCCATGGCTGTTATTCAGGGTTACGGGCGCGAGGCCGAGCTGCAATCGGATGAACTGTCGATCAAATACCTGCAACGCGCCGGTTACAATCCCGGCGCCACCATCGGCATTCTGCAAACGCTGAAACGGCTTGATGAGCTTGATTCAAAAGAGAAAACTGATGCCGGCGAAAAGGTCGAAAAATATCATGGCGCCTTTGCCAGCCACCCGGAAACCAGAAAACGCATTGAAGAGGCCATTGCCGAATCATCCGCCACGCAGTCCGGCGCGGGCCTGGTCAACCGCAACCCGATGCTGCTCGCTCTTAACGGCTACCCTTACGGAGACAGCCCCGCACAGGGCGCGGTGGTGGGGCGACGTTTTCTGCATCCCGGCCTCGGCATTCAGCTGGAATTTCCCGAAGACTGGGTGATAACCAATACGCCCGACGCACTGATTGCACGGCTGCGCCGACAGAAGGTCTTTTTCCGGCTGGGCGTTAAAGAGATGCAAAAGCGGCTCAGTGCGCGCAAGCTTCTGGCCGGTCGTTACCCGGCGCGGCGCACCGGCGCGATTGACACCGGTTCGCAGGCAGGCATGTCGTTCGCTCATGCGCACGTTCAGGTTTCCGCCCCGCGGGTCAGTCAGGCGAGCGTGGATGCCCGGATATTTCTCAAGGGAAGAAAGGCCCTGATTATGGAGATGTGGAGCGAGCGATCCACCTTCGATCAGCATCTGAAAACATTTTCACGCATTGCCCGCAGCTTTCGTCTGTATGACAAGGCCCGTGATGGCGATGTGCCCAGAATTGCGCTGCACAAATGGAAAGCAGGCGATTCATGGCAACGACTGGCCGGAAAGAGCGGTGACATTCTCGGTCGTTTTACGGCGGACAGGCTGGCCGCTCTTAATGGCATGGAAAGCAGCGAACGCCCGGAAATCGGAAAAATCATCAAGACGGTTCGCTAGTGTCCTGTCCTATAGAAGAGCGCACTATCAGCGAGTTCTGGCGGGATGTACGGCAAGGCGTGCGAG
>CAYTFI010000288.1:0-1773 GCA_964437065.1 uncultured Zetaproteobacteria bacterium | reverse complement strand
GATATTGCCGCCATCAGTTCATATGTCGATTCCGTCGCCTGCCTGAACAGGCGAATTCATCACCACGCCATGAGGGGCGAGGATATTCCGGAAGATGTCTGGCGCTCGATGTACGGCGACCATATCCATATTATAGCCCATGATGCGCACTGCATCGGCTGCGCCCATGGCAGTGAAAGGCGAACCGCGAATGATTGATCTGCTAAGCCGGTTTCTGGCCAGTCAGGCCATGCATGAAGTATTGCAGCCGGCGCTGATTATTGCCGTTATCACGGCTTCGATGTCCGTTATGGTGATGGCGCACCGGCTTTCCTTCCTCACAGTCGGCGTTTCACATTCGTCACTGGCGGGTCTCGGGCTGGCAGTCGTTTTTTCGCTGCCGCTGTTGCCTGTGGCCACTGCATTCGCCCTGCTGATTGCGCTATTGCTGGCTCTGGCGCCGAGGAAGAAGGGGATTTCCGAAGATGCGGGAACCGGCATCCTGTTTGCCGGCAGCATGGCGCTTGGCATTATGCTTATTTCATCAGCCGGAGGCGGGCAGGTTGATTTTTTTGGCCTGCTGTTCGGCAATATTCTGACAACCACGCCGGATGAACTGCACTGGCTAAACCTGCTGGCGGGCCTGATTCTAATCGTGTTTGTTGTGGCCGCGCCGGCATGGTGGAGCATCGCCTTCGATGCAGTTACGGCGGAAGCTTCCGGCCTGCCGGTTGCAAGCCTGCGTCTGTTGTTATACGGCATGGTCGGCCTGACGGTGATTCTGTGCGTCAAGCTGGCAGGCATCGTCCTGACCGCCGGCCTGATGATATTGCCCGCCGCCTGCGCCTGGATATGGGGCCGTTCCCTGCTCAGCCTGTGGCTGCTGGCCGTTTCTTTTTCCCTGCTCGGCGTCATCACAGGGCTGATCTGCTCCTATGCGTTCAACTGGCCTTCCGGAGCAACAGTCGTATTGTCGTTATGCGTTCTTTTTGTCGTAAGCTGGAGCATTAAATGGTGTGAACTATGGCCGCACGCCAACGCCGACGAGAAGGGTCTGTAAAGTCGCATCCTGACGCGCATGGATTTTTTCCACCCCGTGATAAGCAAGTCTTGTGAAGCAATGGGTGTTGCTTCACAAGGCGCGATAGTCCAATCAATCACAGGGTGGAAAAAATCATGCAGGCGCGTTGTTTGTTTCATGTTAAGTCTTTACAGCCACGGCGAGTGTTCAGCCCGGCTTTTTTCAAACTGCTCAATCTCCCCCGCATGCGCAAGCGTCAGGCCGATATCATCCAGCCCGTTGAGCAGGCAGTGCTTGCGGAAGGCATCCACAGCAAAGGAAAATGACTGGCCGGACGGCGTAGTCACTGTCTGGGTCTCCAGATCAATGCGCAGCTTGTATCCTTCGCAGGCAAAGCATTCATTAAACAGCTGATCGACAATAGCCTCATCCAGCACAATCGGCAGGATGCCGTTTTTAAAGCAGTTATTGAAAAAGATGTCGGCGAAGCTCGGCGCAATCACGCAGGAGAAGCCGTAATCGAGAATCGCCCACGGCGCATGCTCGCGCGATGAACCGCAGCCGAAGTTTTCACGCGCCAGCAGAATCTGTGCGCCCTGATAGCGCGGTTTGTTGAGAATAAAGTCGGCCCGTTGCGGGCGATTTGTGCAATCCATGCCCGGCTCGCCGCGATCCTCATAGCGCCATTCATCGAACAGAAACGGGCCGTAACCGCTGCGCTTGATCGATTTCAGAAACTGCTTGGGAATAATCGCATCGGTATCGACATTGGC
>CAYTFI010000287.1:0-1774 GCA_964437065.1 uncultured Zetaproteobacteria bacterium | reverse complement strand
CAACACCCATTGCTTCACAAAGCTTGCTTATCACGGGGTGGAAAAAATCCATGCGCGTTAGTGATTCATCCAAAGGGAGTATTCCTTCCTCGACCGCTAAGAAAAGACGATTGCGTTTCTTCTCCAAGTCTTTCAGTTCAGTCTGGAATTTCTCAATCTGCACTTCTTCATGAGAACGTGCCGTCTTTCACCTGTCCTTCATCTCCTTGAGCATTTTCTCGATACGAGAGGAAACGAGGATTTTATCAGCCATTCTTTCAAGGATCAGTTTATCCAGCTTATCAACGGGGATGTTACTTCCCTTGCAAGCCTTGCTGCCTTTATTGATACGCGTGGTACATTTGTAATATTTATATTTTCTACCTTTGCCAGTTGCCAGAATCATGCTGCCTCCACAGCATTCTTGCATCTTCTCGTTCCATCTCTTGATGATACCAACTGTGCCAAGATAATCAATATTAAATCGTGCCGGGTCTATAAGCTCATGTTTGCAACATCAACCTCTTGTTTCAAATCAAAGCCTGTTGGAAACGCAAAGATGTTCCATATCAATTTAAATGACTATTAAACTTTATACGGTTGATATATCTGTGCTGGGGGTCTGGCTTAATGGGATGGTTCGCTCCACTCCCATACGACATCGCAATGTGCCAGAATAGAGCAGAAAGGGTAGAGTAGAGGACAGGCTCCGGCAGCATAAGGCCGGTTACGCTGTAACTATTCCCCGCCGGACGGCCAGTCATCAAAGGGAAACGGGCGCTCTTCACTGTTGAAGGTCAGATAGCGCAGCATCTGATAGATGAATGTCGAAAGCTGGCGGCCAAAGTCCAGCAGGCGCTCATTTTTATCGCTCGTGAAAAGCACCGCCAGAAACTGAAAGGTGACAACAGCCATCAGCACGACTTCAGCAACGCTGTAAATAAACGCAAACAGCAGCATAAACAGCAGCCGCATCCAGACATGACTGTCCGTTACATTTTCCTTCATTTCCTCGCTCAGGGACTGCTCGTCCATGCCTGTTTCCTTAGCCAAGCAGCGGCGCAATCACCAGAGACACAATCGCCATCACATTGATCAGGATATTCATGGCCGGGCCGGAGGTGTCCTTGAACGGGTCGCCGACAGTGTCGCCAACGACTACCGCCTTATGCACATCCGATCCCTTGCCGCCCAGATTGCCCTTCTCAACGTGCTTTTTGGCGTTATCCCAGGCGCCGCCGGCATTGGCCATCATCAGCGCCATCAACACGCAGCAAACCAGCGCGCCGCCGAGCATGCCGCCCAGCGCCTGCGCGCCCAGACCGAAGCCAACCACCACTGGCGCCGCCATAGCCAGAACGCCGGGCGCCACCATCTTTTTCAATGCGGCAGTGGTGGCAATTTCCACGCATGTGGCATGATCCGGATCAGCGGTTCCTTCCATCAAGCCGGGAATTTCACGGAACTGCCGCCGAATCTCCTTAATCATTTCAAAGGCCGCATCGCCAACCGCTGTCATCGTTAGCGCCGACACCAGAAATGGAAATATGCCGCCGATAAACATGCCGATCAGCACCAGCGGTTCATTCAGATTCAGTGAAAAATTCGGAATATGGAAGGACACAGTTTCGACAAATGCCGCAATAATGGCCAGTGCGGCCAACGCAGCCGCACCGATGGCGAAGCCCTTGCCGATAGCTGCTGTGGTGTTGCCCAACTCATCCAGCGAATCGGTGATTTTTCGCGTATCCTCGCCCATGCCGGCCATTTCAGCGATGCCGCCGGCATTGTCGGC
>CAYTFI010000286.1:0-1781 GCA_964437065.1 uncultured Zetaproteobacteria bacterium | reverse complement strand
CCACCCAGGCCAGTGAAAACACCTGAAAATCGCCGCGTTTGATGCGGGCGTAAAAGCCGCCCCACTCCAGTGATTCAATCGACACCCTCACCCCGAGCCTGCCCCACATCGCTGCAATCGCCGTCGCCAGCCTGAGCCGCGTCGGATCTGTGCTGGTGCGATAATTGATGCTAAAACGCATGCCATCCGGGCCGCGATGAAGGCCGGCTTCATCCAGCAACGCCTCGGCCCGGCCCGGATCAAACGGCAGCGCCGTCAGTTTCGATGCGGCCCAGTGGCTCGGCGTCAACACCGTTTCGGCCAGTTCAGGCAAGTCGGCGAACAGCGCTCTTTTCAACTTGTTGCGATCCAGCGCCAGCGCCAGCGCCCGACGCACCCGCACATCTTTCAGCGTTTCATCCTGCATATTCAGCCCGATATATGAAAATGTCGTGGAAGGCCGGGTTTGAATTGTTAGTTGATGCTGCTTCCTGATGTAGGAAAGCAGATGCGGCGGCAGATCATTCTGAACAAAATCGAGCTCGCCGCGTCGCAGCTTTAAAATCCGGGTTACAGGGTCTTTGACGCCGATAAAGCGAATTGCGGCGGCGCTGCCGGCTTCTCCGATGCGCTCAAGCGTTAGCGCGCTTTGGCTCCATGACCTCAGCTTATAGGGGCCGCAACCGATTGTTTGGCGCGCCTGATGCGGCGCTTTGGCAATGGATTCGGGAAGAATGCCGAGATTCAATCGGGTCAGCAGCGAGGCGTCCGGCCTGCTCAGGCGAATTTCAACTACGTCATCGCCCTTCGCCTCAACGGACTCGATGGCGGCAAAGCTCGCCTTCAGGGGACTCGCCAGTTTCGGATCAATAACAGCCCCCAGCGTCGCCACGACATCCGCCGCATCGAATGCGGAGCCATCAGAATAGCGCACCCCGCGTTGCAAATAAAAGCGCCACAGCAGCGGCTCAGGATGCTCCCATCGCTCCGCCAGATCGCCCTGCGCATTAAAGTGGTCATCCAGTTTCAGCAGGCCGCGATGCACAAAATCCTGCACCCGCACCGAGGCGGCGTCGGTGGCAAAGCGGGGATCCATCGTGATCGGCATCTGCGCCAGACCTACGCGCAGCAGGCCGTTCGTCTGCTCGCCGGCCTGACAGCCGGACAATAAAACAAGCAGCGCAATAACCGGCAATCTCTTCATCAATTCACTCAGCCGTCCACAAACTCATCGCCTCAACATGCCCGGCAAAGGGAAACAGATCAAGCGCCCTTAACGCCTTCAACCGGTAGCCATGGCGTTGCAACAGCGCCCCGTCGCGTGCGCCGGAGGCCGGGTCGCAGGAGAGCATGACAATTTTCCCTGGCAACAGGCGAGGCATCTGATTGCACAGGCGCTTGGCGCCCCGGCGCGGCGGATCAAGAATTAGCACGTCCGCCCCGATATACGCCTCCATGTCAAATGCCTCGAACAGATTTGCAGCAACATAGCAGGCGGCGACGCCGAGCATTTTCGCATTGCTGTTTGCCGCCCGCACGCTGGCGACATTTAGCTCCGCGCCAAACACATGCGCCCCGGTCGCAGCCGCCAGCGGCAACGACAGATTGCCAATGCCGCAAAACAGATCGGCGACTCTGGCGACCGGCCCGGCCCAGTCCTGAATCTGGCTGACCAACTCCCGGTTGCCCTCTTTCTGCCCCTGCACAAAATCATCCGGGCCGACGGCCAGTCGCACCTGCGCATCTGCCGCCGGCAGCAATTCGTGAAATGGTCGGGCCGGCTTTCTGAGCGGCCGCGCAAT
>CAYTFI010000285.1:0-1790 GCA_964437065.1 uncultured Zetaproteobacteria bacterium | reverse complement strand
TAAACCCACATGCCTTCAATGCTATCGCCCAGCGCCATGTCCAGCAGCGTTTCCTGTTCCTGTTTGTGGCGAATGGCGGAGCCCACTGCCGGGGCGGCGGCCTCCGGTCGGGTCAGGCCGTAAATTTTCTGGCTCGGCAACAACACCTGGCGAATCAGGCTGTTCAGTTGCAGCCAGGCCCCCTGATTTTTCGGCTCTTCCTGAACCCAGATCACCTCGGCGGCTTCACTGTATTGCTCCAGTTGCCGCCTCAATTCGGCGGCTGGAAACGGATACAGGCGTTCTATGCGAAGCAGGGAAACATCAGTGATGCCGCGTTTGCGCCGTTCAGCCAGAATATCGAAATAAACCTTGCCCGTGCACAGCAGCAATCGCCTTGATTCCGCCGGCACGACAGGATGATCGAATTCAGCCAGCACAGGATGAAATTTACCTGTGGTGAAATCTTCCAGCACGGAGAAGGAGAGCTTGTGGCGCAACATGCTCTTCGGCCCCATCATAATCAGCGGCTTGCGCATTTTCGACAGCAATTGCCGACGTAAAAGGTGGAACAGCTGGGCCGGCGTGGTGGGATAAACCACCTGCATATTATCCTCGGCGCACAGTTGCAGATATCGCTCCAGTCGGGCCGATGAATGCTCCGCCCCCTGCCCCTCATGACCATGCGGCAGCCACAGCACGATGCCGGACATGCGACTCCATTTCGACTCTCCGGCGGCAATAAACTGGTCAATGACCACCTGCGCAACATTGGCGAAGTCACCATATTGCGCCTCCCAGATTACCAGCGCCCTCGGCTCGGCAATAGAAAACCCATACTCAAAGCCCAGAACAGCCATCTCGGATAACATGCTGTTGACCACGGCGAAATGGGACAGCGGGCCATTTTCCAGGCGCTTGAGCGGAATCCGGGATTTGCCTGTTTTCTGATCATAGACCACGGCATGGCGATGAAAAAATGTGCCGCGTCCTGAATCCTCGCCGCAAAGACGCACCCAGCCACCATCCTGCAACAGCGTGGCATAGGCCATCGTCTCGGCGCAACCCCAGTCAATGTCCTCCCTGCCATCCATCATCCGGATGCGGGATTCATATATTTTTTCAACTTTCGGATGCATGGAAAATTTCGCCGGCAGCCGATGAACCCGGCGCGCCAGTTCAGCCAGCCGCTCCGCCCTGACAGATGTATCCGGTTCATCCGCCCCCTGGCGAACAAACCCGCTCCAGCGCCCGTTCAGGGTGTTTACCGCATGAGGGACAGGCCTGTGCTTATCCCGGCGCAGTTGCTCAAGACAATCGCGATAGGCTTTAACCATGGCTTTGCAATCAACATCGGTCAACACGCCGGCCCCTGCCAGTTGCTGCCGATAGATTTGCTCAACCGTTGGATGCCCGTCAATGCGGCGATACATCGCCGGCTGGGTGACCTCCGGCGCATCGGACTCATTATGGCCATGCCGCCGGTAGCAGATCAGATCAATAATAACATCTTCATGAAAATGGTTGCGGTATTCGACGGCAATCTCGGTTGCCAGACAACATGCCTCGGGATCATCGCCGTTCACATGCAGAATCGGGGCCTGCACAATTTTGGCGATATCGGTGCAGTAGGTTGATGAGCGCGCATCATGCGGATTGACGGTAAATCCAATCTGATTATTGACCACGATATGAATTGCGCCGCCGGTGCGAAAGCCCCTGAGCTTGGACAACTCCAGTGATTCGGCCACCACGCCCTGACCGGCAAAGGCCGCATCGCCATGCACCATGACCGCTATCACCGACTGACG
>CAYTFI010000284.1:0-1791 GCA_964437065.1 uncultured Zetaproteobacteria bacterium | reverse complement strand
AGCAGCCGGCGCAGTATTGCGCTTGCTTTCCCGTAGATGCCGGGCGACTGGCTTTCCCTGGGCCCGGCGATATTCAGCACGCTGACCCGGTAGTGCGCCAGCCAGGCGCGTGCCGGTTGAATATCAGGCTGGCCAGCGAGATCAACGACCAGCCACGGCCTGCTTAGCGTCTTTGCAAAGACAAGCGTCTTTGCCGTACCGCCTGACGGCCTGCCATGGCATAGAACCAGCGTTCCATCCGCATCCCTCACATTCCATTCAGTGCGCCGGATGTAATCGCGCTTCGGTGTCTCCTCAAGCGGATACCGCCGGGCAATGACGCCATCCTCGGCGCGCCGGCCTTTCGGGCACCAGCCACCGCATTCCATACCAAGCTCAAGAGCGATATCCAGCGCCGCCCGGTCAACGCCTGTCTGACCACCGGAGATGATGCGCTGAATCAATCCCGTCCTGATCTTCTGCGGCGTGGTCGCCCTGACCGGCCTTTTGCCTCTTTGGGCCGGCGCTCTGCACGGTCTTCCTTGCCCAGGCCTTCGGCAGTAGCGGCGCTGTGTGTTGGCGGACCGATCTCAAGCTGCTTGGGACTCCAGGCCGGAACAGGAATGCTGCGGCCGATATATTCCTCAATATCAGGCAGGCCGAAGCAGAAACGTTCACAGGCAAATGAAATGGCCACACCCTTGTTGCCGGCCCGCGCTGTACGGCCGATACGGTGCACGTAATCCTGCTCATCCTGCGGCATGTCGTAATTGAATATGTGCGTAACACCGTCAATGTGCAGGCCGCGGCTGGCCACATCCGTGGCCACCAGAAGATGCAACTTGCCCGAACTGAAATCCCTGAGGATGCGTAATCGCTTGTTCTGGCGCACATCGCCGGAAAGGATGCCAACGGTAAATCCATATTTCGCCAGCCTGGCGGCCAGCCGTTCCCCGGTACGTTTTTCATTGATAAAAATCATGCCGCGTTTGACATCGTGCTCTCTGAGCAGGCTGATCAGCAGTGGAAACTTTTCATCCATGCCAACGTGATAGAGTGATTCATCAATGCCTTCGGCCGTAATCTCGCCCTCTTCTGCGCGCAGCTTCAGCGGTTCATTCATGTGCTCGTAGGCCAGCTCCAGCACGCGATGCGATAGCGTCGCTGAGAACAGCATGGACTGGCGTTTGTCAAAGGATGGCAGTCGCCTGAGCAGATAGCGCAGATCCCTGATGAAGCCAAGGTCGAACATGCGGTCGGCCTCGTCCACGACCAGAATGTCGCACTGTTTCAGGTTGTAGCAATTCTGTTTGAAGTAATCGATCAGGCGGCCCGGCGTGCCGATCAGAACGTCGACGCCATTTTCAAAGGCGCGCCGCTGTTTTTCGTAATCAA
This sequence comes from uncultured Zetaproteobacteria bacterium, assembly GCA_964437065.1. Lineage (GTDB taxonomy): Bacteria > Pseudomonadota > Zetaproteobacteria > Mariprofundales > Mariprofundaceae > Mariprofundus. The sequence goes on along the minus strand of CAYTFI010000284.1, from coordinate 417 downwards.
CGCCGCCGTAGACCACATGCCGTTTCAGATCCGCATATTTTCCGAGCTTTTCGGCATCTGCCGCGATTTGCACGACAAGCTCACGCGTCGGCGCAATAATCAGGGCGCGCGGCTGGTTTGGCTTGCGATTCTTCCTGGCGGGCGTATTCAGCAAGCGGGTGAAGATCGTAATCAGAAAGGCAGCGGTCTTGCCGGTGCCCGTCCTGCCCTGGCCGGCGACGTCCCTGCCGGACAATGCCACAGGCAGACATTTTTCCTGAACGGCCGTCAGTTCGGAAAAGCCGAGATCGTCAACGGCTTTCCGGATTGGCGCGGGAATCTCGAGTTCAGTAAAGCGCATGCATTTGCCTTGTTTTCATAAATTGCCGCGCAGCATACAGCGATTGCCTGCAAAAAGCCCAGAGATTAGCTTGCGCG
>CAYTFI010000283.1:0-1802 GCA_964437065.1 uncultured Zetaproteobacteria bacterium | reverse complement strand
GGGGAAAATAAAGTAACTGCCGGAGGAAAAGAAATGCTACGAAAAAAATCCAGTCCCGCCTTGCCAGCAGATAATAGCGGCCAGATCGACACGCTGATCGGCTTGCGCGCCCGCTTCAAGGGCAACCTGGCGTTTGAAGGCGCCGTTCGCATTGACGGCAAATTTGAGGGCAATATCAAGGCCGTAGATGGCAGCACGTTAATTATCAGCGAAGCGGCTGAAATCAAGGGCGAGATCAATGTTCCCAATCTGATGCTGCACGGCACGGTGAATGGCAATATCCGCGCCGCCGAATCGATTCAGATCAGCTCCAGCGGTCGCCTGAACGGCGATCTTGAGTATGCCGTTCTGAGTCTGGCCGAAGGCGCATCGGTTAATGGCCGCTGCGGCAAGATTGAGGAAAAAAAGGCCGTCAAAAAAGGCGCTGAATCGTCAAAACATGTAAGCGGAATCGCAGTCGCCCGGGCGGCATAATGCCCGGCCCCGCCAAATGATCCGGCCTTATCTGCACTGGCATCCCGACATCGCAAAATCCGCTTATATTGCTGATTCTGCGGATATAATCGGGCGTGTTCGCATCGGCGCGGAATCCAGCATCTGGCATCAGAGCGTTCTGCGCGGAGACGTGCATGACATCATCATCGGCGATCGTTCCAATATCCAGGATCATTGCATGCTGCATACCAGTGAAGGCGTCGCCCCCTGCGTTGTCGGCAATGAAGTGACGGTCGGGCACCGGGTGCTGCTGCATAGCTGTGAAATTCAGGATCGCTGTCTGGTCGGCATGGGCTCGATTGTCATGGATCAGGCCGTGCTGGAAGAAGGCTGCTTTCTGGCCGCCGGTTCGCTGGTCACCGAGCGCAAGGTGCTGCGCGGCGGCTATTTGTACGCCGGCTCTCCGGCGCGCGAGCGACGGGCGCTGACGGATGCGGAAAAGGCCGGCTTCTCCGACTCGGCCACGCATTATATCGAGGTATTCAAGAACCATCTGAAGCAGCCCTGAAACATGCGTTACGCCGCTATCGACATCGGATCGAACACCTTCCGCCTGCTGATCGCCGAGCCGGTAACAGAAAACAACAGCGCCCCATGGGCCGTAATCCATTACGCCCACCGCATTATCCGCCTTGGCGAAGGCCTGCATCAGAGCGGCGAGTTGTCCGGGGCTGGCATGGAGCGGGCGTTGCAGGCCCTGTCGGAATTTGCCGCCATTCTGGCTCGGCATCATGTGTCTCCGGCCTGTACGCTGGCTGTCGCCACAGCCGCCATGCGCGAGGCCGCTAACGGGGAGCGCTTCCGCGACCGCGTAAAAGCCGAAACCGGCATGGAAATTCGCATCATTGACGGCGCGCTTGAGGCGACCACATCGCTTGCCGGCGCCTGCGCCGTGCTTGAGCGCCCGACGCTCGGCGATATGCTGCTATTTGATATTGGCGGCGCCAGCACCGAATTTATCCGGGCAAAAAACCGCGTCCAGCGCCACGCCACAAGCAGGAAGCTTGGCGTTGTCCGTCTGATTGAAGCGCATTTGCATTCAGACCCCCCTTCAAAATCCGACTACCGCGCCATGCTTGAGGCCGCGACAGAACATCTGCTCATGGTAGAGGCAGGCTGGACCCATCCCGATCCGCCCGAACATCTCGTTGGCACTGCCGGCACTGTCACTACGCTGGCGGCAACCGAACTCGACCTGTTTCCCTATGACGCCAAAGCCATCAACAATTTCCACATGAGCAAAAATGCCTTTTTCGCCCTGCGTGACCGGCTATTGGCGATGAGCCATGATGAACGGCAACGCGTGC
>CAYTFI010000282.1:0-1816 GCA_964437065.1 uncultured Zetaproteobacteria bacterium | reverse complement strand
CATCTGATACTGATTGGCGGGCAAATCGACGAAGCAGCAGTATTCAGATTTAGCTTGCCTAGCGCTGAAAATGCTATAATGTTTTTCTATGGAGCGCTGGAATAATATCATTTCTATAATGATTTTTTACGGCCTATAAGGTTTTTACATGGTGAAAAAGGCAGGATACTCAGCGTTAAAGGAAATGTACGGCTTGCCGGACATCCCCCATCATGTTGCCTCGTTTATCGTTGCGGGTGCGCGCAAGAGCATTGATGGCAAAGAGTATTATCCACCGGTCTATGCGCCGGAGGATACGCTTGCCGGCCAACTGGAGTTTGCCCTCAAGCACGAAGGTGTGAACCTGGGCATCCTGGCCGAACTCTTCGCGATTGCCCCTACGGATGAACTTACAGCCTACATCCGCTCCAGGCCCAATGGCATCAACACGCGCCGGATCTGGTTCTTCTACGAATTCCTTACCGGCGAGCCATTGAGCATCCCGGACCTGGATTCAACCGTCGGCTATGTGAACGCGCTTGATCCGAAGGCTTATGTGACGCGCCAGAGCATGCGCATACCGCGTTGCCGGGTGCGCAACAATCTGTTGGGCAATGCAAATTTCTGCCCTGTTGTGCGTAAAACAGAGGCGCTGCAGCGATGCTCCTGGAAGACATTGCGCGACAGAGCGGCAGACATTGTACGTGCTTACGATACGGAAACCCTGGCACGGGCTATCAACTATCTCTACACCAGGGAAACGCGCTCATCGTTCGCAATTGAGCATGAAGAGCCTTCGCAAACAAAAATGGAGCGCTTTGGCGCAGCGCTGCAGCAAGTGCGTAAGTTTCCACGCCTGGACAAGCAGGCGCTGATTGACTTGCAAGCCATCATGCTCGATGAGCGGTTTGCGGCATCGGACTACCGCACTGATCAGAACTATGTCGGCGAAACGGTCGGACGTCGTGAAATATTCCATTTCGTTACGCCCAAGCCGCAAGATGTTCCAGGCCTGATGCAGGGCCTGCTCGATTTTCTGGCAAACAGCGATGACGTGGATCCCGTCATTGTCGCCGCGGTGGCCTCGTTTGGCTTTGTTTTCATCCACCCGTTCGATGACGGCAATGGCAGAACGCACCGCTATATGATTCACCATATATTGGCCAATCGCGGGGTGACGCCGGAAGGAGTGATCTTCCCGGTATCGGCAACGATGCTGAATCATGTGCATGAATACGATGCATGTCTGGAATCCTTTTCCGGGCCGACCATGCCGCTGATCGATTTTGTTACCCATGATGATGCATCGATCGAGGTGCGGAATGAGACCTTGAATCTTTACCGGTATTTCGACGCCACGCGCATGGCCGAATATCTTTATGCCTGTATTGAGGCCACCATTGATGGTGAGCTGAAAGCGGAGCTGGACACGGTCTCAGCATTTGCCAGGGCGAGGAAAGCCCTCGATACAGCCTTTGATCTGCCGGAGAAGCAAAAGAACCTTTTTCTCAAGCTTTGCTGGCAGGGTAAGGGCCGGATATCAAAGGCCAAGCGGAGAGCGCATTTCTCCATGTTCAGTGATGACGAACTGGATGCCATGCAGCGTCTCGTCGCACCCCATTTCAAGTCGCAGCCCAAATAAGCTGCACCCTATGGGAGGGGAAGAAAGCAGGCTGACCAGGTTACAAAACGTCGATGGATGTCCATATGTCCCGACATCAAGGAACACCCTGCTTTTCCCGCCGTTGCCGCCCCGCCTTGTCCAGCAGATCGGCCAGGTCGGCGTTTCTCAGGTGCGTATAGCGCTTCAGCATTTGCAGCGTCTTGTGGCCGGTGA
>CAYTFI010000281.1:0-1839 GCA_964437065.1 uncultured Zetaproteobacteria bacterium | reverse complement strand
TAACGGGGTCAGGCTTTTATATTTTGACATTCGTCAAACATAAACTGAGCTGCCGTTCGATAAAAGATGGCATGATGGCCATGTGGGAAGCCGAGATAGCCTATCCTTGATTTCGTCCCGCTTTTTGCCCAGTTCCGAGTTTAATCCCGGGGGCATAATACTGAATTCATTGCTCTTTGGTTTCTGAGAGCAGCCATGCTCGGAAGGCGGCGAGCTTCGGGGGTTCCTTACGCCAGTCGGGCCAGACCAGATAGTAGGCGCTGCTGGCCGGCAGGGTCTGGCTGAATGGCTGCATCAGCCGGCCGTCCCCCAGTTCCTCTTGCACCAGCAGCGGATCGATAATGGCGACACCGAGGCCGCGCACGGCGGCGGCGATGGCGAAGTTGCGCGTTTCAAATTGTTGCTCATGCGCTGGTTTCAGCTCGGGCAGTCCCACGGCAGAGAGCCACACGCGCCAGTCGTCCGGTCTGAGCCTGGAGTGCAGCAGCGTATGGCCGGAGAGATCAGCCGGGGTGGAGAGCTTGCCATTGTTTTCCGGCAGGGCGGGGCTGCAAACCGGGGTGAAGCGCTCATCAAACAGGCGGAGGGCATACGTGCCGGGCCATGTTCCCTGCCCTGACCGGATGGCGCAGTCCATGTCTGCGCGGCGGAAATCGACCAACTCGATGGAGGTGGAGATGCGCACCTCGATGTCCGGGTTCTGTTGCTGGAAGCGGTACAGACGCGGGATGAACCAGCGCATGGCGAAGGTGGATAGCATGCTGACATTCAGCACGTTCGAGCCGGTTGCCGGGCGAAGCTGCGCCAGGGTATCGCCGATGGCGTCAAAGGAGGCGCTGATGCCGGGCAATATCTGACGGCCTGCATCGGAAAGCTCCAGCCCCTGACGGGTGCGCACGAACAGGGCCACGCCGAGGTTGTCTTCCAGCGCGCGAATCTGGTGGCTCAGGGCCGAAGGCGTGACGTGCAATTCTGCGGCCGCATCTCTCAGGCTCAGGTGGCGGCCGGCAGCGACGAAGGCGCGCAGCGCATTCAGTGAGGGCAGGCGCGCGTTACTCATGAGAAAAACTCAACATATAATGGAGAATATTTCCTTTCAATCATTGAAAAGTAAAGCGTATTGTTCGCAATCTGTTGAAAATAATTTGAGGATATACGCATGGCCAGAACATTGTTTGATAAAATATGGGAACAGCATGTCGTCTGCGAACACGATGACGGCTCCGTGCTTTTATATATAGACCGTCATCTGGTGCACGAGGTCACAAGCCCGCAGGCCTTTGAAGGTCTGCGGCTGGCCGGGCGCACGCCCTGGCGGGCGGATTCGGCTGTAGCGACGCCGGATCACAATGTGCCGACAACCGACCGCCAGAAGGGCATCACTGATCCGGTGTCCCGTATTCAGGTGGAGGCGCTGGATACCAACTGCCGCGAGTTCGGCATACGTGAATTTGGCATGAATGATGTGCGGCAGGGCATTGTACACGTTATCAGCCCGGAGCAGGGGCTGACGCTGCCCGGCATGACGCTGGTCTGTGGTGATTCGCATACTTCCACGCACGGCGCCCTTGCTGCGATGGCCATGGGCGTCGGCACCTCTGAGGTCGAGCATGTTCTGGCCACGCAATGCCTGATTCAAAAGAAGCCCAGGGTGATGCGTATCTCTGTTGAAGGCGCTCTGGGTCATGGTATGACAGCCAAGGATATGGCGCTGTTTATCATCCGGCGAATCGGCACGGCCGGCGGCACGGGGTTTGCCATCGAGTTTGCCGGCTCTGCCGTACGGGCGCTTTCCATGGAAGGGCGCATGACGCTGTGCAATATGGCGATTGAAGCCGG
>CAYTFI010000280.1:0-1845 GCA_964437065.1 uncultured Zetaproteobacteria bacterium | reverse complement strand
TCACCTCGCTTTCAGCCGGCGCAGCAGACGGCCGGGGCTGGGCCTGCGGTAGAGCGACAGCGCCGGCTGAGGTTGCCGGCGTCGTAGTGGCAACCACGCCTGAAGGCTGGCGGGAAATGCGCACGCTCTGGTCGCCTTCAGTGACTTCTATTTCAGTCAGGTCTGAACTTTGAACCAGTTTTATAAGTTTTCTGATTTGTGCAATGTCCACATCAGTCTCCTGTGTTTGGGCTTGTTTGACGTAAATGATCATTCAGGCCGCGCAGGGCCAGCGTATAGGAAGCGCTGCCAAAACCGGCCACTATGCCTGTGGCGGCGTCAGCCAGCATGGAGCGGTGGCGAAATTCCTCGCGGCTGTGAATATTGGACAGGTGCACTTCAATGAACGGGATGTCGCAGGCCAGCATGGCGTCGCGCAGAGCGATGCTGGTGTGGGTATAGGCCGCCGGATTGATCACGATGCCATCAATTCCTTCTGCCTTGACCTGCTGGATTCGATCCACCAGTTCACCTTCATGATTGCTTTGAAATGTTGCGATTTCCAGGTTAAGAGAGCCCCCGAGCTCAATCAGCTGCCGATTAATGTCAGCCAGCGTTTGCGTTCCATAGTGATCCGGTTCGCGAGCGCCAAGCAGGTTCAGGTTTGGCCCGTGTATAATAAGGATGCCCAGTCTTTTCAATGCGTGCTCCCGGTTTGCCACTGTTGCCGCAGTTCGACAAGCTGCTGATTATCGGGCTGGCGGCGTAACAGGTCGGCCAGCATGTCCTTCGCCTGTTTGTGCTGGCCCTGCTGCCACAGCAATTTTGCCAGCGTGACAGAGGCGGGAGGCGCATGATGGATTTGCATATTTTGCAATTGCAGGGCGCGCTTTGCGCTTGATATGCCCTGACGAATATGCCCCATTGCCCTTTGCGTGCGGGCCAGTAGTTTCCAGGCTCTTGTTTCCACCGGCGCAAACTCCAGCAGTTCATACAGAATTTGCTCGGCCTGAGCCAGATTCCCGCATTCAATCGCCTGTTTCGCAGCTGCGATGCCATTGGTCACGCCACGCCAGTTTCCAGGTTTGGGCGGCGCGGCGGGCGATTGCCGTGGTCGGCTATTGGGTGCGGAACTGCTTGCTGCTACCATGCGGCTCAATCTAGGCGCGCCCGGATGCATGGTCAAACATGTCTAAGGCATAAATTGATCGAAAACAGCAATATTTTGTACAAAACTGATATGTTTTTTAATAATTCTGGATGTTTTGTGGGGTTTTTATGTCAGCTTGCATAACCATCATCCTCAATGGCGAGAGCCGTCTGACCGAGGCGAGAAGCATAGCCGAACTGATTACGGAGCTGGGTCTGGAGAAGCGCATGATCGCTATTGAGCGCAACCTTGAGGTGGTTCCCAAAAGCCGGTATGCGAGCACTATGCTGAAAGAGGGTGATCGAATCGAACTGGTGCATATGATTGGCGGCGGTTAGCGACATGTCGAGAAAAAATGCCGGAAGATACTGTGGAAGCAATGTTCCGGCGTCAGGAAGGATAAATGTCTGATATATTAAAAATTGGCAGCCATGAGTTCACATCAAGGCTGATTGTCGGTTCCGGCAAATACAGGGATTTCCAGGCGACAAAAGATGCAACCGAGGCATCGGAGGCGGAGATGATCACCGTTGCGGTGCGCCGGGTGAATATCACCGATGCGGGCAAGGAGAATCTGCTCGACTATATCGATCCGAAAAAATATACCGTTCTGCCCAACACGGCAGGTTGTTTTAATGCTGAGGACGCCGTGCGTACGCTGCGGCTGGCGCGCGAGGCCGGCGGCTGGAATCTGGTCAAGCTGGAAGTGCTCGGCG
>CAYTFI010000279.1:0-1846 GCA_964437065.1 uncultured Zetaproteobacteria bacterium | reverse complement strand
GAAATTGGCAACGCCCCCGCCGATTATCGAATTTCGACCTATGTCACGCTATTTGGCGAAAATATGGTGCTGAGGATATTGCGTAGCGCCAGCGGACTCAGGCATATTGATCAAATACACATGAGCGGCGGCCTGCTGGAGCGCTTCAAGCACGAGGCGCTGGATGCGCCGACAGGCGTGATACTGATCACCGGCCCCACAGGTTCGGGTAAAACAACCACCCTGTATGCCGCCATTGATTATCTCAACCGTCCGACCACCAAGATCATCACAGTGGAGGATCCGGTTGAATACATCGTCCCCGGCATTATGCAATGTTCAGTGGCCAAAGAGGCCGGACGTTCATTTGAAGCCTCGCTTAAGTCCGTTGTGCGTCAGGATCCCGATATTATTGTCATCGGAGAAATCAGAGACCTGCAAACTGCGCAGGTCGCCGTGCAGGCCGCTTTGACAGGGCATAAAGTTCTCAGCACATTTCATACTGAAGATTCGATCGGCGGCCTGCTGCGCCTGATTGATATGGGCGTCGAAACATTCCTCATCTCCTCCACAGTCATCAGCATTCTGGCCCAGCGCCTGATTCGCACCATCTGCCCGGATTGCCGCCAGTCTTATATGCCTGACAAACGCATCGCCAGCCTGATCGGCATTGATGGCGACATCTTGCGCTCGCACATCTTCTATCGCGGCACAGGCTGCGGCTCATGCTACGGCACGGGCTATCATGGTCGGACAGCCATGCATGAACTGCTGGTACTCAATGAAGATGTCCGCGACGCAATTCTGGCGCGAAAAACATCGCATGAGGTTCGCCATATCAGTTGTACAAGCACAAATCTCCTTTCACTGATGGAAGACGGCCTGTACAAAGTCATGCAGGGCTTCACGACGGTAGAGGAAGTCTATCGCATTGCGCCCCGCACGCTGCACATCCGCAGCGTCGATGAAATTTATCAATTAATGGAACGTGAGGGCTGATATGGACACGAACAGACTGGCGATCAAAATCCGCCAACGTTTTCTGGATGGCGACGCCCGCCTGCCCGTATTGCCCGAAGCGGTGATCAAAGTGCGCAAGGTGGTGGCAGATGAAAGCAAGGGCGCTGCGGATATCGCCGGGATTATCAGCTCGGACTCAACCTTTTCCACCACGGTATTACGCATTGCCAACAGCGCTCGTTTTAACAGCGGCGGCGGCGTTGAAATCCGCAATCTTTCCATGGCCATTCAACGCCTCGGCGGACGCAGGACGCTGCAACTGCTGATAGGGATTTCAAGCCATTTGCTTATGACTGTAAAGGATCCTGCGTTACAGCAACTTCTGCGCCGGGGAACGCAGCATTCGCTTCGCCTGGCGACAGCAGCGCAACATCTGGCGCGCCTTACCGGCTGCGTAAACCCCGAGGAGGCCTTTCTGGCCGGCATGCTTGTTGATATCGGCGTTTCAGCCATTATATGCGCCGTGCCGGATGAGATCAGGCAATGCGACGCTCAAAATCAACTTCATGTTCTAAAACAGTTGCATCGGGAAATGGGCGGACGATTGCTCACCTATTGGGATATGCCGGGCGCCTTCATTTCGCTTGCCTCCCACCATGGCATAGAGGCCGACGACCGCCCGCGCAATAACCTGATTGACATCATTGATGCGATTCAGTTTCTTTTGCATGAGATGGGCCATGAAAATCCCTTTGACGACATTCCGGATAGCCTGGACGCCCTGCATTATCCGCCCATGAAACGTCTGGGCATTACGGCGACGCACCTGGCCGCCGTAGAAGTTGAAATGGAAGACGGCCTTGATGAACTGGAAGCCATATTTCGCAGCCAGTGAATTTGCCGGTTT
>CAYTFI010000278.1:0-1884 GCA_964437065.1 uncultured Zetaproteobacteria bacterium | reverse complement strand
TATGCGCCATGCATGATTCCCTATCTTGAGCCGGCCCTGAAAGGCACCAGGACTAATGGCGGGAGATTCGAAAAGGGGCAGTGTCCAGTGGCGGAATCGCTTCAACAGCGTGTCATGCAATTCAAGGCAAATTATCGCAATCTGGACATTGCCAGGCGTAAGGCAGAGATTCTTGGCGCCTTGATCGATGAAATTGGTCGATAAGGAGCAACGATGACTTCGAGAGATGAGCTACGCTTCGGTATTGTTCAGGGGCGCCTGATTCAGTCACCTCCGGGCCGGTTGCAATGGTTTCCCCAGGATTATTGGCAGGCCGAATTTTTTCTCGCCGCCGCACTGGGCATTGATTACATTGAATTAATCGCGGAGAGGGATCACAACCCGGATAATCCAATATGGAGTGACGATGGCGTCGATCAACTCAAGGCAGTGGTAGAGCGCAACGGGCTTTCTTCGCATGCGTTTTGTAATGATTACATCATTGATCATGCCTTACCGGGTAACGAAGATGTATTGAATCAGAACTTGCGTTTGATCGAGCGCGGCGCTCTTCTGGGATGTGAAAAATATATTCTACCGCTATTTGAACACTCCGAGCTAACCATTGAAAATGTTGATGAGTATGTTGCGCCGTTGCGATCCATTGCGGACAAGGCCGCGCAATCTGGTATCACTGTTTGCCTGGAAACCATATTGAACGGGGAACAGCTAATTGAAGTTTTAAATCAAATCGATCATCCCGCAGTGAGCATTGTTTACGATACAGGCAATCGCGTGGCTTTTGGTCATGACTTGCCAGGTGATATTCGACTATTGGGCGAGCGTATTAGCCATGTCCATATCAAGGATAAGAACACAGCAAACGAAAACGTTATGCTAGGGACAGGATTGGTGAATTTTCTGCAGGTGTTCGAAGCTCTTGCCGATATTAAATATGACGGCCCATATGCTTTCGAAACTCAGCGCGGTAAGGATCCTTTGCGTACTGCGGCTTACAATATGGAACTTGTTAAGTTCTTTCACGCGGAAAGTTTTACGCGATGAGTTTTACCAGAATATTGTTCGTGGGATTAGGTGGAGCCGGCCAACGCCATCTGCGCATTCTTCACCGGCTTCTTCCTGAAAGCACGGTCTTTACCGCATATCGCCGCACAGGTAGAACGCCTCTTCTTCGGCCGGATTTTACCGTTGATGAGGGGAATACTCTTGAATCTGCATACAACCTGAAGATATTCGATAGCCTTGAGTCCGCATTTGCGGCCGGGCCGGATTTGACGGTGGTTTCAACTCCATCATCTTGTCATCGTGAACCCATGATGATGGCAATAGAAGCTGGAAGCGGCGTGTTGGTGGAGAAGCCGTGGGCAGAAAATCTTCAAGGGTTCTCAAAGTTTAAAGATGGGATATTGGACAGACACCTGCCCTTTCAAATCTCTTTTCAGCGGCGTTTCCATCCGCTGATTGCCCGTGTTCGACAGACAGTATCCTCGGGGGCGATTGGTCGTCCTCTGGCGGCCACATTTACTGTTTATTCCAATGTTCCATCCTGGCATCCTTACGAGGATTGGCGAAGCCTTTACGCAGTCCGCTCCGAATTGGGAGGCGGCGTGCTGCTGACTGAAATCCACGAGATCGATCTTGCTAACTGGTTTTTTGGTTTGCCGGAGGCTGTATTTTGCTCAGGCGGCAATCGTAGCGCTGAAAAGCTTGAAGTCGAGGATACGGTGCAGATGACTCTGCTCTATGCCGGGTTTTCGGTTCAGATTACATTATGTTTTATGCATAAAAAGCCGTCGCGTAATTTTCATATTGCTGGAACCGAGGGCGATATTCGCTGGGAGGAGTCAGGGAACAGGCTGGTTGTGACCCCGTTCGCCGGAGTGG
>CAYTFI010000277.1:0-1885 GCA_964437065.1 uncultured Zetaproteobacteria bacterium | reverse complement strand
TCAGATTGCATCAGGTTTGTTCGGGTTCATAGAGAATGCGCCGAGGTCACTGTTGTAAATGAGCTCGATTGACGCAGTAATCGCCTGCCTGCGCGTCGCATGCAGACAGGGATAAATCGGGGGGCGATGAGCCGAACAGATTTGATGCAAAATGACCCGGGGCCAGTGCAATCAGCGTTTACGCAAAAACTCCGGACCCATTTCCACCACGAATTCCACACGTCGGTTTTTCGCCCTGCCTTCCGGCGTGGCATTGGATGCTATCGGGCGCGTGTCGGCGTAGCCTGTTGCATGCAGTCGTTCGGGTGGAATGCCCAGCCTGATCAGAGACTCCACCACGCTGGCGGCCCTGGCGGATGACAATTCCCAGTTGGAGCGATAACGACCGCTTGCATTGACCGGCAGGTGGTCGCTGTGCCCGGCCACCTCCACCTTGCCGCCATAGCCTTGCAGAACCTTGACCAGATTTTTCAGCGTCGTCGTCGCCGATGCATTAAGCCTCGCCTCGCCGGGGCCAAACAACATTCCGGCATGCATTTGAAGGCGAATCTGGCCGGGAGACGTTTTGATATCCATAACGCCGCCGAGTGAATTGCTGCCGAGTATCTTTTGCAGGCTTTTCTCCATGCCCTTGCGTTGACCCTGTCGTTTGATCGTGGCATTTTCCGCAACGGGCCGACCATGCGCGCTGGCGCTTTCAACATCCGATGAAGATTGCAGCTTCATGCCGGCCTTGGAGTGGGCGACAGCGCCCATAATGATGAACAGGGCCAGCAGCAGCGTCATCAGATCAAGATATGCAACCATCCAGCTATCCTGCGACAAGGCCGGTATCTCCTCTTCCCTGTCATGGTCGTCAAGGATATAGCTTCGGATGGATTCCATATTCACCGAGCTTTTTGCTTTAACGGCGCTAGCGTTCGCATCAGCGTTCATTCGAAATCATCATTCCTGTCATCTGCTTTCAATGTGGAGCGGGGCCTGGTGGCGCGTAATTCATCGTTGAAGGCATTACTGTCGCCCTTGAGCTCATCATCGTACTGGGCCGAGAATGATTTCAGCGTTTCGCGGATAAAAACAGGGCTGCGATTGCCCGCCAGCATAATTGTTCCTTCCACAATCATGCGCATGATCATGGCCCGTTTTTCCGTGCGTCGTTCAAGTTTTATGGCGACCGGCTTAAAAATAAGATTTGCAAGGACAAGGCCATAAAGCGTCGTCATTAGCGCTACAGCCATGTTATGCCCGACATTCTGCAGGTCGGGGCCATTGACGCTGTAGAGCATATTGACCATGCCTACCAGCGTGCCGAACATGCCAAAGGCCGGCGCATAGACGCTCATGGTGTGGAATATCTGGGCCTCCGCCCGCTCCTGCTCACGCAGTCGTTTGATGCGCCATTGCAGGATATTAACGATTTCATCGGGGTGGGTGTTATCAATGACAAGCTGGATGGATGTGCGCAGAAAGGGATTGGCAATACGATCCAGCTGATCCTCTATTCGGGCCAGGTCGCCATGCCGGCGAAGACGGGCGGCATGGGCGATCTCTGAAATATCATCGCGAATCGAGTACTCGGAATCACGAAAGACATTGATCAGCGAGCGCCAGACCTTTTTTAGCTCGCGCATGGGAAAACTGACCAGCGTTGCCGCAAGGGCGCCGCCGATAACGATCAGGAGTCCGGGCGCGTTTACATAAACATCGGGCTGAACAGCCGACAGAAAAATGGAAACGACAATCAGCCCCAGCCCGGTCAAAATCCCGGCAATGGTGGATAGATCCATGATCTTCTCCTTACAAAACTTTGGCGGCGACTATTCACTGTTGAATACTTGTCGGCACGGGTTGAATATAATTAGCAATTTTGCGGCCAATGATTCGC
>CAYTFI010000276.1:0-1901 GCA_964437065.1 uncultured Zetaproteobacteria bacterium | reverse complement strand
AAGCTACACGCCTGAGTACTGCGCATGCACTTTTTTGGCATGCATGCCCGGCAGTTTATTCAAGGCGGCAATCAGGGCCTTGGCCGAGGCGACGACAATATCCGTATCAGAGCCCTGCCCGTTGACTATGCGCCCGTCATCCTGCCAGCGCACCGTCACTTCACCCTGGGCATCGGTGCCGGCCGTGATAGCGTTGACAGCATAGAGAAGCAGTTTCCCATCGGGCTCGACCAGGGATTTAATGGCTCTGAATGCGGCATCGACAGGGCCATCGCCCTCGCCTGTCGCCTTATGGCTTTCACCATCAATCTCCAACACCACGTCTGCCACAGGCATGACTTCCGTGCCGGATTCAGCATGCAGACTGATCAGCTTCACCCGCTCGGTTTCACTGCCGCTGTCATCCGAGAGCAGCGAGATTATATCTTCGTCAAATATATCCTTCTTCTTGTCTGCCAGCAGCTTGAAGCTGTCGAAAACAGCTATCAGGCGTTCATCATCCAGCTCTACGCCCAACTCAAGATAGCGTTTCTTCAGCGCAGCACGACCGGAATGTTTGCCCAACACCATGCGATTGGTGTTCCAGCCCACCGATTCCGGTGTCATAATCTCATAGGTCTTCTGGTGTTTGAGCATGCCATCCTGATGGATGCCTGATTCGTGCGCAAACGCATTGGCGCCGACGATGGCCTTGTTGGCCTGGACGGGCATTCCGGTAATGCTGCTGATTAACTTTGAAGTCGGCACGATCTTTGTCGTGTCAATGCCGGTTTCCATGTCGTAGAGATCTGCACGGGTGCGTAAAATCATCACCACCTCTTCCAGCGAGGCATTGCCTGCCCGCTCACCCAGGCCATTGATCGTGCATTCCACCTGTCTGGCGCCATTTCCTACGGCCGACAGGGAATTGGCCACGGCCAGGCCCAGATCATTATGGCAGTGAACCGAGAAAATCGCCTGATCGGAATTAGGCACGCGGGCAATCAATTCGCCAATGCGGCTGCCAAACTCCCGCGGCGTCATATAACCGACAGTATCCGGAATATTGATCACGCTCGCTCCGGCGGCAATGGTCGCCTCGACAATTCTGCACAGAAAATCCATGTCGCTGCGCCCGGCATCTTCAGCGGAAAACTCAACCTCGGGAACCAGCGAACGAGCCAGCCTCACTGAGGCGACGGCTCGCTCGACCACCTGCTCCGGCGACATTCGCAGCTTGGCCTGCATATGAATAGGACTTGTAGCGATAAATGTGTGAATGCGGCCACGCTCGCCTGCGGGTTTCACAGCCTGCGCAGCCTGCTCAATATCCTTGCCGATTGTACGCGCCAGTCCGGCAATTCGAGGGCCGCCAACTTCACTGGCAATGCGGTGAACAGCCTCAAAATCGCCCTGCGAGGCAACAGGAAACCCGGCCTCGATAATATCAACGCCGAGCACAGCCAGCGCATGCGCCACGCGCAACTTTTCATCAATATTCATTGAACATCCCGGTGACTGTTCGCCATCCCGCAATGTTGTATCAAAAATATGCAACCGATCCGACATGATGCTCTCCTGACGCGCATGGATTTTTCCACTCAATGATAATGTTTCATATCATGGAGTGGAAAAATCCATGCAAGCGCGTTGTTTGTTTCATATTAACCGTTTACCCTGTAACACAAACAAAAAAGGCCGCGAAAAACTCCGCGACCTGCACATCCGCTGCTGAAATCATTCAGCAGACGCACAGCCCCATGCGAAGCAGTAGAAACTTCGTTGCCAAACACAATTTCTTTTCCCAAGCGCTCATAGGCCGAATTAGAGCACTGCGGCCTGTAGCGGTCAAATTACAGTCCGTCATTTCAACCTATATTCCTCAGTTGGGAGTGCGTGCAGGGTGTAAGATATTGATTTGA
>CAYTFI010000275.1:0-1905 GCA_964437065.1 uncultured Zetaproteobacteria bacterium | reverse complement strand
CGCCAAATCAAACGAACTTCGCAGACTGAGCAGGCTGCCCATTTGCTGGTAGCCGTCACTTTTCATATGCACGGCGTCGCCGCGCGTCGCTTCGTCATGCGCGTTCATCTCTGCAGTCAGGTAACTCATATGGCCATATATCTCGGTTCGGTAGGTGTATTGGGCCTGAATGTCACTGGACAAACCGCTAAAACGCTCAAGATTAATCAATGCTCCATTGATGCCAAAATGACTGTTGTAGGTCCTGTACAAACCGCTGTAGCGAATATTCCAGTCGCCAGAGCTCCACAAAACATCCAGCCCGCCGCCCTGAAACAGGGGTCTGGCTCCGAAATACGCCATTTCAAACCTTGGCATAAACGTCCACTGGTCATATTCCCAGCCAAAGCCAAGGTGCTGCCGTAAAAGGTTCAGGTCGCTTCTGGTCATGTAGTTGGTATTTTCAATGCCAAAACTCAACAGCTTATTATCCCGCCGGTAAGTGAGCGCGACATCGGTTTGCATGGCTGTGTCCGCTACGTCTATCGCCTGGCCAATGCTAAGCAATGTATTTCTCCGAACTGGCTCAGCCAGCAGCGCCGCATTGCTTGTATAGTAGACGCCCGTGGAAATAAAACCGTGCAGGCCGTTTAACTCTTCACGCGCCTGCCTGATCAATTTGGCCGCTCTGGCCGTATAAGGACTGGCGACCGATGCGGCGGCTACAGACCCCGCTTCAACCTCCGCCTCTCTTATATTGCCTTCCAGCAAGGCAAGATAGACCCGGAAATAATGGGCCGAGGCCAGAGCGTCAGGCGATATCTTCCGCGTGTCCAGGAGTCTTTGAGTTAAACGCCTCGCTGTAGCATACTGCTTTGCCAGAATAAACTGCTGAGTCGCCAGAATCAACGCCTCGGTATCCCCGGCATGCCGTTTCGCCCAGCCATTGAACACCTCTGCGCTTGCCGCATGGTCGCCATGCTCCCCTAACGCGCGACCAAGGCCGAACATGCCATCCCTGTCATCAGGGAACACCCGCACCCAGCCCCGAAAAGCCGCAATGGCGCGATCAAGATCACCCGACTCTTCATAGGCCAGAGCAAGGATAGAAAGAATATCGTAATTGGAAGGATAGCGTTGCCTCAACGATGCGAGAACCTTGATCGACGCGCTGTATTCTCCAAAACGATAATTTTCAACAGCCTCGATCAATCTGACTTTATCCTGCTCGCTCAAGGGCTTTTTCAGATTGCTGAACACTTCGACGGCAGGCCTGTGATCTCCTGATGCAGCCCGTTCAGCATAAAGCAGGGCAGAGCCTGCAATACATGCCTGCGCCAATAACAGGATGCAGACAAGCCTTCTGAACATGGTTAACTGCATACATCCGCCACAGTTCACAAACATTTCACCTCCCAAACTGAATAGCATTATTGCACATTTTTCCTGGAATTCAAGCTAAAAACGCAGATGGAAGCGCATGCAATGTGCAGGATATTGCTTAGGATTGACATAATGAGTTAACGCCATCACCTGGCCGGCAACAGGCATTTCTCCATTTTAGCCAAGCCAATCAAGAGTTTACGCCATGTGGGCGATGCCGGTTGCTGTTTGCGGACTCAATCAGCGCATCTTCAACTACAAACTGTACAGCGCCGTTGCCTCGCCAGTCATCCTTGCGTAACTGGCCGATCAGAGACAATTGGCAGCCGGGCTGCAAGGCTTCGGCAAACCCGTTGGCGCCAAAAACAATGGCATCCAGCCAGAGATCGCCATCGCTTACCTTCAGACGCGAAACGCCCCCCTTCAAATCACGGCGATCAGCGATGTGCACATCTTTGAGCAGCCAGATGCAGGCCGGATTGCCGTTGCCCAGGGGTTCGAAGCGGCGTAAACGATCAGCCAGACCGATATGCATGCAGCCCA
>CAYTFI010000274.1:0-1906 GCA_964437065.1 uncultured Zetaproteobacteria bacterium | reverse complement strand
GGTGACAATGATTATTTCGTCAGAGATTCAGCACAATGTGGCAAGCATGGATGAAAATTGCACAGTGCGGGAAGCGGCCAGTCAAATGGCGGAGCGATATATCGGCTCTCTTATCGTGACCGGCGCAAATGGCGTTATAGGGATTTTTAGCGAGCGTGACCTGATGCTGGCAGTTGGCAAGAATCTCGACCCCGCCTCGCTGAAGCTGACCGATGTTGTGACCGGGCCTCTGGTGAAGGTCAAGCCGGATGACGATTGCAGCTTTTGCCTGGATTTGATGAAAAAGAATCGTTGCCGCCATCTGGCTGTTTTTGAGGGCGAAGATTTTGTCGGCATTGTCTCCATAAGAGACATGGTGGCGCTGATGCTCAGTGAAAAAGAAGCGTTGATTAACCGGCTGAAAGAATTTATTACCGGATAGCCCTTGACCACGCCAAACGCTTAAGGCATGGCTGAATTGCAATTGCCCGCATCATAATTCGTCAAAACCGGCATAGCTGAACGGCTGCGCCGCATCATTCAAAAGGAAGTTCTATGTTATTAAGCGCAACCCCGAACATCGAGAGAAAGGTCATTTCCGATTACAGGGGCGTCGTGGCGGGCGCAGCCATTCCCGGCGCTAATATTTTCAGCGATATGTTCGCCAGCATCCGGGATGTTGTCGGCGGTCGTTCAGGCGCCCGTGAGAAAGAGGTGGCCAGGGCGTGCGTCATCGCCTTCCGGGAGATGGGGCAGCATGCAAAGGTCGGCGTTGATATTGATTATGAAGTCGTCGGCAGGGATGGCAGCATGATGATGGTCAGCGCCGCCGCAGTGATCCTGGATTAACCTTGCCGGCAAGTGATGCGCCAGGCTGTGATTTGTGCGGCGGCAAGCAATTCGAAATCATCTCGCACAGGGATCGCCTGGGACAACCGCTTGAGACCGGGCTTTGTCTCGGATGCGGACTGATCATGCATGTTCCACCGCCGAGTGAAGAGGAAATCGCCCGGTACTATGCCGAGGCGTACCGCAGGAATTACCATGGCGAAAGCCGGCCTTCCAATCGGCGCATCATGCGGGCCTGGAATAATGGCGAACGCATTTTTCGGCAAATTAGTCCCTTTCTGAGCGGCTCGGAATCGGTTTTTGAAATCGGCGCGGGCATTGGTTGCACGGTCAAGGCATTTGAAATGCACGGGTTTAATGCATCCGGCATTGAACCAAACAGGGATTTTAACAGCTATTCACGCAATCAACTGCGCGCCAGGATTGAAAACAGGAATCTTTATGAACTTGATGCCGCATCAAATTTTGATCTGGTGTTGTTAATCCATGTGATCGAGCACTTCGCCTCGCCGGCCAGGGCGCTTGGGCATATTCACGCCCTGATTCGCGATGGCGGCATGATCTATATCGAATGCCCGAATATTACCGGGCCATTTGCAACCTTCTCACGCATGTTTCATTACGCCCATATTTACAACTTCACCCCGGCGACTCTGGAAGCGATGGCGGGAAAATGCGGGTTTGAGAGGGTGTCGAGCCTTTCTTCCGAGCATGCCCCTGATATTCAAATGCTGTTCAAAAAGGCCGCTCCGGACTCTCCGGGCCATGTAGTCGAGCCTGACGCGCGAGCCATCAGAAAAGATTTAGTTCGATATAATTCAGTAAGTTACCACCTTCGTCCTACGTATCTCATGAGGCGAGCCCGCAAGCTGTGGTCTTATCTGCTTGAATATCTGCAAGCGGATCGCTTCGTCGCCCGGTTGCTCAAAAAATTAGCCCGCAACAATTGACGCCCTGATCTCCTGCGCACAAGACTCGCCGCATAATCTGGCGACAAGCCGTAACGAAAACTCTATCGCCGTCCCCGGCCCCCGGCTGGTAATCAGAAAATCGTCTTCAACCACGGCCTCATCAACAT
>CAYTFI010000273.1:0-1916 GCA_964437065.1 uncultured Zetaproteobacteria bacterium | reverse complement strand
TATTGTCATAATCCTTGAACGGGTGATCCGCGGCTGATACAGGCGTTGCGTACAGCACTCCTGCCAGCGCTATGCCTGCCAGTATCAAATTCATCCTTCGCATCTCGTGGAATCGCATCATAAACACACCTCCGTTTACTCACGGACCACAATCTGACACAAGTATCATTTATGAACAGCGCGGAATCAGGTTGGCGTAGTGAATAATGAATATTGTTGATTGACATTCATTATTCACTACGCAACAATGCGCCGCATGCACTCGGATGCCATGAAAATCCTTGAAGCGGCGGAACGCCGTTTTGCCCACTACGGCTACGGAAAAACGACCATGGCTGAAATCGCGCAAGATGCCGACATGAGCGTAGGCAACTTGTATCGCTTCTTCAGGAACAAGGAAGCCATCGCCCTGGCCGGCACCGAGAGGCTGTTGTCCGCCAAGCTGGACGCAGGCCTTCAGGCGGCCGCATCGGAATCATCGAGCTGTGGCGCTTTGCGGGCTTTCCTTCTGGCTAGGCTGCGTCTGGCACATGCTCATTTTGCGGATAACCGCCACCTGGCTGAATTGATTGAACTTAACAACCCGCGTCATCGGGAGATGTTACTCTCCTATGAAAGCAAGGTGATTGACGCCATGGCGAACATATTGGAACAGGGCATGCGTCACGGGAATCTCCGATCCGGTGATGCGCGTCGCATCGCCTATCTGATGCATCAGGCGCTGTTGCGCTACAACAGTCCAATCAGTCTCAAACGCAATAATCCTGAAACGCTGGAAACGGATTTGCATGATACGCTGGAACTCATCTATGCAGGACTGAAGACATGCGCCAGTAAAAATAAAAAGGAGAAATAAAATGAGTGAAACAATGATAGCAGCAAAAGAACCCGCAGTGATGGAACTGGAATCCGGCACTTACTACTGGTGCGCCTGCGGGCGGTCAAAGAATCAGCCGTTCTGTGACGGTTCACATGAGGGAACATCGTTTAAGCCGATGGCTTTTGAAGTCTCCGGGAAAAAAAGCGTAGCCCTGTGTCAGTGTAAACACACGAAAAATCCGCCCTTCTGCGACGGCACGCACGAGAGTTTATAATGGGGTCTTCCATGGGAGAACGCATCAAGCGACCGTGGGAGGAACAGTATCGTGACGACGATGTCGAAACCATGCCGTGGTTCTGCCCGCATCTGGACAGGGATGTCGCGTGGGCCATCGAAAGACTGCCTGTTACACCGGCGAAGGCTCTTGATCTGGGATGTGGTCCGGGCACGCAAGCCATCGAACTGAGCCGACTGGGGTTTGAGGCTACCGGCATGGACATATCTCCATCAGCCGTGCGCAAGGCGGGCGAGCGCGCAAAAAGAGAGAATGTGGCGGTCACATTCATCTGTGATGATATACTGGAGACGCAACTCAACGGAACGTACGCGGTCATCATGGATCGCGGTTGTTTTCATGTTCTGGATACGGATCAACGACCGAATTACCTGCATTCCGTAGCCCGTTTGCTGGATGAAAACGGCTACCTGCTTCTGAAGACCTTCCACAAACAGGAAACACGCGAGGAAGGCCCGCCGAATCGCTTTGAGGCGGCGGATATCGTCAAGATATTCTCCGGCGCATTTGAACCATTTGAGCTGGTCGAATGCCGTGATTCATTTTTTGAAAGCACCATGGATTGGGATCCCAAAGCGCTGTTCTGTATTCTGCAAAAGAAAACGGGGGATCAATAAATGACGAATCTTTTTTCACCGGTACAAATCGGCGATCTGACACTGCCGGGTCGCATCGTTATGGCACCGATGACGCGCAACCGGGCTCCGGAAAACATACCTACGGAACTGATGGCGGAATATTACGTTCAGCGCGTGACAGCCGGCTTAATCATTACGGAAGGTGCGCAGGTTTCGGAACAGG
>CAYTFI010000272.1:0-1930 GCA_964437065.1 uncultured Zetaproteobacteria bacterium | reverse complement strand
CAAGCGCCCGACCAGCTCAGGGATCAGGCCGAACTTGATCAGATCTTCCGGCTCAACCCTGCTCAGGATTTCTCCGATATCCTTTTCATCCTCAGTGCTGACCTGCGCGCCAAAGCCGATAGAACGCTGTTTTCCCTTGGCCTCAATAAGCTTGTCAAGGCCGGAGAATGCGCCGCCCAGAACAAACAGGATATTGGACGTGTCAACCTGCATGAATTCCTGTTGCGGGTGTTTGCGGCCGCCCTGCGGCGGCACAGCCGCGACTGTGCCCTCGATCAGCTTCAGCAGCGCCTGCTGCACGCCCTCGCCCGACACATCGCGCGTGATGGACGGCCCTTCCGCCTTGCGCGAAATCTTGTCGATTTCATCAATATAAACGATGCCGCGCTGCGCCTTTTCAACATCATAATCGGCAGCCTGAAGAAGCTTCAGAATAATATTTTCAACATCTTCGCCAACATAGCCCGCCTCAGTCAGCGTGGTTGCATCGGCCATGACGAACGGCACGTCAAATACGCGCGCCAGGGTCTGCGCCAACAGCGTTTTGCCACAGCCGGTCGGGCCAAGCAGCAGCACATTGCTCTTGGAAATTTCCACCTCATTCTTTTCATTATGGGCAATGCGCTTGTAGTGGTTATAGACGGCCACTGAAAGAAGCCGTTTGGATGATTCCTGTCCGATCACATAATCATCCAGGAAGGCCTTGATCTCGGTTGGTTTGGGCAGGCCGTCGGATCTGGCGCTTTCTTTCTTTTCACCGGACAGCTCTTCGACAATGATTTCATTGCACAGCTCGATGCATTCATCACAAATAAATACAGTGGGGCCGGCAATCAGCTTTTTCACGTCGTGCTGCGATTTGCCGCAGAACGAACAATACAGCGTATTGTCGCCGCTGTTACTGCTCTGTGTCGCCATGCACTCCTCCGCTGACATCAATCTCACTGCGCGAGCTCAGCACCTTGTCCACCAAACCGTAAGCGCATGCCTCCTCGGCGGTCAAGAAATAATCGCGCTCCACATCATCGGCGACCTTGTCCAGCGGCTGCCCGGTATGCTCGGCCATCATTGCATTCATGCGGTCTTTCAGCTTCAGTATCTCGCGGGCGTGGATTTCTATATCCGTGGCCTGTCCCTGGAAGCCTCCCAGGGGCTGGTGAATCATGATGCGCGCATTGGGCAGGGCGAAGCGCTTGCCCGGCGCCCCGGCAGCGAGCAGATGAGCGCCCATGCTGGCCGCCTGACCTATGCACAACGTGGATACGTCGCAACGGATATATTGCATGGTGTCGTAAATGGCCAGACCGGCAGTCACCAGGCCTCCCGGGCTGTTGATGTAGAGAAAAATATCTTTCTCGGGCCCCTCGGACTCCAGAAACAGCAACTGGGCGATAATAAGGTTTGCGACGTGATCATCCACCTGTCCGTTAAGAAAAACAATCCGCTCTTTGAGCAGGCGGGAGAAAATATCATAAGAGCGTTCCCCGCGAGCCGTATGCTCCACCACGACCGGAACCAGATTCATATGCTCTCCTTTTGCAATCATTCAGATCGCTCCTGCTCCTGCTGCCATGCCGACAGAGGCTTGGTGGCGACCGTTGTCGCCGCACGCGAGACAATATAAGCCACGCACTTGCGTTCTAGCAAGCCTTCGTGCATGGATGACATCTGTTCATTCTGCCCTTTCAGCCAGGCTTTGAACTGCGCGTGCTGATCTTCGGGGTATTGCTGCGCCTGCCTGTCAATCTCTTCATCAATCTCGCCATCATCAACCGCGATGCCTCCGGCCTCGCACACGGACTTCAGCAACAGAGAGAGCTTCAGCCCCCTTTCGGAGCTCTTTCTTATTTCTTTTATGAACGCCTCATCGCCAAGCATATCACGCTCGACTTCGACGCCCTGCTGCTTCATATTCTCAACAACGCGCTTG
>CAYTFI010000271.1:0-1932 GCA_964437065.1 uncultured Zetaproteobacteria bacterium | reverse complement strand
GCCCGCCAGCACTCGCCTGCCTGTGCGTGTACGCACGCAGACAGGCCCGAAGGGAGCCCTTCCAGTGAGCCAATGCTGCGTTGCCCCCCTTGCCAGGGACACGCCATTGGCTGCGGGATGCGCCTTGCCCTGGCTCACTGGAAAGGCTCTGATGGCATGCTCTTCTATGGGACAGGACACTAGGACATCTTCTGCAATTTTTCTGATGCCTGATTTAATCGGGCGGATGCATCCTGAGATTCGCGCAGTTGCGCTTCAGAGATATGCAATAAACCTGAAACATGCTGCAGCGCCTTTAATAAACCTTGCCCCCTTTCATTCTGGCGGGTTGTCGCCTGGGCAATAACAGAGACTGACTTACTGGTTTTTTCAGACATCAACTGCATTTTTTTCAGCATTTCATCTGTGTCGCGCATGATCTCCAGACAATGGTCAGCCTTAATGATTCCCTTTTGCGCAGCGCCTGCGCTATCGCGGATTGAGTGGCGGATGTCCGTTGTCATTGCGCGCATCTCTTCGCAAAATTCAGATGTTCTATCCGCCACTTTTCGTATCTCACTGGCAATATCTGAAAACCTCTGGCCGCCGGCAGCCTCAACGGATGAAATGTCAATCGAAGCATTTAGCGCCATCAACTGGGCTTCCTCGGCGCTATCCCGAAGCGAATCTATCAGCCCGAGGATGTGCTTCGCCCTGTCATCTGCGCGCCTGCTTTGTTCAATTACAAGCCGGGCATCTGAACGAATGGCGCCCATCACCCTGACAACGCTTACCGCCTTGCCGGCGCTTTCCCGGGCCAGCGCCGCCGTCGAGTCAGTCGCTTTCCCGATCTTGATCGTCGCATTCGCAATTTTTTCGTCCGACTCGGCAATTTGCGCCAGCCCTTTGGTGATTTTTTCCACCTGTGTTGCATGCTTGTCGGCCAAACCCGCCTGCTGTTCAGTAGCGCTGAGAATTGAATCCGCGCTCATGGCTATGCGTGAGGAGGCCTCGGAAACAGTATGGGCGCGTTTTAAAAGTTTGCGGTTAAATATCTCCAGCAGCAATACGATGATCAATATAAATCCCAGCAAAATATAAAACTGAATTCTTGTTTCCAGCTCTCTCTTTGCCGAACTGCTTTTCAGTTGCAGTGCATTCGCCGTAATAATGGATTCCAGTTTATGCTGTGCAGTCAGCACAAGGTTTTGCGCCAATAGCGAGACGCGACCCGCCTGATTGGCGGAAATTTTGCCGTCAGCAATATCGTTCGCAATATTCAGCACCTCGCTCATCAGGTCATGCGCCTGACCCAGCGCCTTCCTGTTTTCATCTGACAGGCCTGGAATGGAGGCGATTTTTTTATGCTCCGATTGATAATGGTCTGATGCAGCCCTCAGCAGGGAAAAATTTTCCTTTGCCGCAGTCAGGGTGAAATCATTCAAAGGCAACATCACATTAGCCAGCGACGCTTTAAACTCCTCCAGTTGAAACTGGTTTCTGTAGGACTGCTCCAGCGAAACCATATTATCCTGGCTCTGCTTGAAGGCGGCGAAAATAATAGAAATCAGAACTGCAAACAGGATCAATGAAAATAAAAAATTCCTGTTGGCGAATTTCCGCAGGGTAATCTGTTTGTTTTCTTCGGCTTCAGCCGATGTGCTCATGCTTTTCCCCTTCTGTCCGGGCAGCTACAACCCTGCCGCATTATTACTTTCCTTCACCTTCAACCTATATTCCTCAGTTGGCAGCACCCACATGGCGCAAGCTCTTGATTTGCTTTGCTAAACGGAAAAAATTCTTATCACCAGCAAGGTGACGACGATTTTTTCCGTTACGCCCTTCAAATCCATATCTTACACCCTGCACGCACTTCCAACTGAGGAATATAGGTTCAAGCGCATGGATTTTTCCACCCCGTGATAAGCAAGTCTTGTGAAGCAATGGGTGTTG
>CAYTFI010000270.1:0-1969 GCA_964437065.1 uncultured Zetaproteobacteria bacterium | reverse complement strand
CGGCTGGCGCGCGAGGCCGGCGGCTGGAATCTGGTCAAGCTGGAAGTGCTCGGCGATACCGAAACACTGTATCCGAACGTAGTGGAGACGATCAGGGCGGCAGAAACACTGGTGGCAGAAGAGTTCGAGGTGATGGTTTATACCAATGACGATCCGATTGTGGCGCGTCAGCTTGAGGAGATCGGTTGCGTGGCGGTGATGCCGCTGGGCAATCCGATCGGCTCCGGACGCGGTCTGGCCAATCCGTTCAACATCCGGGTGATCAGGCAGCGGGCCAATGTGCCGATCGTTGTCGATGCCGGCATCGGCACTGCCTCCGACGCAGCCAGAGCAATGGAATTGGGGGCGGACGCGGTGCTGATCAATACGGCAATCGCTGAAGCAAAGGATGAATGCCTGATGGCTGGCGCCATGCGTGATGCTGTCAGGGCCGGTCGGGCCGCCTATCTGGCCGGGCGCATGCCCAAACGAGCCTTTGCATCGGCTTCTTCGCCGACTGAGGGCTATATCTGGGATTAAAAAAATATCTCACCACGAAGGCGCAAAGACATAAAGCTTAAACAATATTGATGCTGACCTGGCGTCTCTGTGTCTTTGTGGTTAAAAGGTTTACTTATGACTGAACTGAAGAATGATTTATTTTTGCGCGCCTGCCTCAGGCAGGACGTGGAGCGCACGCCGGTATGGATGATGCGTCAGGCAGGGCGTTATCTGGCTGAATACCGGGCCACGCGCGCCCGCGCCGGCGGCTTCCTGAACCTGTGCCGCTCGCCTGAATTGTGCAGCGAAGTCACATTGCAGCCGATTGATATTCTTGATGCCGATGCGGCCATTCTGTTTTCGGATATTCTGGTTGTGCCCGAGGCGATGGGCATGAATCTGACTTTTGGCGCCGGCGAGGGGCCAAAATTCTCCGAGCCGATCGCTTGCCGCGCCGATGTGGAAAGGCTGCCGGCTTTGGATGATCCTTCGAGAGAACTGGGTTATGTGATGGATGCGGTCAGCGTCATTCGCCGGGATCTGAACGGGCGCGTGCCACTGATCGGCTTTGCCGGCAGTCCGTGGACGCTGGCGACTTACATGGTGGAAGGAGGCGGCTCGAAAAACTTCTCCAAAGTGAAGGCGATGGCATTTAACGAGCCGGAAGCCATGCACCTGCTGCTTGAGAAGCTTGCCGACTCCGTTGCCGCCTATTTAAACGGACAGATTGCCAATGGCGCGCAGGCCGTGCAGATCTTCGATACCTGGGGCGGCATTCTGAATACCCGCAGTTACAAGGAATTTTCATTGCAATATATGCAAAGGATTGTTGAGCAGTTAACGCATGAAAGTGAAGGGCGGCGGGTGCCTGTAATCCTCTATTCCAAGGGCGGCATGGGCTGGCTGGAGGCGATGGCTGCAACCGGTTGTGATGTGATTGGTCTGGACTGGTCGATTGATATTGATGTGGCGAAAGCGCGCATCGGTGATCGCGTGGCGCTGCAGGGCAATATGGATCCGACCATGCTGTATGCCAGGCCTGAGCGCATCCGTGAAGAAGTGAAGGATATTCTGTCCCGCTTTGGCCATGGCAATGGCCATGTATTTAATCTGGGCCACGGCATCACGCCGGACGTTCCGCCTGAGCATGCCATTGAATTGTTCAGGGCCGTGCGCGAGGAGTCGGTTCAATACCATCAATAACAGCCGGTTAAAGCAGAATCCGGGTCTCAGGCCAGTATATCTATTTTTGTCGTTGCCGGCTGTCCGGATAGTGGATTAACCGGTCGCCGCTGTTCTACAGCTTCGCTGTCGGCCGCCCGTTCAATTGCTTCATTTTCAGCCAAATATTGCGGAGCAGTTGATGTATCGCCTGCTCCCTGTTTGTTTTGCAGTTCAGCGCCAGCCATATGCCGGGCCTCGGATGAAAACCTGACGGTTTCGCTGGCCTGTTTTGACTGCTCTGCCTGATGGGTCTGGTTTTGCTGGG
>CAYTFI010000269.1:0-2003 GCA_964437065.1 uncultured Zetaproteobacteria bacterium | reverse complement strand
AGGTTCAATCATCATGGAAACCTCGGTTGGGAGTGTGTGCAGGGTGAGGGGCGCTTGCCTGCGCGCAGCGCGCAAGCAGGCAGCGCCCCGAATCAAGAGCTTGCGCCGTGCAGGCGCTGCCAACCGGGTTTTCCAGGATCATTGTTGCCTGCAATGGATTCCAGTCTTGTCATGGCCAGCAATAATCGCATGCGCCGCGATTCGGCGGCTTTTGGGTCGGTTGTTTTTCTTCTGTCTGCTTTTTCCTGCCACCATGCATCCATATCAGGCCAGTAGCGGTGTTGCTTCCATAGTCTTTCTCCTGCGCTCTCAAACCGGTTGCCCGGCTCGGCCAGAAGTTGGGCAATAGCGCGACTCTGCAAAAGAGTGAGGCGATGCAGCCACTCGCGACGCAGGCTATGCGCGTCCTCATCGCCCCAGTCGGCTGTCTGCAAGGCTGCCTCAATATGATCAATTGGCAGCAGTTTCAGACAGGCCTGACTGGCCAGCAGGCAGCGGCCCAATGGCAGCTTCAATAAGGAAGCAAGGTGGACGGCGCAGGCTGACTGAGCCAGTTGCGGCATGGCGGCAAGGTGGAGCGCATATTTATCCGGAAGCCCCTCGCCTGTGATCAGTTCCATCAGTTCATCCGGCGCGGCATCAGCCAATCCGGCCAGGCCATTGCTGCTGATAGCCAGACGAAACTGGCGCAGGCCTTTTTGCCTGCGACGGACCCAGTCCATGTCCAGCTTCGACACCGGACATAATCGCACCAGCTTTTCAGCAAAAAGCATAAGATATTCCTGCAACCTTCGTTGCAGCCTGGCAGCCGAAGCCATATCACTGAGATGATCCCAGATCGCTTGCCGCAAAGGCTCGATATCCAGCAATATTTCAGCTATCAGCAAGCCCTCGACAATATCGCTGATTGAAGCATCAAGCAGCGTTTCAAGGTGGTGAACGGCCCCCAGGCCGTAATGGTTCACCACATGGTTGGCCGCCTGGGTGTGAATGATTTCGCCTGCCAGGGCATGGGCGGCAAACGCCGCGCCGTATTTCTTATGCAGGGCGACGGGGAAATATTGCTGCAGCAGCCGTTCGCCGCAAGCGCTCATGCGGAAAAATGACTGATCGGACAAGGCCTGATGAATACGGTTCTTTTCCTGTCCCAACAGCACTGAAAGCTGTGGTCTAAGCGGCAGCATGTCATCTTCATCCATCCTCGGCGCAACCGCTGGATCAAGCCAGCCAAGCTTGGTGAGACGGTCTCTGAGTCGTTGCATGCGCGGCGGGTGCTCACTGGCATCGTGCTCGGCCAGCGTTAACGCCCGCGACTGCATCAGATTGTCATTCAGACACTGCTCAGTGACTGCATCGGTAAGGCTTTCCAGCAGTTGATTGCGCAGCCTGCGCGAGCGTTTTCCGCCGCCAATGGATGCGAGCAGGATTTTAATATTGACCTCATGGTCGGACATATCCACGCCGGCGGAATTATCCATGGCGTCGGTATTGATAGCGCCGCCGCCTGCAGCAAATTCAATGCGCGCTTTTTGGGTGAGCCCGAGATTTCCGCCCTCGCAAACCACCTTGCAGCGCAGCGCTCCGGCATCCACGCGCACTGCATTGTTGGCCGGGTCTCTCACCTCAATTTGCGTTTCCGAGGCGGCCTTGACATAGGTGCCGATGCCGCCGTTATAGAGCAGGTCAACAGGCGCCGTAAGGATGGCCTGAATCAGCGCCTCGCCGGAGAGCGCATCCTGCTCGATGCCAAGCGCCTTGCGCGCCTTCACTGACAGGGCGATGCGCTTGGCGCTGCGCTCAAAAACGCCGCCGCCCGGGCTGATGAGCTCGGCATGATAATGATCCCATCCGCACGCTGCATGGAACAATCGCTTGCGCTCGCCGAACGCTTTGGCCGGCTGCGGATTCGGATCAAGAAAAATATGCCTGTGATTAAATGCGGCAATCAGTTTCAGCTGTGGATTGAGCAGCATGCCATTGCCGAAAACATCGCCGCCCATATC
>CAYTFI010000268.1:0-2015 GCA_964437065.1 uncultured Zetaproteobacteria bacterium | reverse complement strand
TTTGTTTCATGTTAATAGAAGCAACCCCCCTGATCACGCAGGCTGAGTTGTGAGCCTGGTTCTAAGCAAAGCGATTTCCCAATTATTGCTGCCGCCGGGCGGCCTGATTCTGCTGGGCTTGCTGGGACTGGCGTTTCACAAGCGGGCCTGGGGCAGGGGGGCAATTGCCCTTTCCCTGATTTGTCTGTGGCTGCTCTCCGTGCGTCCGGTGCATGATGCATTGCTGTGGCCGCTGGAAAGCAAATATGCGGCGTTGCAGACGGATCAATTGCCCGCCGGGATGAGCGCAGGGGGCAAGGCGGTCATTGTTCTGCTTGGCGGAGGAACCTACAGGAATGCGCCGGAATATGGCGGTCGGGATGTGCTCGGAAATCACTCTCTGATGCGCACCGCTTATGCTGCCGAAGTTGCGCGCAAGACAGGCCTGGATGTCTTTGCCACAGGCGGGGCGTCGCTCAGCGGCGAAGGCGATCCGGTGGGGCTGGTGATGCAGCGTCATTTGCGCATGCTTGGCGTCGCCAGGTCTAAAACACATGCCGAGAATGCGGCTGACACAACATGGGAGAATGCGGTGAATATGCGCAGTCTCCTGGCCGGCAGCGGGGTTGAGAAGGTGATTCTGGTCACTACGGCCTGGCATATGCCGCGCTCGCTCTGGGCCTTTGAGTCGGTTGGCTTTCATGTTATCCCTGCGCCCTGCGCATTTACGGTCAAGCAGTCCTCATATGATCTTCTCGATTATCTTCCGGCCTGGTCGACTTTTGCTGAGTCCGGCGATGCGCTGCATGAATACATGGGCCTTCTATGGTACCGTTTGCGCTATGGTCAGGATGCGCAGGAATATCAGTAGCCTCGCGGCGGCTTCGTCGCAGCGATCAATGATCTGCCGGGTGAAGAGGCCAGCTGCTTTGGCGGAGGCGGGGTGAGTTCAGTCAAGTCAATTGAGAACCCGGATGATGATCTGTTCAGTGCGGGAGCGTCTTATCTGGAGCAGATGTACGAGCGCTATCGCAAGGATCCCGGCGCTTTGTCAGATGCCTGGGCGGAGCGCTTTTCCGGGCTGGGCGAGGGTGATGGCGAGCGGGGTGCGTTAAGCCATGAGGAAATGCTGGCTGCGCTGGCCCCGGTCGCCGGCGTCGCAGGGCGGCCCGATGTCAGGTCGAACGGGGATAACGACCACCCGTCGCGGGCGCTGTATCTGATTCAGGCCTTTCGCGTGCATGGACATTTGCATGCTGATCTCGATCCGTTGCATCTTGATCCGAGGCCGGCCAGCCCTGAGCTTGAGCTGGCCTATTACGGATTGAGCGACGCCGATCTGGATCGCTTGTTTCCGACGGGCGATCTTGCCGGCGAACGGCAGATGCGGTTGCGCGATATTTTATCGTTGTTAAAACAGACATATTGCGGCCATATCGGCCCGGAATTCATGCATATCACCGATTCCGCCCGCCGGCACTGGATTCAACAGCGGCTGGAAGAGGTTCGTTCCACGCCCGATTATGATGAAGACAGGCGCAGACACATATTTGGCCGAATCATGCATGCCGAGGAATTCGAGCGGTTTTTGCATACGCGATATGTGGGCCAGAAGCGCTTTTCACTTGAAGGCGGCGAGGCCCTGATCGCCATGCTGGACGCCCTGATTGAAAAAGCAGGCGCCCGCGGCAGACGCGAGATCATTCTCGGCATGGCCCACCGGGGCCGGCTGAATGTGCTGGCCAATATTCTGGGTAAATCGCTGTCCGACATCTTTTCCGAGTTTGAGGGCGCAAGTCTGGAGGAGGATGCTATTGGTCAGGGCGATGTGAAATATCATCTTGGCTATTCGTCCGAGTTGCAGACATCAGGCGGCGCCGTGCACCTGTCGCTGGGCTTTAATCCATCGCATCTGGAAATCGTTACGCCGGTGATACTGGGTAGCACGAGGGCGCGCCAGTGCCGCCGCAGGGATAGCGCGCGTCAGTCGGTGATAGCGGTCATGGTGCATGGCGATGCGGCCTTTGCCGGTCAGG
>CAYTFI010000267.1:0-2030 GCA_964437065.1 uncultured Zetaproteobacteria bacterium | reverse complement strand
CAACAGTGACCTCGGCGCATTCTCTATGAACCCGAACAAACCTGATGCAATCTGAACAGCGGCCACAATCCTGCAATCCTCAGATGACATTCCGCCTTCGCCGCTGGTTTTGCCACGCCCCTCTGGCTCTGATACATTCTGCCTGTCGATGCTTGGCAACTACTCAGCTTGCCGTTATGAAATATAACCTTTTCCCTAGACAGGCTTAGGGACAGCAAGGAACTACGCATGTCTTTTGAACTGCAACCGATCATGATCTCCGGCAAGGAAATGCTCCCGCTGATTGAGGGGGGCAAGGGCGTGGCTGTTTCTACGGGCGCATGCACCGGCGCCTGGGCTGCTGCCGGCGGCGCAGGCACTTTTT
The DNA here is from genome assembly GCA_964437065.1 of uncultured Zetaproteobacteria bacterium. Lineage (GTDB taxonomy): Bacteria > Pseudomonadota > Zetaproteobacteria > Mariprofundales > Mariprofundaceae > Mariprofundus. The sequence continues at coordinate 1,666 of CAYTFI010000267.1, read as the reverse complement.
CAGCCGTAAACGCGGATGAAGTGGGTGCAGACGGCAAAATAATTCGCACCGCGTATCATGGCAAAAGCAGGCTGAAGCGATTCGATGAACTGGTCGAACAGGGCATCAGGGGCGGCATTAAACAGGCGCAAATCGCCCATGAGATTGCCGGCGGCGAAGGCCGCATTCACATGAATGTGTTGTGGGAGATGGGCGGAGCCGAGCGCGTGCTTGAAGGCGTCATGGAAGGCGCTAAAGGCCTGATTCATGGCATTACATGCGGCGCAGGCATGCCCTTCCGGCTGGCGCCGCTGGCGGCAAAATACAATGTCTGGTACTACCCTATCATTTCTTCCGCGCGCGCATTTCGCGCCTTGTGGCTACGGTCATATCGCAAGCTGCCAAATCTTCTGGGCGGCGTGGTGTATGAAGACCCGTGGCTGGCCGGCGGCCATAACGGCTTGTCGAATTCAGAAAGCCCTGATGCGCCTGAAGCCCCTTTTCCGCGCGTGGCGGCCCTGCGCAAGACCATGAATGAGTTTGGCCTGCAAGAGACCCCTATCGTTATGGCCGGCGGCGTCTGGTTTTTGCGCGAATGGCGCGACTGGATCGGCAACCGGGAGCTTGGCCCTGTCTGCTTCCAGTTCGGAACCCGACCCCTGCTTACCAGAGAGAGTCCGATCTCCAATGCGTGGAAACAACGCCTGATGACGCTGAAGGAGGGCGATATCAGCCTTAACCACTTCTCCCCCACCGGTTTCTATTCATCAGCTGTTTATAATTCTTTCCTGCATGAATTGTATGAACGATCAGACCGGGAAACCGCCTTTGTCGATCATCCTGCCGGCGACCACACCGAGGCGTTCTCCTTTGGCGTGCGCAACAAGGTCGTCTATCTTACCAAGCATGACCTGCTTCGCGCCCGATCCTTTATCAACGATGGATATAGCAAGGCTTTGGCGACGCCCGATTCAACGCTGATATTCGTCTCGCCCGAAAGGGCCAGAAGCATACGTCAGGATCAACTGGACTGCATGGGTTGCCTGTCACAATGCAAATTCAGCAACTGGGCTGCGAACGAGAAAGGCACAACCGGGCGCAAGGCCGATCCTCGCAGCTTCTGCATTCAGAAAACGCTGCAGGATATCGCCCATGGCGGCGATCCGAATAACAATTTGATGTTTGCCGGTCACGCCGCCTATCGCTTTGCCCTGGATCCTTTCTATGCCAATGGATTTATCCCCACGGTAAAGCAACTGGTTGAGCGCATCCGAACGGGTGATTGAACCGGAAAACTTACTCCGTAACTGCTCAGCTCACCCTTGATCCTATATTCCTCAGTTGGAAGTGCGTGCAGGGTGTAAGATATTGATTTGAAGGGCGTAACGGAAAAAATCGCCGTCACCTTGCTGGTGATAAGAGTTTTTTCCGTTTAGCAAAGCGAATCAAGAGCTTGCGCCATGTGGGGGCTTCCAACTGAGGAATATAGGTTGATTCGCCTCTGTCTGCGTGCGACGCACAGGCAGGCGACAACTGTGTCAAACATGTTCGAGGCAAGGAGCACGCTGGCGCGTGTTTTCCTTGTTCTCGAACAAATCCGGGGCAATCTGAGCAGCTGCGGATGCTTTCGCATAGGGGTGTTGAGTTGTTAACTCACTTCAACAGCTCCAGCATGCGCTTGCCCAGC
>CAYTFI010000266.1:0-2037 GCA_964437065.1 uncultured Zetaproteobacteria bacterium | reverse complement strand
AATATCATAGCCGCCTCCATCGGATGGAACGACCCGTTCTATTTTAGCGTCCACGGTAGTGTTTTTCATGAGCGGTTGATAAAAGTGTTGCTGTAACCATGCAATACGCTTTTGGGCCTTGCTTTCACGGATGATTTTCTGCTCGGCGGCCCTTAAATCCGCTTCCGCCTGAGCGCGTTTTTCCGCCCTCTCCCGTTCCATCTCAGCTCTCTTTTGCTCCATCACATACCTGTCGGCGATGGCCTTGAGTTCGCCTGGCGCGAATTCCTTCCTCGATTGCCCAAAAACAGACTGGATATCTGCCTCAACCCGCACCCGTTCTCCCATCAAACGGTACATCTTCGCGGTTTCTTTGGCCGCCGCCAGATTGCCGTTTAATTCCGCCATGCGTTCAAACAGCGCCGCTACGCGGGCGTCTTCATCCGCCAACCGGGCCGCCAGCGCGGCGTCCTTGCGAATCGCCGCGATCCTCTGTTTCAGCACGCCGTCATCCACCGTGGCCGTGGCTGCAAGGTGCAACACCGATTGCCCTGCGTTATTGACCGTCATGGTTTCCTTGATGTCCTTAACAGAAACGATAGAGGCGGTTGCTATATGGATGCCTTTGGCATACTTGTCGTTCATCAGGACTTCATCGCCCTGAATGTATTTTCCGGCATCCCCCGCCGCCAGCATGCGCAATTTGTTGATGGCGATCTTGCGCGCATCCGTCCGATTATCATTATCCCCAAGCGTGTAATCGACCTGATACTGCTTACTCCACATCTCTGCATTGGCGGTGTGCGGAATGATCGTTAGGAATAGGGATAAAACCAAAAAGGTGCAAATACGGCGTGATTGATTATTCATGATGGTCGCCTATCAGCATCTTCAGTTTCTGGAGATGCATCTCTTTCAGCTTGCCGTATTCGTACCGCGTTATTTTTCCGTCATCATTCAAATACTTCCGGCTTAATGTCCTCACATCGCTCCATGCAGCGATGTCGTTATATTGGTCTATGCATATTTCACTGCTCTCAATCACGTAAATGAAGGTGAGCGCAGCCGTGAGCATGCCAATGCAAATCCAAAAAATATCCAGATCAACAGGCTTCATTGTCCATCTCCTCCGGGTTGCAGGATCGCTATTTTAGATTGATGCGTTTCAGGCTTTCCCTGGCTCCTTCCCTTCTGCGATTGCTCAGGTTTTACCGCCGTTTTGATTTCAGCCGACTTCTGGTTTTTCATCAGGATGTCATTACGCTTTTGCATCTCGTCCATCTTCATGTTGTGCTGGATCTGTGCATTCTCGATACCCTGCTTGCGCCGTTTGTCGAGACGCCGTTCCAGATCATCGAATGCGGACTGAATGGCCTTGTCCCGCGTTTGCATGCGTTGTCCTTTCAACACCTTGTTAAACTCGTCGTAGGGCAGCTTCATCAGCACCCAGGCATAGACCCGCCCGTGGATGGGCTGGGTTTCCTGCTTGATCGTTTCCTCGCCCACGATGGACGCGGACACCAGCTCATCAATCAGACTTTGATACCGAACCCGTATCTCATCTCCACCGGAATCTCTCTGAAAATCACGTTCACTGCCGGACAGTTCCTTTTTATACAGCTTGGCAAGCCCGAATTCAGCGCGGAGCCTGGCTTGTGCAATGGATAGCCTGAGCGAATTGCTGTCCGCGCTGCCAACGGCATACATGCCTGTCGCATCAGGACGGGGAGGGGTGAGAGCCCAGTCAGGCGTCTTTGCCTTCTCATCTTCCAGTTTTGTCTGCTGGCGTTCTTCCTTCTGCTGTTCGACCTGCGCCTTAACTTTGGCGACCTGGGCCTCATCCTCGGCAAAGCCGATTGCCGTTTTGTGGGATGCGCAGCCTGACGCCATGGCCATGATGAGCATGGCGGCAAGCATAAAAATGTGTGTTGCTTTCATTGTAAACCTCGCTTTTCAGATATTGGCCAGCCCGTTTCCGGCTGGTCTTTATTAAGGGTACCACCTTTTTTGAAAACGCAAGTCCGCACCGAAAAGGCCCGAGAACAGGGGCTTGCATTT
>CAYTFI010000265.1:0-2048 GCA_964437065.1 uncultured Zetaproteobacteria bacterium | reverse complement strand
GATTTTCCTTTGCGCCCTTTGCGCCTGTCTGCGTGCGTTTACGCACAGGCAGGCCTTTGCGCGCCATCGCTTCCCGGCCTTAAAGTCAAAAGCATTTCACGCCAAGAGAAGCAGCGTGATTCAGGGCGCTCATGCACGCGGCGGGCCAAAACAGGAATCAGCCCTGTCCTGCGTTTCATCCATCGCCCTTTGCACGCGCTCAAGCGCCTCGTCGATTGGCTCATCCGGCGCAATTGCAACAGGTTCGCCAAACACAAAAACGCCGCGCGTGAATGGCTGCGGAAGATAGAATCTGTCCCATGAGTTGATGCGCCAGTGGCGTTTGGTGGCATAACAGACGGGAACAAAAGGCAGGCCGGACTTCTTCGCCAGTTGCACCGTTCCCCGCTTCACAACTTCGCGCGGCCCTTTGGGGCCATCCGGCGTCAGGCACAAATGACGATTCTCTTCCTTTACCGCCCGCAGCATCCTCAGCATGGCCTTCGCCCCTCCCCGCGTTGAAGAGCCGCGCACGGTGGAAATGCCCAGCAGATGCATGGTGTCGGCAATAAAACCGCCATCGCGATGCTCGGAGATCAGCATATAGCCCGGCCAGTCATTACAGGCCGTATAGGGCATCATCAGCATGCGCGCATGCCAGAAGGCATAGAGATACCGCTGTTTCTGCCCCGGTCTGTAGGGCTCGCCGATATTTTGCCAGCGAATGGTGACCAATAGCAGGTGATAGGCGCAAAAGATAAGGCGCGGAACCAGCCAGACGGCAAAACGGCGCTTCACGGCAAGCGCGTCTTCTCGCCCGCTCCGGTCTCGAACTGCATCCGATGCAACTCGGCATACAGGCCTCCGGCCGCCAGCAGCTCCTCATGCCGCCCCGCCTGTGCGACGCCCCCGTGATCAAGCACAATAATTCGATCTGCATGCCGGATTGTGCTCAGCCGGTGGGCAATCACAATCACGGTTCGCCCCTGCATCAGTCGATCAATCGCCTGTTGAACCAGGCGCTCCGACTCCGTATCCAGGGCGCTGGTGGCCTCATCCAGAATCAGGATCGGGGCATCCTTGAGCAGGGCGCGCGCCAGTGAAAGGCGCTGACGCTGACCGCCGGATAAAATCACCCCGCGCTCGCCCACCAGCGTGTCATAGCCCTGCGGCAGCTTCTCGATAAACTCATGCGCATTGGCGGCGCGGGCAATCTCTTCAACCCTGTTTCTGTCAATTCTGTCGTGGCCATAGGCAATATTGTTGAGCACGCTGTCATTGAAAAGCACCACCTCCTGCGTCACCAGAGCCATCTGGCGGCGCAGGGATTCCTGGCTTGCCTGCCGCACATCCATGCCGTCAATGAGCACGGAACCGGCGCTTACGTCCATAAATCTGGGCACCAGGTTAGCCAGCGTAGTTTTTCCGGCGCCGCTGCGCCCGACCAGCGCCACCACCTCGCCGGCATGAACAGTTAAATTCACATCAGTCAGAACCGGCTTGTCCGCGCCCGGATATTGCAATGAAACATTGTCAAACCGGATCGATTGCGAAAAGGGCGGCAACTCTCGCGCCAGTTCCGCATCGCAAACTGCTATCGGCTCATCCAGAATTTCAAATACGCGCTCGCCTGCCGCCAGTCCCTGCTGAATATCATTATTGGCGCGAGTCAGGCGCTTCACCGGCTCATAAAGCATGATCGCAGCCACCAGAAACGAAACCAGCGTGCCTGCCGTCGTCTGCCCGGCAGCGACGCGAATGCCGCCGTAGAGCAAGACCCCGGCAATGCCGAATCCGGCCAGCATTTCCATAATAGGAAATGACAGCGCATGCACCCGCAATACGCGCAACTGGTGACCCAGAAAATCTCCGGTGAACTTGCGAAAACGCTTCATTTCATAGCCTTCCATGCCAAAGGCCTTAACCACGCGGATGCCGCTCACCGTCTCTTCCAGCAGGCTGGTCAACTCCCCCATCGAGGCCTGACCATCGCTGGTCGCATGGCGCATTTTTTTGCCGAAGCGGGCAATCGGATAAATCACAGCGGGAAAAACCAGCATGGCGAGCAG
>CAYTFI010000264.1:0-2089 GCA_964437065.1 uncultured Zetaproteobacteria bacterium | reverse complement strand
TAACTTGCGTTTCGATTGTCCTTACCATAAAGTAAGGCATATTCATTAAAGTAAGGAGAATTGCATGCCACAAGCGACGCTTACAAGCAAAGGCCAGGTCACAGTTCCGAGGGCGGTGCGGGAGCTATTGCACTTGCATGCGGGAGACAAGATTGATTTTACGATCATCAGCGATGACGAAATCCTGCTAATGCCTGTGACGCGGCAGGTTGATGAGGTCTTTGCTTGTCTGCACGATGCAGCCGGAGGGAAGATCGCCTCTTCCGAGGACATGGATGCCGGAATTCGGCGGCGATTGCGGCGCGGCCAGGCATGAGTTGCCCGGAGATTCCTTTATGAAGGCAGTGGATACGAATGTTCTGGTCCGCTTTCTCATTAATGATGATAAACGGCAGGCAGCAATGGTTCGCCGGCTTTTCAAACAGGCTGAGGAGCGCAAGGGAAAATTATTTGTGCCACTGCCTGTTGTACTTGAAATGTTATGGGTGCTTGAGTCTGTTTATGACATTTCGAGACATGAAATTATCCATACGGTTCAGAGCATGCTTTTGATGCCGGTGCTTTCGTTTGAGGCGCAGTCAGCCATCCAGGATTTTGTGAGGGCGGCAGGAGAGGGCAGCGTGGGACTGGCTGATCTGCTCATCGCCCATGCCGCCCGGCAGTCCGGGTGTGAGTGCGTACTGACCTTCGATAAAAAAGCATCTTCATCCAAATTGTTTGAGCTGATTGCACACTAGGGCCTGTTCACACTAATCCTGACCGAAGCGCCGCGGCCCCAAATGAGGCCAGTCAAGGCGCGAGGAGAGAAGTTTGGTGATTCCAAATGAACGACGAGCAACACAGGATGGCCTCATTTGGGGCGCGGCCCTGCGGGATATGCTATTTTTGCGCTCTGCTGCGTTATTTCTCGCTCATGTGCAGCAAGCACACTGCGCTCGAAATGCCTTGCGGTGCATCAAAAATAGCTTTATCGCTACGGCCAGAATTAGTGTGAACAGACCCTAACTTGAACCATTCACAAATACTGCCGGGTTCTTAACGGCGGAGTTTTCTCAATACCTTTTCGCTATGCTTCTTGTTGGTAATGGCCATGGATGCGCTAAGGGTTGACGTATCGGGATATATGTCCTACATATTCGGAATTCGTATAACATACCTATACGGAGGTTAAACATTCATGGCAACCGTGAAAATCCTGTCAAAGGGGCAAATCGTTATCCCCGCTGAGTTGAGAAAGCGGTATCACATCACGCCGGGTTCGGAATTGCAGATCATGGAATATGGCGGCATTATCTATCTGATACCGCCCGTCGCGGATCCCATCAGGGCGGCCGCCGGCCTTTTGCCTTCGGAACCTTCCCTTTCCGGCAGGCTTCTGGCGGAAAGAAAAGACGAATTCAGACAGTGACGAAAAAGGCGTTTCTCTTCGACAGCCATGCGCTTCTGAAGCTGTTTCAGAAGGAAAAAGGATATGAGCATGTGATGCGGCTGCTTGAGACCATTGATAAAGCCGGCGCCGCCAAATTCATCAGCGTCATCAATCTTGGAGAGATTATCTACGCCACAAAAAGAGAGTTCGGCGACCAGAAGAAACTGGAAGTGCTCGCGGCCATCGAAAGACTGAACCTGACCATCTTGCCGGCAAGCAATGAACTGGTATTCCAGGCGGCCGAATACAAGGCCCAATACAGCATTTCATATGCCGATTGCTTTGCGCTCGCCTCGGCCGTGGAGCATGCTGCCGAGGTTGTGACCGGCGATCCTGAATTCAAAAAAGTGGAGCATCTGGTCAGGGTTGTATGGATATGAGTGTTTTTGCCTTTGCGCGCCTGGCGCCTTTTTGTTCAATGATTGCCTCGGCCATGGAGGTTGCGAGTTGTGGGTTTTGGCGAAACTCGCAACACGAAACTTTCTTTCTCCGGCGGAATGAAAAACACAGGGAAGATCAATGGTGTCAAAATGATCAAAAATTATGAATATCTGCAATCCTTTGAAGCCCGGTTGATGCGCGGCGAAGCGCCGGACTATCAGCAAGCCGTCCGGCTCTTCGAAGCCATGTGGCGGGAAGGATGCGCGCTTGGCGTCCTGC
>CAYTFI010000263.1:0-2111 GCA_964437065.1 uncultured Zetaproteobacteria bacterium | reverse complement strand
ATGTTCATAAAACGCCTTGCGTTTTTCATCCATCAGCGTATTGCCGGCCCATGCCTCCGGAATCATCAGCATGGCTGCATGAGCCAGGCTATAGCCGCCGGCCACCAGAAATTCCAGCGCGTTATCAAAGCAGGCCGTATCGGAATGATTGGCGGCGATCACCGGCCACAGCTTTGTCAGGTCATCGCCCAAAACCGGTGATTTCATGGAGTGACGGCGTGCGTTCATCCAGTTGACATTGCCACGCACGGTATTGATTTCGCCATTGTGCGCAATCATGCGGAAGGGATGGGCCAATTCCCATGAGGGGAAAGTATTGGTTGAAAAGCGCTGGTGCACGAGCGCCATCGCACTGGTCATGCGCGCATCTCTCAGGTCTTCATAATAAGCAGCCAACTGGTGGGAGAGGAACATGCCCTTATATACAATTGTGCGGCTCGACATCGATGTGATATAGAATTTGACCGGATCGACAAGTCCCAGCCTGCCGACGCGGTGACTGATCACCTTGCGGCAGACAAACAGCTTGCGTTCAAAGCTGTCCTGATCCTGGCCGGGCTCGCCTTTGGCGATAAACGCCTGCCGGATAACAGGCTCGCAACTGGAAACGCTGTCAGCCAGGTCGGCGCGCACGGCATCGACAGGCACATCGCGCCAGCCCAGCAGCCGATGCCCTTCATCAACAAGCGTCGTTTCGAAAACATGCTGGCATTTTAAGCGGTAGTCTTCATCCTGCGGGAAGAACACCATGCCAACGGCGTATTCACCCTCCGCAGGCAATGAAAAATCGAGATCTGCGGTGGCGGACTTGAAAAAGGCATGCGGGATTTGCAACAGGATGCCGGCGCCATCGCCTTCGCGCGGATCAGCTCCGGCAGCGCCGCGATGCGTAAGCCGGACAAGAACTTCCAGACCTTTTTCAACAATATCATGGCTTTTCCGGTTTTTGATATTAGCCACAAAGCCAACGCCGCAGGCGTCATGCTCATGCTGCGGATCATAGAGGCCCTGTTTTCCAGGGCGCTGCTGCAACGTTGGATGTGACTGATTCATGTTTCCACCTCGCTGTCCTTTTGCTGATCGGGGCAAGTTCAAATGTCAGACGGATGAGCGCCATCGGAGATTAGAAAGATTTCCCGAATGCTCCCCCCAAAGGAGCAAAAAGGCTGCGCATACTAGCGAATAATGAGTCAATGCTCTACCATCAAAGCATGCGTTCGCAATCCCGAAAAGGCAGCAGAAAGCGCGCACTGCGTGCAAGATATTGATTTAAACCGGCGCTTAGTCTGCAACTGGCTCCCGCTTTAGAGGGCTGCTGCCAAGGCGGAGCGCCAGGTGTTGCTAAATTAACCCGTTCTGTCCCATATTTATGGGACAGACAGTTCTACCTCATAGGCGTAGCTTTGCGCGTACATAACGAAGGCGACGTCCGTTGTGAAAAAATGAACCCATTGAGAAACCAATCGAGTTTGATCCCATTGGTTCCAATTTATGTTTGTCTGTAGGAGGAGGTTTCCATGAATGATCCTGTAACTTTTTACCAGCTTGTTTTGGTAATGGCCGTTTTTACGGGCTTGTTGGGGGTTGTTGCTGCTATGGCGGCCCCCGAATTATTTGGCGATGATGACTAGAAGTGAGCTGGCGTAGATGCCGGCTTCAAATGACGATGAGAGGACAATGCCTATGAAACATAATGATCAACATGAAACAGGCTGGCAGGCGCCGACGATCAGGGCGCCCGATTTCCAGGTGTTAACAGCTGAGGAAGCGGCGCATATTCGTGGTAAGGACTGGGGCGCTGGAACGTGTCTCCTGGTAGGTTATTCCTGCTGGCGAAAAGGCGGTTTTGGCTTTGGTGTTTGCGCAATTGCAGGGGGTTCTACGGTCAAAACCGGCTTCACGCGTCGTCGTCCAGCCCCGCCTCCGCCTCCGCCTCCACCGTCGGGAGGCTAGTTGTCTGGCTGAGGGGGTGAGTTTGGGAAGCTGCGAGCGTGGGTGATAGTAAGGACTGGAAGCCGACACTTGAGGCGACTACGCAGTTGCACCCTAATTACACTAACTATGTATATGTGCTGCCAGAAGAGGTGGACGACGACAATTGGCTCATCTAC
>CAYTFI010000262.1:0-2124 GCA_964437065.1 uncultured Zetaproteobacteria bacterium | reverse complement strand
TTCGCTTTCCGTGGAGTAAAAAGGCCACGGACGGACTTTTTACGACTTCATCATAGCATAATTGCCTTGCGGCCCGGGACGCCGGGGTGAAGCACAGCCTTTGTGAACCCTGTAAAAAATCCATGCGCATTTGGTAAATATCAGGTTATCATCCGGGCATCAATGCTGGTGAGGAGAGTATTATGCCATATTCAAAAATATTTGCTCGTGATATCATGAATCCTGATCCGCCATACTGCGGCCTTGATACGTCAATTGCGGATGTTTCCAAACGCTTCGCCGAGGAAAATCTGACGGGCCTGCTGGTTGTCGATGACGACAAGCGTCTGTTTGGCGTCATCACCGAGCCCGATCTGGTGGACCAGCAACGTAATTTACACCTTCCAACTGCGGTGGCGATTTTTGACATGGTGATTCCCCTGGGCGAGGCGCGCTTTGAGAAAGAACTGGCCCATATGCAGGCGTTAACCGCTGAAGATTTGGCCAGCATAGATGTTGAAACCGTCAACGCAGATGCTGAATTGGGCGTGATCGCCTCGCTTATGGCGGATGATCAAATTCACCACCTGCCTGTGCTTGATGACGGAGCGGTCGTCGGTTTGATCAGCATGCACGACGTTATCAAGGCAATGAGTAAATCCGCTTAGAACAATCCGGGAATACATCGCACATCAGCATTTGCAATATCATGTTGTAAACGAGGCCGGGACAGCCCGGCTGGCCGCCCGTTTGGCCGCAAGGCTGAGGCCAGGCGATGTGGTCGCCCTGTCTGGCGGCCTGGGGGCGGGGAAAAGCGTGTTCGCCCGCGCTGTCATGCGCGCGCTTGGCGTGCTTGATGAAGCCCTGCCCAGCCCCAGCTTTTCCATCATTCAGCAGTATCAGGCGAAAGCCTGCATGATCGCCCATATGGACTGGTATCGCCTGCAGGATGAGGATGAAATCGACATGCTCGGCGTGCGGGAATACCTGCAGCCGCCCTGGATTTGCCTTATCGAATGGCCGGAGCGGGCGCCGGGGTTATTGCCGTCGGAGGCAATCAATATTCATATGCATGTTGCAGACGAGAGCGCGGATGCCAGATTGATAGAGATCGCTGATCCCCTTGCGTCCGATGTGCATTAAGCCCTTCTGTCATTTTTTCTGCGGTCTTCACTCTTGCGACGGCATGTTGAGGCAGGCGGAAGCGGGGCCTTTCTGACTTTATGGTTGGTAAAGCGGTCATGATGGTCATGCGGAGTATCAGCGCTGCCGACGATATCGGAACGCGAGTCATAAATCTTGGGCGTGCTGGCCCGCCACATGATGACGGCCAGAATAACAACCAGGATAATAACTGCGCTACCTACCAAAGGTTCAATGTAGTTCATTGTTCACCTCGCAAAACCGCGCTTTAACCCTGCAGTGATTTCTGTTTTACATCAAGCCGGGCTTACTTTCCCCTCCCTGCTTTTATATTCCTGTCCGGACTTCACGTCCGGACAAGCTGAAATTCACGGGCGGAAAAGCGCTCTCTGGCCGTTATTTCCTGAACGGCGAACTGATCGTTTCTGCCTTTGTACACAGTGTCTGAAAGCCATTGCTGTTCGGCTGCAACATCTCCTTCACTCACGGACTTGCTCCACACGCCTGTCTTTTGCCTGCCTGCTTTGGCCGGATACAAGAAATCGCTCAGCCATTGATAACCGTGCGCCCTGAGCGCATCCTTTTCTTCAAACGGGGCGTGCAGGGCGAACAATCGACAGCTTTTTTCCCGCGCCCTGCCCAGCAGCATCCCCATGGCAAGCCTGCCTGAAACCGGGAGCGCCCTGGTCAGCAGGTGCAGCGTCGCCTGCGCGTCGTTAATCGCCCTGTGGCCGTCAAAGAAATAACCCAGCCTGTAGGCGATATAATCGAGTTTTCGGCTGCTGATATCTTCATTTTGCCAGTTGATATCATTGAATGTGCATGCCCAGTTGGCCTCCATCGCCTGCGCAAACCTGCGCTCCAGCAAGGGCCGGTCAAACTGCGCATTATGGGCCACAATCAGGCTGGCCTTTTCCAGCCAGCCCTGCACAGCATCGTCATCCAGTTGCTGATCAGCCAGCATTTTGTCACTGATGCCTGTGATCTGCTTAACCTCGTCAG
>CAYTFI010000261.1:0-2189 GCA_964437065.1 uncultured Zetaproteobacteria bacterium | reverse complement strand
TCTCTATCCGGCCTGTCGGGGGTTCGTTTTCATGGTCTGGATGCAAGCCTCGACTTTTTGTCGAATCTGATCGCGCACGCGGCGGAATTCGGCCATGATTTCCGTTTCCGTTCCTTCTGCTTTGGCCGGATCGTCGAACGGCCAGTGTTCTTTTTTGCAGCGAACCGGCGCGGTCGGGCAGAACCGGTCGGCATGGGCGCAAACAGTCACCAGCAGATCAAGCGAAGCGAGCAGCCCGGGGTCGAGAACCTCGGACTCCTGACCGGATATGTCCACGCCGGCTTCCCGCATCACGGCAATGGCGCGCGGATTTTTGCCATGCGCCTCAATGCCGGCTGAAAATGCTTCGAATCGATTCCCGCCCAGATGTTTCAGCCAGCCTTCGGCCATTTGCGAACGGCAGGCATTGCCGGTGCATAAAAATAAGATGCGTTTTTTCAAATCGTTTCTCCCGCTGCCAGATCTTCCTCATACCATACCCTGCTGCGATTGACGATGGCAACCACGCTCAGCATCACCGGCACTTCAACCAGCACGCCGACCACCGTGGCCAGCGCCGCCCCTGATTCGAAACCGAACAGCGCAATGGCGGCGGCCACGGCCAGTTCAAAGAAGTTGGAGGCGCCGATCAGGGCCGACGGGCCGGCTACCGAATGCGCCACGCCAAGCTTTCGATTCAGCCAGTAGGCCAGCATGGAATTGAAATAGACCTGTATGGCAATCGGAATCGCCAGTAGCAGAATCACCAGCGGCTGCGCCAGAATCTGTTCGCCCTGAAAGCCGAACAACAGTACGACAGTGACCAGCAGCGCCCCCGTGGAAACCGGATCCATCCTGTGCAGCACTTTATCCAGCTTGCCCTGCGCCAGCAGCGCCTTGCGCCCGATACAGGCAAGCAGAACAGGAATCACGATGTACAGCAGCACGGAGAGAAACAGCGTATCCCACGGAACAGTGATTGAAGAGACGCCAAGCAGCAGGCCGACAATCGGGGCGTAGGCAATAATCATGATCACATCGTTCAGCGCCACCTGAGAGAGCGTGAACTGCGGGTGGCCGCCGGTCAGCCGCGACCAGACGAAGACCATGGCCGTGCAGGGCGCTGCGGCAAGCAGGATCAGTCCGGCAATATAGGAATCAATCTGCTCCGCATCCAGCCAGTCGGCAAACAGGATGCGCAGAAACAGAAAGCCGAGCAGGGCCATCGAGAAGGGCTTAACCAGCCAGTTGATGGCCAGCGTTACGCCCACGCCGCGCCGGTGATCCCATACCTCCTGCAGGGCGGAATAATCAATTTTCAGCAGCATCGGCAAAATCATCGCCCAGATCAGCAGCGCCACCGGCAGATTGATATGCGCCGCTTCCAGATTGCCAAGGGTTTGAAATGCAGATGGAAACAGGGAACCCAGACCAATGCCTGCGACGATGGCGACAAATACCCAGATAGTGAGAAAACGGGCGAACAGCCCCATTGATTTTGAATCGGACATGATAGCCTCCTGAGAGGCATATTATATCCGCTTATGCGGATATGTAAATTAATAGATCGGTTAACACACAGATTCCTTCAGGTTTGCCAGATCACGCTTGAGCTGCTCGTCAGAAACGGCGCTGCTTCTGACAAGATCTGAAATGGCTTCCACATGAGCATTGGAATTGAGCATGCGGTAATAGACCCACTTGCCCCTGCGCTCCGCTTTCACCAGCCCGGAGTTCCTCAGCGTATTCAGGTGCCTGGAAACCGTGCTTTGAGGCAGGGAAAGAGCTTCGGTAAGATGACAAACGCAAAGCTCATCTCTTTGAGTAAGCAGGTGAGCTATCCTCAAGCGCACGGGATCAGAAAGGCCTTTAAACAGTTGAAGCAAATCCATTGCAGAACATTAACCATTTCTAACTTGAATTTCTTCCAATAACTACTTATGCAGCTTTTTTATCGCTCATAAACGGCCAGGCCCACAGGATGAAACCTGCTATTACCAGAATCCAAATAATGATAACTACGGCAGCAGCTCGATGACTGCGCGGCATCTCGGACACTCGCTCCGCCGCAATTGCCTGGCATTCCTGCCACACCTCTTGAGGAATAAGGCGAATGGCTAGCCAAATGCCCACTGGTAATAAAAGAAGGTCGTCCAGGTAGCCAATGACTGGAATAAAATCGGGAATTAAATCTATCGGACTCAAAGCAT
>CAYTFI010000260.1:0-2198 GCA_964437065.1 uncultured Zetaproteobacteria bacterium | reverse complement strand
CAGCCACGGGAATATCGCGCGTTACATCACTGGCGCGCAGCGCCAGCATCGCATCCAGACCGCTCATTTCCGGCATGCGCAAATCCATCAGTATTAAATCCGGCATCAGCTTCCCGGCCTTCTCAATGCCCTCCTGACCGGAGCAGGCTGTCGCAACATCAAATCCTTCCAGTTCCAGCACGTCACAGGCCAACTCTACATTCAGTTCATTATCATCGACGATCAAAATCAATGCCATAGCTATATTTCTCCAAATACGCTCTGGTCGCCGCCGGCTTTTACCGCCTCGGCGAGACGCTCGGACAACAACCGGAGCAGGCCGTCTGCATCATCTGCATCCTGACAGTAATGGGCTGTGGAAAACGACGCCGTCAGCACGCCCGCCTCATCGTCCGGCAGCAGATGGCGCTGATGTTTAAAGCGGATGCGCATCTTTTCCGCCACGCGTACAGCGCCCGCCGGGGAGACGCCGGGCAGGAACAGCAAAAAGCGGGCCTCATCCATGCGGGCGCAGATATCTCCGTTCCGCGTCATCGCCCTCACGGTTTCAAGCATCGTTTTTAATGCGGCGACGCCCCAGCGTTCGCCATGCTTATGAATGTAGGCGGCATAATCATCCACCTGCCAGCAAATCAACGCAAACTGCGTCGCAAAGCGTTTGGCATTGGAGATTTCCTGATCCAGACGGCGATGTATGTAGCGTAAATTAAAGCAGCCCAGCGCCGCATCCATCAGATGCGCCCGGGCCGGATACATCAGTTCCAGCTTGTGCAGCTGACGCAACAACTCGGAACGCCCTGTTACTCCCTTGATAAGCACGCGCTCAACCTCATGGCCGAAATGCAGCGCCTCTTCCCGGCTGAGGTCCTTGGCCGTGTAAACCACCACCGGAATATGCGATGCAACCGGATGTCTGTTGAGCCGATTGACCACATCAAAGCCTGAAACATCCGGCATCATGACATCCAGTATAATCAGGTCCGGCTCCAGCTCGATGGCCATGCGAACGCCCTCTTTACCGCCGCCGGCCAACAGCACCCTGTAGCCTTCAGTCACCAGAATTTCACTGAGCAGTTCGCGCACGCCTGGTTCATCATCAATGACCAGAACAGTCAGAATTTTGGGATGAGTCGGGATATATTGATTATGCCGGGCGATCAGATCGAGCAGCTCCTGCTGGTTTCCCCCCTTTTTTATCATGCCTACGGGACCAAGAGAAAACTCAAGCTCATCGGCGCCGCCGCCAACCAGAACAACCGGAACATCCTTCGTCGCCCTGCATGCTTTCAATGTCTGCAGATTCTGATGCAACAACTCCCTGCCATTACTAACGCCGAGAGCAACCAGAAACGGGCAAAACTGTTCTGCCTCCTCGTCAACCCGGCTTATTTCACAGCGGCATGTCTCATAACCCTGCCGATGCATGAGCGCTTCAACGGCCTCGGCGCGATCTGTATTCATATCAATAATGAGAACCCGGGGACTGGGGCCGCTAGCCGGCGTCATCTCGACTATTTCTCCTGCTTTCAACCCTGCCGCCTGCCCCTGCCCTTCAATCTTTTTGCCGACGGGCTCAAGCAACTGAACCGGCATCTCGAGGCTGAAACAGCTGCCTTCTCCAGGCTTGCTTTGCACGTAAATTTCGCCACCGAGCAGATTGATCTGCCTGCGGGTCAGGGCCAGCCCCAGGCCCGTGCCGCCAAACCGCTTGTCCATGCCGCCTTTGGCCTGAACAAATGGCTCGAATATTTTCTCCTGATCCTCCTCGGCTATGCCCTGCCCTGTATCCGCAACCCTGATCCGCAGACGGCACTCATTCGGTTTTGTTCCGAGCATGGTTTGATAGATGCACACCTCCCCGCCTTCAGGGGTGAACTTGATCGCATTGCCAACAACATTGACCAGCATCTGATGCAGCTTGCCCGCATCCAGATAAACGCTTTCATCAGAGATCTGCTGTTCAAAGGTCAGCTCAATCCGTTTTTCCCTGACCAGCGCATCAAGCTCATGCAGCACATCCCGAATAATCTGCGACGGCGCGGCTTCGATCTCCTCAACAACCATCATGCCGGCCTCGATTTTACTGATATCGAGCAGATCGTTGATAATGGTCAGCAGCCTCTCGCCGCTGACATGAATATTATTCACATAACGGCGCTGTTTTTCAGACAGATCGCCAATGCGCGGATTTCCCAGCA
>CAYTFI010000259.1:0-2238 GCA_964437065.1 uncultured Zetaproteobacteria bacterium | reverse complement strand
TTGATTATAATACTTTGTGATGTGTTTTATTTATAACGTTGGGACAGTAGTGAAACAGGCCTTCAAATGCATGCACTGCGCTCATCTGGTAAGCAACCGGACAAATGCCGCAGATGCGAGCCACGATATCCGGCACTTCGCTGTAATGCCGCCCCTGCAAAAAGCCCTCAAAAAACCTCGGCGGTTCAAAAATCCGCAGCTGCACATCGACCACGTCATCTCCATCCAGAACAATGCTCAGCGCACCTTCGCCTTCTACGCGCGTTAGCAGGTCAACCTTGATGATGCGCGAATCACTCATCAGTTATCTCCTTCAGGAACGGAGCTTTGAATGGCTCTGCATGGCTATGAATCATCTGAAATTTCCGTCTGATCTCATCCGGTTTCAGTTTGAACTGCTGATCAAACTGATCGGCCAGCGCCTGAGTATTTGGCCCCTGCCTGCCGGCTGGGAATGACAGCTCGGCCGGGCCAAAACAGCCATAACAGCCACGCTGCATCGAAGGACAAATGGCTTCACAACCGGTGCGCGTGACAGGCCCCATACATGTCTCACCTTTACTCACCATCACACAGGCATAACCCAGCCGCTTGCATTCCAGGCACAGCGGCATTCCGGGCAACCGCGGCGAAACTCCCGCCAGCAGATCAGCCAGCACTTTTCTGAGCTGCCCTTTATCAATCGGGCATCCCCATAGTTCGAAGTCCACCTTCACATGCTCGGATACAGGAGTCGAATCCTGTAAAGAACCCAGATATTCAGGATGTGGATAAACCTGATGCGCCACCCCCCCTTCCATGCCATTCCTCAGCGCCTGAATGCCTCCGGAAGTTGCACAGGCCCCAATCGTCACCAATGCTGCGCTCTGGGCTCTGATCTCTTTTATCTCATCCAGATGTTCAGACGTCGAAATCGAGCCTTCAACGAAAGCCATATCATATGGTCCTTGCAACATGCGGCTGGATGCCTCAGGAAAAAAGGCAATTTCAATGCGCTGCGCCAGCAGCAGTAAATCTTCTTCCAGACTAAGTATGGATAACTGGCAACCATCACAGGATGCGAATTTGAATACGGCGACTCTAGGCAATGCCATTTCAGCGTCCTCCAAGGTATGGAGCAACCAGGTCATAACGCATCACAGGGCCATCCCTGCAGGCAAACCAGGGGCCAATCTGGCAATGGCCGCATAACCCGACGCCACACTGCATATTGCGCTCAATAGAGAGGTATATATCTGACTGTCTGATGCCGCGCGCTTCAAGATGGCGCGCCCCTACCTTCATCATAATCTCCGGTCCGCACATCATGACGATGGTGTTGTCCGCATTGATGCTGACCATATCAAACAGTTCAGTCACCACTCCGACATGATTTTTCCAATGCCGCCCGGGCTGGTCGCTTGCCAGCAACACCTCGGTATCCGGATGCTGCCTCCACACCTCAAATCGCTCGCCATAGAGCAGGTCGCGAGGCGTTTTTACGCCATGCAGAATCTTGATTGCGCCATACGAGTTGCGGCGGCGAAACAGATATTCGATCGCCCCCACAACAGGCGCACAACCGAGGCCGCCGGTGATGACTACAACATCTTTGTCTCTGGCCTGTTTAAGCGGCCAGCCATTTCCAAACGGGCCGCGAACAATCATCGTATCTCCAACTTTCATGCCGCCGATCACCTTGGTCACGCGCCCGACAATACGAATGGTATGATCAAGGAAACGGGCATCCTGCGGGTCTGAAACAATCGAAATCGCCACCTCGCCAACGCCAAAGACATAGAGCATATTGAACTGGCCGCCGGCAAAGGAGAATGATTCGGCCACTTTTTCATCTTCGAAGCGCAGACGATAGGTATAGACATCAGGAGATTCCTGTCGCTTGCCAATGATGCGGGCAATGGCATAACCATTCAGCGCATTCACGGCTTCGCCTCCATCAATGCAGCCGCCTCCCTGGTGATATCAATACCAACAGGGCACCAGGTGATGCAACGACCGCAACCGACGCAGCCGGAGCTGTCGAACTGCTGATGCCAGGTGGTCAGTTTATGGGTCATCCACATGCGGTAACGCTCTCTGGTCGTCGGGCGCATATTTTTGCCGTGGATATAACCGTGTTCAGGGTTGAAACAGGAATCCCACAGGCGGAACCGCTCACTGCCCTGCGCCGAAAGATCAGGCGTCTCTTCAACTGTGTGACAGAAACATGTCGGACAGACCATTGTACAGTTGCCGCAG
>CAYTFI010000258.1:0-2240 GCA_964437065.1 uncultured Zetaproteobacteria bacterium | reverse complement strand
TAAAAGCCAGCGCCTCATCCGGCGATTCAAATGCATGCACCTGATGGCCCAGCTCCGATAACAGAAAAGTGATAAATTCACAGATGTGTTCATTGTCATCCACTACGAAAACTGGCATGTTCATGTGTAGACGAAGATTGATTAATAGTCAACAGGAAATGTCGTGCGCAAAATTGCAGCGATGGTGGTAAATGAGCCCAGTACGAGGAAAGAGCCTTCCGGACTTCTGTCAAGCTCCCGCTGAAGCAGCGCGGCAGCCCGGGTTGATTCTATGCCCGGATGAGAATCTTCATTGCTGATCAGGCGTTTGCAGAAGGGCCGAAGCAGCGTCAGCGAATCGAGTAGCGAGCGGTCTTTGCGCGTCAACACAAGGATGGCGTCAAATGGATCGGCAAGTGCAGCCAGCGATGGCAGCAAGGCCTCGATCGCGTGTCGGTTGTGCGCCGCATCCAGCCAGATGTTTGCATCGGCCAGGCGCACTTGCTGCAAGCGGCCTGGAATTTTACATGCCTGGATAGCGCTGCGCGCCAGCCCTGGGCGATGCGGGATCACTTTTGCATCGTCCAGCAATTGCACTGCTGAAAAGGCCAGCGCCGCGTTTAGCCGCTGATGCAGGCCCGGCGCGCTCAGCCCGCGCCATTGATCCGGCTCAGGCTTCATGATCTTCATTGCCGGGTTGAATGCATGCAGGGCGCCGGCGACATCTTCGTGTTGCGGAACGCTGATCGACCAGCTACAGCCCTTCATGGCGTAAGCCTTGTCGCCGGCAATTTCCTTTAATGCGTCGCCCAGCCATGCCTGATGGTCAAGCCCGATCGGGGTGATCAGGGCCATGTCGGCGGCTACGGCGGTGGTGGCGTCAAGGCGGGCGCCCACGCCCGCCTCAAGAATCTCGGCATCGACGGCGGCCATGGCGAACTGATCCAGCGCCAGAGCCGTGGCTGTTTCAAAATACGAAGCCCCGATACGAATGGCGGGCGGCATGAGCCTGGAAAGGCCCTCCAGCAGGGCTTCATCGCTGACGGGCGAGGCGTTGATGCGAATGCGTTCATTGAATGCGAGAATATGAGGAGAAGTGTAGAGGCCGGTTTTGAGGCCGATGGCTTGCAAGGCTGCGGCCAGCATGAACGCGGTTGAGCCTTTGCCATTGGTGCCGGCGATGCGGATGCGCAGTCCGGGCCTGTGCGTGCTGATCCCGGCCAGCAATTCAAGAACGCGCTCATGACCCGGTTGGTAATCGCGGTCGGCTGACGGGTCGCCCAGTTCGGCCAGCCATTGCTCAATGGTTGAAGGCTTGCTCAGTTTATTCGATGTGTTGTCGGTATGATCGATGCGTCAGATGCGCAATCATTGTTGCCAGATAATCGGGCAATTCACGGCGATCTATAACCGCATCAATCAGGCCATGTTCGAGCAGAAACTCCGAGCGCTGAAATCCTTCCGGCAAAGTTTGACCTACTGTTTCCTGAATCACGCGCGGCCCGGCGAAACCGATCAGTGCGTCGGGCTCGGCAATGATGACATCGCCCAGCCAGGCAATTGATGCGGATACGCCGCCCATCGTAGGATCGGTCAGCAGACAGATAAAGGGGAGCCGTGCTGCATTGAGCAGATTGGCGGCGGATGATGTCTTGGCCATCTGCATCAGCGAAATCACTCCTTCCTGCATGCGGGCGCCGCCGGATGCGGTAATCAGTAAATAGGGGCAGCCCTGCTCCAGTGCGTGCTCCATGCAGCGCACTATTTTTTCGCCCGCCACCGAGCCCATGCTGCCGCCCATATAGGCAAATTCGAAAATCGAGGCCGCTACGGCATGCCCCCTGATTTCGCCAATATAGTTGCGAACGGCGTCCTCAGGACCGGCCTTTTTGGCGGCATCGCGAGTGCGATCCTTGTACTTTTTCGTGTCCTTGAATGACAGCGGATCCTGCGAGCGCAACTTGCGATCCTTCTCTTCAAAGCTATCGGCGTCAAAAAGAAGTTCGGCGCGCTGTCCGGCGGACATGCGCAGATGATGGCCGCATTTTGAGCAGACCATGGAATTGCGTGCCAGCTCTTTGTTATACAGGGCCTCAGAGCAATGCGGACACTTGATCCACAGGCCCTCGGGAGAGCCCGAATCACCGGATTTGAGAATATTCTTGGGGGATTCGATCAGGCGCGTAAACCAGCTCATAGCGGCAAGCCCCTCAAGCGGAGAGCGGGAATCAGATCAACGCGCGTTGTTTGTTTCATGTTAA
>CAYTFI010000257.1:0-2273 GCA_964437065.1 uncultured Zetaproteobacteria bacterium | reverse complement strand
GTAGCCCAGGCCGGGGCATTGGCGAGGCTGAATGCATAGGGATCGCCGTCAGCGTCAACAGCCGTGGCAGTGAGCGCAGCGTTGCCCCCCTCGGCAAGCGAGACGGCTGTGCTGCTCAGCGATACGACCGGCGCCCGGTTGATGACAGTCAGCACTGCCGTTCCCACTGCTGTCGGATCCTGAAGCGGGTTGACATTGGGATCAATCTGGGCGGTGATGGTATAAACGCCAACGGTGTTGGGCGCAGTCCACGTAACTGTGGCGCCGTTGGCGGTCGGCACGCCAAGCACGCCCCCTGTTTTACTCCAGAGAAGAGATGAAGTCGCCGTCGGGGCGGCGCCGGACACTGTTCCGGTCAGCGTCACCATCTGCCCTCGAACAATATTTGTCGCAGGCGCCGCGCTGACCGCAACGGACAGGTTCATCTGGATCGGAATGGTGACCGGTGCGCCGGTCAGGTTGGCTGCCGTGGATCCCTTATAAAGAATGGCGCCAGTGCCATTTAGCCCTGCATATGCGGTAAGGGTGAAAACGATGCCGGTTCCATTGGGCACCAGCAGGGTAATAGAAAGATTGGGCGCATTGGCGAACAGCGGACCTGCCAGCACAACCCCTGTCGCACTGGTGACAAGAATCGACATCGACTGTACAGCGGGCGGCGCCGCCCGCGTATGCAGGCCTGCTGATGCGGTCGTCTGGCTGGCAGGAAACGCATTGCTCAATGCTCTTGTGGCGCCGGAACTTGCTCCGGCCAGGGAGATGGTCACTCTGGTGCTGGCCGATGCAACTGCGCCTGACGACGAGCCGGCGCCCCCGCCGCAAGCTGAAAGCATGCCAAGCAGAAGGAACAGGCCAACTTGACAGCAGCGCACTGGCGAATGCCTGATATGAAATATTAATCGGCCCATTATCCCTTTCCTACGGCACAAATGTCGGCGCTATCGTGATCGTGGTTGCGCCCTGGACTGTGGCCTGGGTCACAGTTTGCGTGATCGACTGGGATGACGCGCCTGCTGTCGCCCCGGCGATAAAGGAGTTTGTTTGAGCGCCCCCCATATTCGAATTTGGCGGCGGCAGATTGGGCAAGCCGCCTGGCGCAGGCCCTGGAACCGATTTTTTAAATGTGGCGTGAGAGGGCTTTGAACCTGCATCGGTCGCAGTCACCCCCGCCGTCGGCATATTCTCGCCATCAATGGATTCCGTCGGCTTGACCTTGATCACGCCATTAACATAAAAGTTTGCCGTATTTCCCGCATTTACATCCCGTGAATCGCCGGAATTATTCATTCCGCGCACCTGGCCCTCCAGCACGATCAGGCGCGTGATGGCTTCCTGCACGTCATCCAGCGTAAGATCCGGATCATCAAATATGGAAACAGGCCTGTTCATTTCAAGCATCGCAAGCGGCGTAATCACAATATACTGCGTGCCGCGCACGCCCATAATCGCTGTCTTGGTGCGCGTCTGGAAGGTCGCATCTCCTGTAAGCTTGTTGACCATGAAACGCACTTTCCCCCACAGCATATCAAATGTTCCCCGCGACACGCCGGACTTTCCCGCCCTGTACTCTTTAATGATAACCCGGCTTCCATGCGCTATATATACGAGGCTGTCATCAATCATGTGAAGCTTGATTCTGCCATCGTCTCGCGTCAACGCTGTATCTCCGGCATACACAGGCATGTTCACCACGGCCTTTTTGCGCTCCCCCTGGTGAAAAATATATGCCTCGCCAACAGTAAATTTGATCTCTCCTGCCGGTTCAGCCGAATCTGCTGATGCAAGGCCGGGAAAGGTCGACGCCAGTAAAATTATCAATACAGCGCTTCTTGTCCAGCAGGCCATGAATTGCTTCAGGGCGCACGCATCTTTCCAGCCCGTATAATGAAGCATTGCCACAGAACGGAAAATATTATGCAATCGCGTTATTTGTTTCATGTTAAAATACCCATCGCAAAGATCCTCCCACGCGCCAAACGCGATATGAATCAATATTATTGATGCTGAGAACCAGCGGTTGCCTGTAATTTGACATATTTTTCTGCCAGTAGGCATAGCCGGAAAAGACCAGCGGCAGCTCAAGCAACGATGGGAAATCCAGGCTGCTGCCAATTTGAACATAGCGATCCCGGCGCCTGAAAAAGTTTCCTGCCGCCAGAGCAGAGGGATCCGGGCTTTGATAAAGCCTGTAATGCCCGCTTACGGCCAAAGACAGCTCCGCCAAATCAAACGAACTTCGCAGACTGAGCAGGCTGCCCATTTGCTGGTAGCCG
>CAYTFI010000256.1:0-2319 GCA_964437065.1 uncultured Zetaproteobacteria bacterium | reverse complement strand
TATCATTAATACCAGAAGCTACCAGTGCGCTTGTGGAAACCACGCGATCATCCAGTCGCACTTTGATGACCAGTGCATCTACAATCAGAAACGGAAATCGTTTACCTTCTTCATCCAGTCGGCGGTTGTTCCATGCATCGACTCGCGCCTGCAAGTTGATGCACAAGCGGCTGACCGTGGATTTGGAAAAGCTTTCGCCACACAGCTCCATTGTCACTTTCTCTACCCTGCGCGTACTCACGCCCTGTAAAACCATTTCCATCATCGCCAGCACCAGAGCCTGTTCCGATCTCTGGAATCGACTGAACAGATCCGTACTGAACTGTCCGTCACGGCACTGGGGGACGCGCAGAACCAGTTTGCCGATACGCGTATACAGTTGTCTCAGACGGTAACCGTTCCTGTAGCCCTTGCGGCCATCACTGCGCTCATAGTGACCGGCTGATAAATGCTCGCTCATCTGCGTCTCCAGAACCTGGTTCACTACAACAGTAACCAGACCTTTCAATCCATCATTATTTGTTAAAAGTCCTTCCACCTGATCCTTTGTCAGGCTAATATCGTACTCGGCCATCTGCTTCTCCTTCTTAGTTTTTGATGTCTCTCAACACCAAACCTAATGGAGAGCAGGTGGCCATCCACCTTCATCGATTTTACAGCACTATAGGGACTCAACCCACATCTTCGATTATCGCAACTTACACACAACAATCTAACGTAAATTCAAGCGTATAATCGTACATGTTATTTCATACCAACGCCTAAGCTCCCGGAGACGCTTTCCGGCAGTCTTTTCGGCCTGCAGTTTTTGAGAGACGCGGTTATCGCCCTGATCGCCCCTGTCTGCCGGATGGTCGCCTGCCGCCCTTGCCCTGATTGCGATGACGCGGGCGGCGGCTCCGATTGTCGCCTCCGGGGCGCCCGCCCTGCTCGGCGCGATCTTCCTTTTTCAGGCCTTCGGCGGTGGCTTCGGGCTTTGTCGGTTTGCCGATTTCGAGCATCGATTGATCCACATGCAACAGCGGTATCTGACGGCTTATGTAAGCCTCGATATCCGGCAGGCCGAAACAGAATCGTTCGCAGGAAAACGAGATGGCATGTCCGGTGGCGCCGGCGCGGGCTGTGCGGCCAATGCGGTGAACATAGTTGGCGGCCTCATCGGGCAAGTCGTAATTGAATACGTGCGTCACGCCATCAATATGCAGGCCGCGACTGGCCACATCAGTGGCGACCAGCAGATGCAGCTTGCCGCTGGTGAAATCCTTCAAAATGCGCATGCGCTTTTGTTGTCGCACATCACCGGATAAAATGCCGACGGCAAAGCCGTAGCGGGCCAGGTTGCGAGCCACCCTTTCGCCTGTTCGCTTCTCATTGATAAAAATCATGCCGCGCTTAACGTGCGATTCGCGCAGCAGGTGCACCAGCAGCGGCAACTTTTCATCCATGCCGGTGTGATACATGGTTTCCGTGATGCCGGAGGCGGTGACATCGCCCTCTTCAGCGCGCAACTCTTCGGGCTGGTTCATATGTTCATATGCCAATTCCATGACGCGATGGGAAAGCGTGGCCGAGAACATCAACGACTGACGCCGGTGGTATTCGGGCAGGCGACGCAGCAAAAAACGCAGATCCTTGATGAAGCCGAGGTCGAACATGCGATCCGCTTCATCGACAACCAGTATTTCAGCTTTATCCAGAGAATAAACTCTCTTTTTAAGATAATCGATCAGGCGCCCCGGCGTGCCAACCAGAATATCCACGCCATCATCAAAGGCCAGACGCTGCTTTTCATAATCCACGCCGCCGAAGACCGCATGCAGCTTTAATTCAGTATGTCTGGCAAGTTTTTTTGCATCGGCGAAAATCTGCACCACCAGCTCACGGGTCGGCGCAATCATCAGAGCCCTGGGATGATGATGTCTGCGCCCTTTTCCGGGCGGTTCGGACAGCAACCGGTTTATCGTCGTGATGAGGAAGGCGGCTGTTTTTCCCGTGCCTGTTCGCCCCTGTCCGGCCACATCCTTTCCAGCCAATGTCAACGGCAACACCGTCTGCTGGATGTCCGTCATCTCGGTAAAGCCAATGTCGGCAATGGCCTTTTGCAGGGGATCCGGGAGGTTCAGGTCGGTGAATCTGGTTGCTTGTTTGGCGGCATTATGGGTCATGGCGGGGCATGGTAGCGCCAAACCGGGCGCTGCGATACGATTGCCATGCCAACAGACGCTGATTAGGCTGCCGCGCTCAATGCGATTGGCGGTGACAAGAACGGGCTCATGGCGCAATTGGTTAGCGCTACCGGCTCATAACCGGTTGGTTCCA
>CAYTFI010000255.1:0-2344 GCA_964437065.1 uncultured Zetaproteobacteria bacterium | reverse complement strand
CAAACACTTGCAGGATCTAGGTAATATTAAATCTGTCCAGCATCTCCGGGGTCAACATCTGGCTGATGTCGAATGTATCGGCCACCACGTCAGTGGCGCCGGCCTGATAAAGCTGGAACAGGTGAATCTCTTTGCGGGCGCGCACGATCACAGGCAGCGTGTCGTCCACCGAACGAATACGACGCAAAATTCGCATGCTGGTATTGAAATCGGCCATGCTGACCACCACCGCCGATGCACGTGGCAGAGCGCAGGCATTCATCAATTCAAGGCTGGTCGCATCGCCATAATAGGCGGGCTGCCTTGAAGCGGCCGCCTGCTTCACATGTTCATGATCCAGATCGACAGCCATGCAGGGAACGCCTTCATTCTGTAACAGCTTCATGGCATTTCGCCCTACCCGGCCAAAGCCGCAAATAATGACATGATGCGTCAGTCCGCTCGCCGTAGCGGCAATTTGATCCCTGACTTTTTTCCGGCTCATGTCCATGGCCGCAGGCATCAGAAAAGCGGTTATCCTGCCGTTATAGCGCAATATAAATGGCGCCAGGCCGATACTGAACAGCAGCGCCGCCAGGACAATCTGGCTTACGACAGGCGAAAACAGATTTGCATCAAGCGCCAGCAGCAAGATGGCGAATCCGAACTCGCCGCCGTGCGCAAGTATCAGCCCGGTGCGCATCGATACGGCGCTGTTCCAGCCCGCCAGACGACAAAGGCCCATCACCAGCAGCAGTTTTGCCACCACAAGCACGGCCAGCAGCATCAACACCCGGGGCCAGATATCGGGCATCAGCCGCATATTCAACATCATGCCGACAGAGACAAAAAACAGCCCCAGCAATACATCGCGAAATGGCCTGATTTCGGCCTCCACCTGATGACGAAATTCCGTTTCGCTGAGCATCACGCCGGCCAGGAATGCGCCCAGTGGAAGGCTCAGGCCGATCTTCTGGGTCGCCCATGCGGAACAGAGCACGACAAGCAGCGCGGTAAGAGTAAACAGCTCCGGCGAGCGAAAGCCGGCGACTTCCCGGAACAGCGGTCTCAATACCCGGCGCCCGAAGGCGAAAATCAGCAACAGCACAAGCAAGCCCTCGCCAATGGCGGTCAGAATAGTCATGGTTGAGGTTGAGTTCGCCTCGCCGGTCAGGCCTGACACAAAAATCAGCAGCGGCGCCACCATCAAATCCTGAAGCAGGAGAACGCCGACGGCATTTCTGCCATGGCGCGTGTGTAATTCCAGCTGATCGGACAGCTGCTTGGTCACCAGTGCGCTTGAAGACATGGCGACAATGCCCCCCAGCACCAGCGAGGACTCGACAGGCATGCCGAAAAACATTGCCGCTGCAACAGTGAGCGCCATGGTCAACAGCACCTGAGCGCCGCCCAGACCCAGAACCGAACCGCGCATGTGAATAAGCAACGGCGCTGAAAATTCAAGGCCAATGCTGAACAGCAGGAACACTACGCCAAATTCCGCCAGCGCCCTGATGCGCCCGGTATCAAAAACCAGGGCCAGGCCGTAAGGCCCGATAACAGCGCCAACAGCCAGATAGCCCAGAATCGGCGGCAGCCCGACTCGCAGGAACAGAACCACGACTACCACGGTGGATACGAGGATGGCGAGGACGTCATTCAAATAGCTGTAGTCCATTTAACCTCCGCTGCAAGACCTGATGACTTTTTACCAAGTCATCATACTTTACAAGCTGGAAAAATGCAAAGCGGCCCGTAAGCCCCTGCTGCCGGCTTGACTTGCACCGCCCTCCGGCCACAGTCTCGTTTCCGTTTTGAACTCATCATCCATGCCTGCGCAAACGATAACATTTCACCGCCATATTTATCGTGGCGAGAATCGTTTGCGCATTGCGCTCGTCGGCCAGCCAAACAGTGGAAAAAGCAGAATTTTTCATGCTGTCGCCAGCACCAGCTATCAATCGGGCCGGTTAACCGGCACGCGCAAGCCTTATGCCGAGTGCCTTGTCCAAATTGGCGTCGATGAAGTCCATCTTGTCGATTTACCAGGGATTCACTCACTGCGCGGGCTGGCAGGCGATGATCTTGAAGCATTGAAATATTTGCTGTGGGGCGATGCGTTGCCGCTTGTTTCACGCCACGAAAGAAATGAGCCGCCGACGCCATTTGCCAGGCCGGACATTCTCATTCATGTTATTGACGCCAGCGTGCTCGAACGCAGCCTGGAACTGACGCTGGAGCTTGCCGAACTTGGCCTGCCCGTTGTCGTTGCCCTGAATATGATGGACGAGGCGCGCAAAAAGGGCGTAACAATAGATGTTGACGCCCTTTCGGAGAGGCTTGGCGCGCCCGTTATTCCTACCGT
>CAYTFI010000254.1:0-2352 GCA_964437065.1 uncultured Zetaproteobacteria bacterium | reverse complement strand
CATCGAATGTAAGCGCAAGAATCACTTGAAGGAATATCTGCAGCTCGCCGCATGTCTTCCGTAAGCAGAGGAATGAGCAACTCGTAAACCGGGCAGCCTATTTGGTTCTAATATTAACAACTTGCGTAACCGTCTCCTAACCCAGACAACCGATAGAGTGCGTTATTACCCTTCACCTGTATTCGCCACATCGGCTATCAGGCTCTAGGGTACAGCCATGGATATATCTTATGGCTGATTACGATCTTCTGATTGTGGGTTCGGGCCCGGCGGGACAACACGCGGCATTGCATGCGGCGCGCATGGGTAAACGCGTGGGTATCATTGAACGCAAACCGCGCATTGGCGGGGCAGGCCTGCAAACCGGGACGATCCCCAGCAAAGCCCTGCGCGAGGTGGCCTACATGGCTTCCAATGCAGGGCGCCGGGGCATGCGCGAAATATTCACGCCGGAATCCCGCCAGCTGCACGGCCTGCTGGCCGAAGCCGTCAGGCATAAGGAAAGCGTGATCGCGCAGCAGGAATCAGTGATTCTCAACCAGCTGATGCGTTGCGGCGTGGCGCTGATTCCGGGCGATGCCGCTTTTGTGGATGCGCATACGCTGCGCATTACATCAGCCAACGGCGAAGAGCGTTTTCTTACCTCCGGTATCCTGATCCTGGCCACAGGTTCCCGTCCCCGGCGCCCCTCACATGTTCCCTTCGACAAGAAGACCGTACTTGATTCAACGTCGGTGCTGAAAATCCGGCATCTGCCGCGTTCGATGCTTGTAGTCGGCGGCGGAGTGATTGCCTGTGAATTTATTTCGATGTTTGCCGCCCTCGGCGTCGAGGTAACGGTGATCGATTCGCATGAACAGATCCTCTCGTGGCTCAGCGAGGATATTGCCGGAGCTCTGAGCGATGCGATGCAATCGATGGGCGTACATTTCCTGATGCAGTGTCGTTGCCAGTCAATTACCACCGATGGCGCGACTGTCACGGTCCGCCTGGAGGATGGTCGCCAGATGCATGCGGACACGCTGTTATTTGCGCAGGGGCGCGAACCCAACACTCGCTATCTGCATGTCGGCAATGCGGGCATTAAAACCGAGGACGAATGGATTCCGGTCAACGATTTTTTCCAGACTTCGGTGCCGCATATCTATGCGGTTGGCGATCTGATCGGTCGCCCTGCACTGGCTTCCACGGCCATGGAACAGGGGCGCATGGCGGCCATGCACGCGTTTGGCCAGGAGCCGCCGGCACTGGCGAAAAACATGCCGATGGCGATTTATACGATTCCGGAACTCTCCGGCGTGGGCGCCACCGAACGCGAACTGAAGGCGAAGGGCGTGGATTACGTCACCGGACGTGGCTATTTCCGCGAAAGTGCCCGCGGTCAGATTATCGGTGATATGACCGGGCTGCTGAAACTCAATGTCGCGCGGGAAAGCCGGAAAATTCTCGGCGTGCACATCGTCGGGGAATCGGCCAGCGAACTAATTCATATCGGTCAGCTGGTCATGAATCTCGGCGGCACAGTGGATGATCTGGTGCGCAATGTGTTCAACTACCCGACCCTGGCCGAGTGTTACAAACTTGCGGCCGCAGACTGTCTGACAAAATTGCACTGATAAACGAAGCGCGAACTATTCCCCGGCTTTCTTCCGTGCGTTTTTTCACATACGGCAGCATTCATCTCCCTGCTGAAGCGGCGGACACGGCACATCGCCATAGGAGCAAAATACGCAACAATCGCCATCTTTGGGCCTGAGCAGGGCATGGCATTGCTCGCATTCGTAAAACCACTGACAGGCATCGACGGGCATCGTTTCCATTTCGCGATGGCCACAAACCGGGCAGGTAATCGTCGATTCAGTGATCATGCGCCTTCTCAATCTGCCGGAAAGCAGCCAGACAACAACGGCCGGACGGATTTCTGGCTTCGCAGGCGCACAAGCCTGCTTTCGTTTGCTGAATAACAAATGCCTTGATGGCGGCCGCCTTACCATCCGCCATAGCAGCACGATAAACAGCCTCAGCAATATCAAAGCAATGGCAGAGCATCGCCTGCCGGCCTGGCTGAAATACCCGCATCTGTGATTTCGGAATACGTATGGATGAGGAAAAATAACCGGTCGTGCAATCGCGGTCGGCGCAAAAGTCGAAATGATCTTCGACCAAATCCCGGTTATACGGAAACAAAACCTGATGCCAAAGGGTTTTCATGCTGACCGGAAGGCTCTCCTGGCCGCAGCCAGGGCATACTTCACGTGCCGGATGAGCGTCTGCACTGGAGCAAGAACAGGAAATCTTCAGCGATCCTGCTCCTTTTTAAAGAAGGCATAGATGGTCACGGCAAGAAAAAAA
>CAYTFI010000253.1:0-2357 GCA_964437065.1 uncultured Zetaproteobacteria bacterium | reverse complement strand
TGTCCGGGCGCATGAGGATCACTGGCTCATTCCAACTCATCGTTTAAGGGCCAGAAGCATGACTCCGCCTGCCACCATGGCAATTCCTGTCCAGTCACGAACCGATGGACGCTCACCAAGAAAGGCAACTGCGAAAATGGCGACCAGAACCAGACTGAACTTGTCAATTGGCGCAACTTTGGAAACTTCTCCGAGTTGAAGAGCGCGAAAATAGCAAACCCATGAAGCGCCGGTAGCCAACCCGGACAGCGTAAGAAAAAGCCATGTTTTTGAGGAAAGTTCAAAAGGGTTGCTCCATTTGCCGGCAAAGCATACAAAGCTGGACAGAACGACCATAATAATTGCCGTTCGAACAAGGGTGGCGAGATCTGAATCGACATTTTGAACGCCAATTTTTGCAAAAATAGCCGTAAGCGCCGCAAATACTGCGGCAAGTATCGCCCAGAAGGCCCAACTATGGACAGCGTGCATTTTCGTTTTTCCTCCTGCCGTTTCGGCGTATTCCCGATCTGGAATTTCGACGAATGGAAGCACAATGCCCCTCATTCCATCCAAAAACACACTCGAACTGGGCTTGCAGCTCATCTACCCGGACTTTTGCAAACGGCTCTCCTGTTTAAGAATGATGACTTTGTAAAAAGTCATCATCGCGCCCATGGACGGGCGCGCAAATCAATGGCTTGTCCTGCAAGCCATTGATTTGTAAGGAAAGTGAAAATCACACTTTTCGCTTTCCGTGAGTAAAAAGCCCATGAATGGGCTTTTTACGACTTCATCAAGAATGGTTTCTTCATCTTCAGTGTGATCCGGATCAGATATTGTAACTATCAAGCACTCCGCCCTCAAATGCCTGTAACTGCTCAAGTAGCCTCTGATTTGTGAAACAGGATCACGAATCATCATAAATACGACCGGAAATTTAACGATTAGCCTGCAATGATCGTACAGACGATGCGACGCGAAGAACGAGGGCCGTCGAATTCGCAGAAGAAGACATTCTGCCATTGGGACAAGCCCGGCCTGCCATTGATCAGCGGGATGGTTTCGGAAGGGCCGACCAGTCCCGCCTTCAGATGAGCGTCGCCATTGCCGTCCTGCGCATCGTGCAGCCAGACGCCTTTCGGAATCAGTTTCCTCAGCAGATGCACGACATCGGTCTGCACGCTCTCATCCCAGTTTTCCTGAACCATGATAGCAGCAGTGGCGCCCTGCGCATAAACCGAGATGATGCCATTATCAATGCCGCTCTCACGCGCGGCCAGCTCAACCTCGCGGGTGATGTCGATGAGTTCCTCACGCCGCCTCGTGCGGATTTCTATCAAATGCCGACTCATAAACGCTCTTCCTCAATTATCATCTTTAAAACCGGTCACAACGGTTCGCCCCTTTGCGCCTTCATGGTAAAAATATGCGAGCAGTTACAAGCGATATTGAGCAAACAGCTGCGCCCCGGTCTTCTGCTGATCAAGATATAGCGATTGCAGTTGCAGGCGAACTGCAGCGCCGGATTTCCCAGCCAGAATGGTATGGAATGCATCGCCGCCCAACAGGCTCAGGTGCGTCGTCAAAAACAGGCGATCCAGCACCCGCTGCGCAACCAGCGTCTGATGGACTTGCGGCCCGGCAATCATGCAGGCGCTGCGATAGCTCCGGTCAATCAGCAACCGCCTGAGCGCCTTCCCCTCAACGGTCTTGCGCCCGCCGGTGACAAGCGCCACGCCGCGTTCCTGCAACTGTGCGGCCCGCTCGCTGTCGGCCTGTTCGCAGGTGCAAATTGTAATATCCCTGTCTTGCGCCTGTTGCAACGCTTGCGGAGGAATATCCAGACTGTTCGACAGCACCAGCACATCCGGCTGCGTCTTAAACCCGTTCATTCGCCGCCAGTCGAACAGGTCGGCATATTCGGGCTCGGAGGCGACCGGCAAGCGGGCCTGCGCGCATCCCCTGGCCAGTTGCCTGAAATAACGCGCCGATACAATGATGACATCAGCCTGGGCGGCCAGTTCCTGATACAGCCGCCAGTCACGACGGTTGGTGATTGAAGCTGGCGGGATAAATTCGTCGGAGCGCGCCTGAGGCGCAGAAATCCGGCCATCCACGCTGGCAATGAAATTGGCGTATATCAACACATCGCCGCTGGCCGCCTGTCTGTGCAGATTCAGATTCAAATACAGCCCCCTCAAGGCTGAGCGGTGCTGCGGGCCGGGATATAAACGCATAACACTCATATTACCTTACGCTATCGCAACACCGGCGCGGAGCAAGCAAAATTGATGACTTCGCAAAAGGCTATGGCGGACTTTTTATGGCTTCATCAAAATTAAAGCCCTTGCTTCCCGGCTCATGGATCATGCGGG
>CAYTFI010000252.1:0-2361 GCA_964437065.1 uncultured Zetaproteobacteria bacterium | reverse complement strand
CCTGTAAGCAACTGCGCGGCCAAACATTACCCGCTCGAAGGCGTCATCAATATTGAATGTGGTTTCCGCCGAGCCAAGAAACAGGTAACCATCCGGTTTCAGTAATCGCCGGATCTGGCCGAGAATCGAACATTTCGTATCCTGATCAAAATAGATAAGAACATTGCGTAGCATAATCAGGTCGAGATGCGGTATCGCACCCCAGGCGCCTGTCAGATTCATCTGGCGAAATGTGATCATGTCACGAAGGATGTCCTTCACCTGCCACCCGGTTCCATGCCTCTCGAAATACTTCACCAGCAGCGGCGCCGGCAAGCCACGGTTGACCTCAAGCGGCCCGTAGCAGCCCTGGCGCGCCCTGGCCAGTATCTCATCGGATAAATCGCTTGCCGTTATATTGACTTTCCAGCTGTCCAGCATCGGGAAATGTTCCCGAATCAGCATGGCCAGGGAATAAGGCTCCTGACCGCTTGAACAGGCCCCGCACCAGATATGAAGCGCCCTCGTATTCGCTCTGGACTTCATCATTTCAGGGAAAATGTTTTTCCTGACCGCCTCGAAGGGGTGCATATCGCGAAAAAAACTCGTCTCATTGGTTGTCATGGCTTCAATGACGTCCTTATGCAGGTTTGAATAAGGCTTGCTGCGCAACGCCGCCACCAGGGCGGCAATGGAATCAAGCCCCTGCTGATAGATCAACGGTTGCATACGGGATTCAACCAGATACTCCTTGCCGGGATTGAGGACAATGGCCGAATGATCGTAGACCATTTCCCGGACATAATCGAAATCTTCAGGCCTTATAGACATGCACGCTTTTCCGCAAAGCGATTGCTATCCCGGCCATTCCAGACCCTTTGCACAATCTCGGCGCCCATCCGGTCAAGGGGAAATATGGCATCGGCCAGGCCTGCCTTTGCTACAGCCCCCGGCATTCCCCAAACCACGCTGCTTGTTTCATCCTGCACAATCACCTGGCCGCCCGCTTCGCAAATACGCTTGCAGCCAAGCATTCCGTCCTGCCCCATGCCTGTCATCACCACGCCAAGAACATTCGGACCATAGGTTTCAACCACTGAACGGAACAACACATCCACTGCCGGCCGGCAGGAGTTCTCCTGCGCTTCCTGATTGAGCCTGATCACAGGGCCTGCGCTGGAACGTGAGACCACCATGTGATAACCGCCCGGCGCCAGCCAGACATGGCCCGGCGCCAGCCTTGCGCCACCGGCGCCCTCATGCACCTGAATGGCGGATTTTTCCGCCAAACGTTGCGATAACAGCTTGGTAAATAACGGCGGCATATGCTGGACAATCACTACCGGCACGGGCAAATCAGCCGGCAACTGCGGGATAAGCGCGCATAAGGCGTTGGGCCCGCCGGTTGATATTCCAATGGTCACCACATCCACCCGCGCCTGCATACTGGGTTGACGGAGCTGCGCGGCAGGCTTGAATGCCGCAGGCTGCTGCACAGGCCTCACATCCAGCTGTGTGACTGCCACCGGATGCCCGCACAGGCCCTTGATCTTCGGAACAAGCTCATCCCGGAGGCATTGCATGGCCGCCACCACGCTTCCGACATTGGCCGGCTTGGCCACATAGTCATTGGCGCCGAGGGCCAGCGCATCCAGGGTGGCTGCGGCGGCGCGCTCGGTCAGCGTGCTGAACATGATGACGGGTAAATTGGGATACAGCTTCCGCAGTTCCGTCAGGGTCTGCAGGCCGTCCATGACCGGCATTTCAATATCCAGCGTGATGATGTCCGGTTTAAGCCGGGCAATCTTGTCCAGCGCAATCTTCCCGTTTGCCGCTACGCCGGCAACCTCCAGCGCCGGATCATCGCCCAGCACATTGGAAATAATGCGCCGAACCACAACGGCGTCATCAACAACGAGCACCCTGATTTTATTCATTAGGGCCTGTTAACGCTAATCAATCAGGCCGAGCAGCCGGATTTTTTCTTCGATTGCCTCTCTGTTGAACGGTTTCATGATGTATTCGTTCGCGCCGGCCTCCAGGGCCTTGATCATCTGGGACGCCTCTGACTCGGTCGTCACCATCATCAGGCGCATCGCCGCATACTCGGGCTTCGCGCGCACCGCGCAGATGAATTCATAGCCATTCATTTCCGGCATGTTCCAGTCCACCATCGCCAGATCAGCCTGGCCAATTTCCTGCAGGCGCTCCAGCGCCTCACATCCATTCCCGGCTTCAAACACTTCAAAACCAAGTGCTTTCAGGCTCTTGCCGAGGATCATTCGCATGGCTCTGGAGTCATCAACCAACAATACGCGCATTGCTTTCTCCCTATGCGTACTTGAACTGGCCAACCAGCCGTTGCAATTCCAGAGACATACT
>CAYTFI010000251.1:0-2372 GCA_964437065.1 uncultured Zetaproteobacteria bacterium | reverse complement strand
CAGAAGATCGAAACCATCCAGACCGACAGCAAGGATGCGGTCACGGCGATCAGCCAGATAAGCGAAATTATTACCCGGATCAATGATTTCCAGAATACGATCGCCAGCGCGGTGGAGCAGCAGAGCGGCACGGCCAACGAGATTGCCCGCAACGTCAATGAAGCCGCGAAGGGCAGCGCGGAAATCACCCGGAATATTACTGGCGTCGCCGAGGCCGCCCAGAGCACTTCGACGGGGGCGAATGACACGCAACAGGCCGCGGGAGAGCTCTCCGGCATGGCGGCGGAACTGCAACAAATGCTTGGCCAGTTCAAGTACGCGTAAAAAAGTGCTGAGTGCCGGGCAACGAGTGCTGAGTAAAAGCAGGAACTTCTTCTTATCCTCGTTTCTCAGTTCTCAGCACTTTTTATATAGGGAGGCATGACATGTATCAACATCATTCTGTAGACGGGCATACGGGCCGGATGCGTTCGCGCCGTGTGTATGGCGATATGATTTCGAAATCAGGCAAGGTTTATTCCTTGCCGGGAAATGGGCAGCACTACCTGTCTGATGACGAAACAGGCCTGTGTATTCCGGATGAGCAACTTGATCTCCTTGGCAACCGCTATCTGGAGGGCGGGATAGAGCAGGCCTGCGGTGTTTCCTTTGAGGCCTATCTCTTGCGACCCCTGCTTTATGATTGCGTAGTCAATTCAGCTTAAGTTCGACAGACTCCTGGAGTGGTGAGTGGCAAGAGAAAGTTAACGCTTCTTTTTTCCCCCATTGCTCAGTCCTCAGCACTCAGAACTTTTTATATAGGGAGATATGTACATGCGTGTATTGGTGGTTGATGATTCCAGAGCTATGCGAATGATTCTCGGCAAGAGTCTGAAGGCATTTGGTTTCGAGGTGATTGAAGCTGGAAACGGATGTGAGGCGATAGATCGTTTGCGGGAAACAGGTCCGGTAGAACTGGCGATGGTGGACTGGAACATGCCGGAGATGAATGGCTATGAATTTATTTGTGCCGTGCGCGCCATTCCCGAGTATGCGGATATGCGCCTGATGATGGTGACGACCGAGGCGGAGGCATCCCGGATGATCAAGGCGCTGGAGGCCGGGGCGAATGAATATATCATTAAACCGTTTAACAAAGAGGCGATTTTCGAAAAGATCCGGCTACTCGGCCTGATTGATTAAGACTGTTAACACGCATGAATAAGATCAAGGTTCTTGTTGTGGATGATGCGGTTGTCGTTCGACGCATTATTACCAATGTTCTGAACGAAGACAGGATGCTAGAGGTGGTTGGCGTCGCGGCGAACGGGAAGATTGCGCTGGATAAAATTTCCAGACTCAAGCCGGATATCATCACTCTGGATATTGAAATGCCGGTGATGGATGGTCTCCAGACATTGGCCGAACTTCGCAAACTGTATCCCGGCCTGCCCGTCATTATGTTCAGCACCCTGACCGAGCGCGGCGCGGCAGCCACCCTGGATGCGCTGGCTCTCGGGGCCAATGACTATGTAACCAAGCCGGCCAATGTCGGAAGCGTGGTGGCGGCTATGCAATGCCTGAGGGATGAGCTTGTCCCGAAGATCAAGGGCCTTTGCGGGCGTCCGGCGGCAACCGTGCAACCGGTTGTGCGGCTGCCCGTGCCATTTAAACTCACCGTTCAGACGCGCCATCCACGACAGCATGCGCGGGTGGATGTGGTGACCATCGGGATATCCACCGGCGGACCCAATGCCTTATGCGCCCTGATTCCGCGGTTGCCGGCTGATTTGCCCGTACCAGTCGTCATTGTACAGCA
Organism: uncultured Zetaproteobacteria bacterium; assembly: GCA_964437065.1. GTDB lineage: Bacteria > Pseudomonadota > Zetaproteobacteria > Mariprofundales > Mariprofundaceae > Mariprofundus. The sequence continues at coordinate 574 of CAYTFI010000251.1, read as the reverse complement.
TATGCCACCATTATTTACCAAACTGTTGTCACAGCGCCTGGCGGAAAAGTCCGTTATTCAGGTGCATGAGGGCGCCGGCGGCGTTTTGCTGGCACCGGGCCATGTGTGGCTGGCGCCGGGCGACTATCACATGCTGGTTTCACGCCAGTCCGGCGCAGGCCCCGTCATCCGGCTCAACAAGCAGGCGCGGGAGAATTCCTGCCGTCCGGCGGCGGATGTGTTGTTCCGTTCCGTGGTTGAAGCCTATGGTCCGAATGTTCTCGGCGTGGTGATGACGGGCATGGGGCAGGACGGAATGCTTGGCTGCAGACGTATTTGCGATGCGGGCGGTCAGGTGATTGTGCAGGATGAATCAAGCAGCGTGGTATGGGGAATGCCGGGGGCCGTAGCAAAGGCGGGCCTGGCTGACGGTGTTTTTCCCCTTGACCGCATAGGTGATGAAATTGTGCGGCGGGTCTGGAATGGCCGGGCCGGCAATCGTTTTGCGGAGCATGCATGTCCATAAAACCTGAAGATTTTGATTATATCCGGAAAATGGTCTACGAACAATCGGCCATCGTGCTCAATCCCGGTA
>CAYTFI010000250.1:0-2379 GCA_964437065.1 uncultured Zetaproteobacteria bacterium | reverse complement strand
CCATTGCTTCACAAAGCTTGCTTATCGCGGGGTGGAAAAAATCCATGCGCGTTAGAGCCAGTTGCAAACGGAGTTTAATAAAAGGGAAACCGCGGCAATTTTATGCCCCTCGCACGCCTCCACGACGTACAGGTGTTTCTTCCCGTTCAAACTCACCGCTGTCCAGCATGCCAAAATACGCTTTCAGGGCGGCGGCCACCTTGCCCTGCAACAGATAAAGCGCCAGAAAGTTCGGAAAGGCCATGGACAGGATCAGCAGATCGCTGAAATCAAGGATTTTACCGGCGCTGACCACTGAAGCCAGCACCACGAACAATACGAAGGAAATGCGGAAAACCATCGAATAACGCTCGCCAAATACAAAGGTCCAGCAGCGTTCGCCATAATACGACCAGGAAATCATCGTGCTGTAGGCGAAGAGCACGACGGAGATCGACAACACCGCCGGAAACCATGAAATAACCGTGCCAAAGGCTACCGCAGTCAACGCCGCCCCCTTGCTCGCCGCCACCAGAGCATGATGCTCCGGCGCGTTATAGACGCCAGTCAGAATAATCACCAGCGCGGTCATGGTGCAGATGACAATGGTGTCGATGAAGGGTTCGTAGAGCGCCACGAAGCCCTGGCGCACCGGATACTTTACTGCCGCCGCAGAGTGTGCGATGGCCGCCGAGCCGATACCCGCCTCACTGGAAAATGCCGCCCGTTTAAAGCCCTGCACCAGCACGCCGACCATGCCTCCGGCAATCGCTGTCGGATTGAATGCCTGGCTGACAATCATCGACATTGCAGCAGGCAAATCGGCAACATGCGTGATGATGATCCACAGACATGCCGCCAGATAGATCAACACCATGGCAGGCACGATGGCCTCGGCCGTATGCGCAATTCGGCGAATGCCGCCAATAATCACAATGCCGACAGCCGTTGCCATAATCAGCCCGTAAACAATCGGATAATCCCTGAAAAAGGCCACCTGATTTTGCACCGCGCCCATTGACTGGCTCACCTGGAACAGATTGCCCGCCCCGAGGGAGCCGCCAATGCAAAGAATAGCAAAAATGACGGCCAGCACTTTGCCTGTCCTCGCCATGCCTTTCTCGGCAAAGCCCCTGGACAGGTACTCAACCGCGCCGCCCAGCACCCGGCCATCGGGTCGAAACTCGCGATACATCTGCCCCAGCGTCACTTCGGTGAATTTGGATGTCATGCCGAAGAAACCGGCGACAATCATCCAGAACGTCGCACCCGGCCCTCCGAGGCTGACGGCAATTGCCACCCCGGCAATGTTGCCCAGCCCGACCGTGGCCGAGAGCGCTGTCGTCAACGCCTGAAATGAGGAAACGTCGCCTTTGTCCTCTTGCGACTTATATTTGCCGCAAATGATTTGAAAGGCGTGCCCCATCATGCGAATATTGATAAAGCCAAAGCGACATGTGAGATAAACCGCCCCGACTATCAGCCAGGCAACAATAAACGGCAGCGCCGCCTCTCCCGGCATGACATCATAAAACAGCACTGAAGCCAGATAACCGTTGACCTTGACAAAAAATGCATCCATGCCATTGCCGGCGGCTAATGCCTGATGCGGAAACACCGACAATAACAAAGTTAATAATGCATATCTCATTGACACTCCCCCATGCCGCAATAATGCCGCAAGCCGGCAACACAAATCAAATTTGATCAGGCTATTCGTTATCCCCTGCCTGCTGTTCCCTGAAATAGGGCATCAGAAAAAAGCTCTGGGCAATCACAAACACAAAGGTCAGGCCCATCAGGCCGAACAGCTTGAAGTTGACCCAGGTGTCGGTGTCGAAGTTGAAGGCGATATAGATGTTCAGAATACCGAGCGCAATGAAGAATAGCGCCCAGGCCATATTCAGCCTGATCCAGACCGGCGCCGGAAGCGTGATGTTGTCGCCCATCATGCGCTCGATAATAGTCTTTTTCCCTATATGCCGGGAACCAATGAAGGCAACCGCAAACAACCAGTTTATTGCAGTCGGCTTCCATTTAATGAAGACTTCATTGTGCAACAGCAGCGTCAAACCGCCAAAAATAAAGACCAGCGCCAGCGTAATCACCTGGGCGCGTTCAAACTTGCCTTTGATGATTCGACAGCCGAAAGTCTGGACGACGCAGGCAGCAATCAACACTGCGGTTGCAACGTAGATGTCATACGTTTTATAAACAATAAAGAAAAGCAGCACGGGAAAGAAATCAAACATCATTTTCATGCGCAACATACGAACACAACCATGATGGATTGCCAAGCGATCCGGACTGACTAACGCTCAAGATTCTTTGCCGCCTCCTGATATAAAATGTATGATACCGGGGCGGCAAGGAGAACTGCGTTGCATGTTCAACACAAGG
>CAYTFI010000249.1:0-2389 GCA_964437065.1 uncultured Zetaproteobacteria bacterium | reverse complement strand
GAGTGCAGAAGCACACTGCGCGTGTTTTCCTTGTTCTCGAACAAATCAAGGGCAACCTGAGCAGCTACAGGTGCTTCTTACATGGGTGCGCTGACCTTACTTTACGCCGTCGGCTTCCGCCAGGGCGTCAAATTCTTTCAGACTGGCCGCAATAATGCGCGGCCTGTCAATCGCATCGGCCACCGCCTCCTGAGTCTTCAGGCCATTGCCGGTGATGCACAGCACAATCGACTCGTCACGCGGCAGCTTGCCCGATTCAATCATCTTTTTGGCGCAACCCAGCGTCACGCCGCCGGCTGTCTCGGCAAAAATGCCTTCGGTTTCAGCCAGCAGCTTCATGGCGCCCACCACCTCCTGATCGGACACATCCTCAGCCCAGCCGCCGGATTCCAGAATCACGCGATTGGCATAGTAGCCGTCAGCCGGATTGCCGATGGCCAGCGACTTGGCGATGGTGTCGGCCCGCACCGGATGAATCAGGTCGGTTCCATCCTTGACCGATTTGGCTATCGGCGAGCAGCCGGTCGCCTGGGCGCCATAAACAGCCGTGCCGTTATCTTCAATCAGCCCCAGTTTGATAAATTCCTTAATCGACTTATCGACCTTGGTGCATAACGAACCGGAAGCCATCGGCACGACCACATGCTTCGGCGCTCTCCACCCCAGTTGTTCCATCATTTCATAACCCAGCGATTTGGAGCCCTCGGCGTAAAACGGGCGCACATTCACATTGACAAATGCCCAGCCATATTTACCGGCCACTTCCGAGCAGAGCCGGTTGACATCGTCATACGCGCCTCTGATGCCGATAATTCTGGTGCCGAATATGCCTGCGCCGAGCACCTTGCCCGCCTCCAGATCATGCGGAATAAACACATAGGATTCCAGCCCCGCCGCCGCTGCATTGGCCGCCACCGAACCGGCCAGATTGCCGGTGGAAGCGCAGGCGACCGTGGTGAAGCCAAACTCGACAGCCTTGGACAGGGCGACGGAGACCACGCGATCCTTGAACGACAGGGTGGGATAGCAGACCGAATCATTCTTGATATAGAGCTCCGACACGCCCAGCGCCTTTTCAAGATTCTTCGCCCGTAGCATAGGCGTAAAGCCATTTTGCACGCCCACCGTCGGCTCGCCGTCAATCGGCAGCAGCTCTTTATAACGCCACATGGTCTGCGGACGCGACTCGATCAGCTCGCGGGTGAACCTGCCTGCCAGCTTTTCATAATCGTAAGCCACTTCCAGCGGCCCGAAACAGAACTCGCAAACGTGCGTCGGTTCAATAGCATATTCCTGACCACACTCACGGCATTTCAATGCACGAACAATATTCACTCGATCTCACTCCCAACAGCAATATCCAAAAACAAAAAAACCTCCGCGATGAAAGCGAAGGTTGTCAGCAGTGCGCATTTAAAATGCATCAAACGAACAACCGGTCCATCATCGCTCCCTCGGGTGTTCGCCCTCGGGCAGGCATTGGCACCATTCTCCTCAGAAGTCCAGGACTCCTTCTGGCCGGTTGCCGCAGTTTCACAGGGCCTGTAACCCTCCACTGCTCTGGATAAAGCCGGATTAATATGTAGCGGCGAATTATCATGCCGTTATCACAAAACGCAAGCACCTATTGCTTCAATTCTGCTATATATGAATGGCTGAGCAAGTCATTCCCGGAATCTTCATCGCTCTTTCCAGAGAAATTGCGAGCGTTGAAGAGCGAATTTCAGGGCGATCAACGGCCCTGATTCTTTTTCACAGCCCCGATTTGTTCGGCTATGTTTCTTCACGCCAATGCCAAAAAATTATTCCCGGATAATTCAGCCTTGAGTTAAGAAGTTTGCTCGGTATGATGCGCCACCCTTGCCGGCATAGCTCAGTTGGTAGAGCACCTCACTTGTAATGAGGATGTCACGGGTTCGACTCCTGTTGCCGGCTCCAGCTAACGCGCATGGATTTTTTCCACCCCGCGATATGAAACATTATCACAGGGTGGAAAAAATCATGCAGGCGCGTTGTTTGTTTCATGTTAAGGCGAGGGCTTTGTCGCATGCGGCGGTTTAACCCGGGACCCGACATTGATATTGGATACAGGGCGTAATCATCTGGTTTGCATGGTGTTCGAAACATCATGCTGTCACCTCGCCGGTGATGAGTGATTTTTTGCAATGCCGGACGAATTAAAGGGTTGCTGCATGTGCCGCATGTCAATGTCGGATCCCGGATTTAACGCATTGTTTGACAGTGCAAGGCAAAAATGCAGAATCGCGCGCCTTTTTGAGTTAGCCTGCTTGGGCTTGATGCTTGTGAGGGCGTGTGTTGTTGGAAAAACATAACTGGAGAGGTTCCCGAGTGGCTAAAGGGGGCAGACTGTAAATCTGCTGGCTCAGCC
>CAYTFI010000248.1:0-2392 GCA_964437065.1 uncultured Zetaproteobacteria bacterium | reverse complement strand
CACAGGGTGGAAAAAATCATGCAGGCGCGTTGTTTGTTTCATGTTAATAGGCAATTGAGCCAATTGCAAAACTCTTGAGCGGCGATTGCCTTGCCCGCATCGACTTATTTCCGGCGGCGACCGGGGGGCCTTCCGCCTGCGCCTGACGAACGATCATGCCCCGGCTTTCTGCGTTTCGGACGACGATCTCCGGCAGGCCTGAACGGCTTCTTTGGCGGCCTGACAGTCCCGGCCTGATTGTCGGCCAGTGCAGCATTAAGCGGTCGTCCACACACCCGCAGCCGTTTCAATTCGCTGAAGATCGCCTTGGGCATGCCCTCGGGCAGATCAACCGTGCTGTGATCGTCCATGATTCGTATCTGGCCGATAAATTCGCTTTCAAGGCCAATTTCATTGGCAATGGCGCCAACAATATTGCCCGCTTTGACGCCATGGGTCTCGCCTACATTCAAACGATAGCGTTCCATGCCCTGCTCCGGCCCCGGCTCATCGGCCTGCATTCTGGCCGGATGCTTCCGCTCCGGCCTGCGTTCTGGCGTCATCGCATCATCCGGTTTGCGCTGGCGGGATGGCTTGCGCATGCTCCTGCGTTTGTCTTCAGGGGCGTCGAAGCGGGGATTGCGATCCGGGAGCGCGCTTTCATGTCGTTGCTTCCTGTCCTGCTCATCGCTGAGCAGCAACGGTTTATCGCCCTGCGCCATGCTGGCCAGCGCAGCGGCAATTTCAGCAGTTGGAACATTATGCTCATGCCGATACTGCTCAACGATATCGGCGAACAGCTCCAATCCCTGATCGGACGCCAGTGACTCAGTAATACGCTGCTTGAATTCAGCGATGCGCTTATTGTTAATCACATCCTCAGTTGGCATTTCAAACTTGTCGATGCGTTTATTCGTCGCCCGCTCAATGGCAAACAGCATGCGCTTCTCGCGCGGCGTCACAAACACAATCGCGTCGCCGGCGCGTCCGGCCCTGCCGGTGCGTCCGATTCGGTGGATATAGGACTCGGTATCGTGTGGAATATCATAATTGATAACATGCGAAATTCGCTCCACATCCAGTCCGCGCGCCGCCACGTCGGTCGCCACAACTATATCCAGCTTTCCTTTTTTCAGGCGACTGACCGTGCCTTCGCGCTGCTTCTGGGCAATATCGCCATTCAGCGCCGCAGCGGCGAATCCGCGCGCCTCAAGCTTTTCCGCCAAATCTTCAGTGGCGATTTTGGTGCGCACGAATATCAGCACGGCCTCAAACGCTTCGGCCTCAAGAATACGGGTCAACGCATCCAGCTTGTGGCGACCGCTGACCATCCAGTAACGCTGGCGAATTGTTTCGGCTGTCGCCTCCCTGACCTTGATTGTAACCTGTGCGGGATTATTCAAATATTGTTCGGCGATATTACGGATTGCCGGCGGCATTGTGGCTGAAAACATGGCGATTTGCCTGTTGTCCGGAGTCTGCTTGAGAATCCACTGCACATCGTCAATAAATCCCATGCGCAACATTTCATCTGCTTCATCAAGCACCAGCGCGCTCAACCGACTCAAATCAAGCGTGCGCCGACGCATATGATCCATCACCCGGCCCGGCGTGCCGACCACGACATGCACGCCGCGCCTGAGCTGCCTGAGCTGAACATCGTAGCTCTGGCCGCCGTAAATCGGCAGCACATGAAAGCCTTTCATATGATGGGCGTATTTTTGAAACGCCTCGGCAACCTGAATGGCCAGTTCGCGCGTCGGGGACAGCACCAGCAACTGCGGCGCAGCCTGCTTCAGATCAAGCCGGGAGAGCAGCGGCAGTGCGAAGGCGGCTGTCTTGCCGGTGCCGGTCTGCGCCTGGCCCACCACGTCCCCGCCGTTTAAAAGCAGAGGAATAGTCTGCGTTTGAATTGGAGTAGGCGTTTCATAACCCACCTCTTCCAGCGCCTTAAGCAGCGGGGAAATCAGATTCAGCTCAGCGAATGGGGACTGATGGCCTTGTTTTGTCGTCATGAATTACACCTGCGGAAATTACCGGCGGCGAAGCCTGCCCGCATGCACATGAAGAAACCATGAGAAAGTGGCTGCCAGAACGGATTTCACCCGTTTTTTTTATTGACCCCGGAATGTCTTTCGCTAATCTTCGCCGCCGCTTTAACCCAAGACCAGACTTTGCATGCAAATGCAGGGCGCAGACATTTGATTCGCAAGGGGTTTCGAAAAATCATGCGGACGCTGCGCCGGTGATGAATGATTTCTCACAAGGCCATGCGTTTCAAAGAGTTGCGGCATACGCAGCACATCAACATTGGGCCTCGGGTTTACAAGTCCCCATCGTCTAGTCGGCCTAGGACATCGCCCTTTCACGGCGGCAACACCGGTTCGAATCCGGTTGGGGACGCCAGCTTAAC
>CAYTFI010000247.1:0-2392 GCA_964437065.1 uncultured Zetaproteobacteria bacterium | reverse complement strand
AATGGATGACATTATCCACTTTGCGGCGCACGACAATATCCCGGATTATTGGCGTATTGATCGACAAGACAGGAGAGACTTATGAAAAAACTGCTCATTGCAATGCTATTCATATCATTTACATCCGTTTCTGCATATGCGGGCCCGCAGGGGCGCGGCATGGCGACAGGCGCAGCTATTGGCGCCGGCGCCGGCGCGCTGATCGGCTTACAAAGCAACAGGAGTGTTGAATGGGCGCTCATCGGCGGCGTGTTCGGCGCAGTTGCGGGGGCAATTCTGGCAGACCGGAATCAGCAGCCTGTTGCTTATGGCGCGCAGCCTCGGCCCCGGCCTCATGCATATCAACATCCCCGCCGCCATAGACATCATAAGCACTGGCGATACATTGGATACGGATATGTTCAAAATGGCCGCAGGGCCGGGCATGAACACGAAGCGCATGAACGGCATGAGGCGCGGGAACATCGCCGCAGTTGGAATAATGCCCCATGGCAAAGGCGATTTGAGCGTCGCTCTGCCAATGCTTATGAGCATGATTCCTGATGGCCTCGTAAAAAGCCATCATTGCGCCCATGGACGGATCTCTTGCGGCTTCATCATTCCTGATCCGGGCTGCCGCCTTTAATAATGGCCTCTGCCGCCTTGAGGCCGTCAACGGCGGCGCTGACAATGCCGCCTGAATATCCGGCCCCTTCACCGACCGGGTACAGGCCCTTCACATTAACGCTTTGCATGTTTTCCCGGCGCATAATGCGCACGGGAGAACTAGTGCGGGTTTCACTGCCCAGCAGATTGGCCTCTTCTGTAACATAGCCGTGCATTTTCCGGCCAAAGCCTTTGATGCCCAGAGCCAGCGGCTTGCCCGCCCAATCAGGCAATATTTCCCACAGATCGCTGGCTATCGCTTCGGGTTTGAAGCGGGTAGGGGAGAGATGCCCCGTCGCCTTTCCGGCAATGAAATCGGTCAGACGCATGGCCGGGGCGGCATAGCGCTCGCCGGCCGCCTTGAAAGTGGCGCGCTCAAGCTGACGCTGAAACTCAACGCCCATCAAGGCATGTTCCGCAAGGCCATGCCGAATCAGGTCTTGCGGAGTGATCTGCACGACAATGCCGGAATTGGCAAAGGCGCCGGATCGTTTGGCATTGCTCATGCCGTTCACCGCCATATGCCCTGTTTCAGTAGGCGAGGGCACAATCAGGCCGCCGGGACACATGCAGAAAGAATAGACGCCGCGTTTGCCGAGGCTGTTGTCATCAATCTGCTGCGTGATGCTGTATTCAGCGGCGGACAGGCGGGGATGGCCGGCAGCTTCGCCAAACTGAATTCTGTTGATTAATGCCTGCGGGTGCTCGGCCCTGAATCCGACGGCGAAGGCCTTGGCCTGCATGCGGACGCCAAGCCGGTCAAGCCTTGCAAACGTATCGCGCGCCGAGTGACCCGTGGCCAGGATGATATGCCTGGCATGAAACTCTTCATCGCAAGCCGTGCGAATGCCGGCGATTTGTCCATCCCTGATGAGAAAATCATCAACGCGCGTTTCAAACCGGTAATCGACGCCGATCGAAAGCAGATATTTGCGCATATTACGAATAATTCTGATCAATTTGTCGGTGCCGATATGGGGATGCGCCTCGACAAGGATATTTTCAGTGGCGCCAAAACGGACAAAGACGGCAAGCACCCAGCGCATGAACGGGTGCTTGATACGGGTATATAATTTGCCGTCGCTGTAAGCGCCGGCGCCGCCTTCGCCAAAGCAGATGTTGCTTTCCGGATTCAGTTCGCCCCGTGATCTTAATCGTCCAATATCGCGCATTCTTGCTTCAACCGGCTTGCCGCGCTCCAGCAGCGTGATTTTAAAGCCCGCCTCGGCCAGAGCGATGGCTGAGAATAATCCTGCCGGGCCGGCGCCGATGATAATGACATGCCGGCTGCGTCCCGTATTTTTCCGCAGCGCAGATGGAGGCGCAGGCTGAAGCGCAGAGCGCTCGATACGGCGAATATTGGCGGGCAGGGGCATTGGAGGCTGATCAAATTCTATTTCATAAGTGCAGACAAAATGGATGTTGCCACGCTTGCGGGCGTCGATATTTCTGCGCACGCAAATGCATGTTTTGATGCGCTTTGCGTGCATGTTCAATTGTCGCGCAATCTCATTCCGGACAGCCTCAGCGTTGTCATCCAGACCGACCCGAACATTGGAAATTGCGTAAAGCATTAGCTCTGGCGGCTGTTGGGGCGCGCTGCTTGGTTCATGCCGGCCCCGAAGAGCAAGCCGGGCTTAAACAGCCGCCAAAAGACCGTGACTGGCGCGGATGATGTTGTTATCCGCGCCGACATAAACCAGCGATGGCTTGAAATGCCCTGCTTCCGCTGCTTCCAACTCGGCAT
>CAYTFI010000246.1:0-2418 GCA_964437065.1 uncultured Zetaproteobacteria bacterium | reverse complement strand
GTTTGAGCTGATCGGCGCCGCGTCCCATATGCGCCATCTCGCGTCCCCGGAAACGCAGTGAAACCTTCACCTTGTTGCCCTGAGACAAAAACTTTTTGATCATTTTCAACTTCACTTCAAGGTCGTGCGTGTCGGTGCTGGCGCGAACTTTCACTTCCTTGATCTGCATCACATGCTGGCGCTTCTTGGCAAGATTTGCCTTCTTGCTCTGTTCGTATTTGTATTTGCCGTAATCCATGATCTTGCAAACAGGCGGATTACTCTTTGCCGCCATCAGCACCAGATCCAGACCCTTCGCCTCAGCCCTTGCTACCGCTTCCAGCAGCGAAAGCACGCCAAGCTGATCGCCTGTTACATCATCAACCACCCGCACCATATCGGCATTGATATCCAGGTTGATCGGCAAATCCCTTTTAATACAAAACCCCTTTCACTCCGTTAAACAATAACATTCACACTCAGGCATAGTTCGCCTTCAATCGCTGCATCTCTGTTATCCAGTCTTCTACACTGAAAACACCCAGATTCTGGCCGCCTCGATCGCGTACGCTGATCGCGCCTTCATCCCGCTCCCTGTCGCCGGCGACAAGAATATACGGAACCCTCGCCAAAGTGTGGGCGCGCACTTTATAGCCGACCTTTTCGTTTCGCAAGTCCATTTCCACCCTGAAACCCGCATCCAGCATGCTTTTTGTCGTTTTCTTCACATAATCGGCTTGCGCATCGGTAATATTGCAGATCACGGCCTGCACCGGCGCCAGCCAGAAGGGGAAGCGGCCCTCGTGCTGTTCGATCAGAATGCCGATAAAACGCTCCATCGATCCGAGCACGGCCCGGTGCAGCATCACCGGCGTTTGCCTTGATGAATCCTCGGCCACATATTCGGCGTCCAGACGACCCGGCATGGAGAAATCAACCTGAATGGTGCCGCACTGCCAGACACGCCCCAGGCAGTCCTTCAAAGAAAACTCGATTTTCGGCCCGTAAAAAGCGCCCTCGCCCGGATTCTCGCCATATTCAATGCCCTTCGACTGCAATGCCTGATGCAGCGCCGCCTCGGCCTTGTCCCACTGTTCATCCGCACCCACCCGGTTATCGGGTCGATCGGACAGGAAGATAATGATCTCGTCAAAGCCAAAGCGTTTGTACACATCATAAGTCAGATCGATAAAATTGCAGACCTCGGACTGAATCTGATCCTCGGTGCAGAAAATATGCGCATCGTCCTGCACGAAATTTCTCAGCCGCATCAGTCCGTGCAATGTGCCGGACGGCTCGTTGCGATGGCAGGAACCGAATTCGGATAAACGCAGCGGCAGATCGCGATAGCTGTGCAGCTTCTGATTAAACACCTGGATATGACAGGGACAATTCATCGGCTTGATGGCATAATCGCGGTTCTCGGTGCTGGTGGTGAACATTTCCTGACGGAATTTATCCCAGTGGCCGGACTTCTCCCACAGCTTGCGATCCACCAGTTGCGGGGTTTTGATCTCCTTATAACCGTGCTCACGGGTGACAGAGCGGATTTCATTCTCCACCGTCTGCCACACGCTCCACCCCTTCGGATGCCAGAACACCATGCCCGGCGCCTCTTCCTGCAAATGGAACAGATCAAGCGATTTACCCAGCTTGCGATGGTCACGCTTCTCCGCCTCTTCGAGACGATGCAGGTAGGCCTTCAGATCGCCTTTGGACACCCAGGCGGTGCCGTAAATGCGGTGCAACTGCTCGTTATCGGAATTGCCTTCCCAGTAGGCGCCGGAGACCTTCATCAATTTGAAATGCTTCAAGATGCCTGTATTCGGCACATGCGGCCCGCGACAGAGATCGGCCCAGTCGCCCTGCCTGTAGAGGCTGACTGTTTCCCCTGCCGGAATGCGCCCGATCAGCCTGGCCTTATATGTTTCGCCAATATGCTCGAAATGGGCAATCGCCTCATCGCGATCCCACTCCTCGCGGCAAATCGGCAGCTTGCGGCCCGCAATCTCACGCATTTTCTGCTCAATCTTCTCCAGATCATCCGGCGTAAAGGCGCGCTCAAAGGAAAAATCATAATAAAACCCGTTCTCGATCACCGGCCCGATCGTCACCTGCGATTTCGGAAACAGTTCCTGCACGGCCATGGCCATCAGATGCGAAGTGGAGTGGCGAATAATATCCAGCCCTTCGTCAGATTTCCCGGTGATCAGGCTAACTTCATCGCCATCGTTCAACACATGCGAGGCATCCACCTGCTTGCCGTTGACGCTCGCTGCAATCGTCGCCCGCGCCAGACCGGGCCCGATATCGGCAGCCAGATCATGGGCAGTCGCGCACTCGTCCAGAGTGCGGCTTGAACCGTCAGGCAATAATATATTCATGGCCACTAGTGTCCCAACGTTTTATCGAATAAATTCAACTGGTTAGCCATATCGT
>CAYTFI010000245.1:0-2422 GCA_964437065.1 uncultured Zetaproteobacteria bacterium | reverse complement strand
ATACAACCAATGCCGCACCCAGGAAGAGATCCCTGCTGATTTCTGATTTGGCCCGGGTGATAATCTCGGATTGGTCATAGAATTTCTCAATTACCGCTTGTTTCGGTAAGAGGCTTTTCAACCGGGACAGTTCCTGATCAACCCCACGCACCACATCAATCGCACTGGCGCCCGGCTGCTTTCGCACCAACAGGGCGACTGCAGGTTTCCCGCTACCATGCACGGTGTAATGTTTTGGCGTTCGCCCCTCGTGCACATCGGCGATCTCCCCGAGCAATACCAGCCGTGAAGATGTTGGCAAATGAATGGCGACACGGCGAAGATCACCCAGGCTGAGTATGCGTCCGTCGCTTCGCACCAGCCACTCTCTCCCCCCGTCCCGGGCGAATCCCGCCACGTTCACATGATTTGTTGCGGTCAACGCTGATGCGATGTCGGTTAATCTGAGGTGCAGCCGCATCAATGCTTTGGGCCTGATTTGGACAATAAACGCCCGCTGTTCATCTCCGAGCATATCGATAAATGATACGCCCTCGATCTGGGTCAGCCGCGGTATGAGCCGGTAGCGTATGGCGTTGGCCAATTCGACAGGATCAGATGGCGCGGTGATGGTGTAGTCAGCCACCTCCTGCAAGGTTGTACCGATTTGCTCCAGGCGTGGTACAACTCCGTGCGGCAGCGTGGAAGCCAGCAGACCGAGACGCGCCTGCACCAGTTGCCGGGCGTCATTGATCGAGGTGCCCCAGTCGAACTGGATGCTGATATGTGAGATACCTTGTGCCGAAGTGGATGCAACCCGATGCACGCCACTGATACCCCGCATGGCTGACTCAACGGGACGTGTGATCAGCAACTCTACATCCTGAGGGCTGGCGCCCGGCAGGTGGGAAATGACGTTGACTACTGGCACATCCAGGTTTGGCAGTAAATCGACAGACATGCGCTGCCAGCCCTGAATGCCAGCTACCAGGATCAGCACGAGACCCAGCGCCAGAAGCAACGGGCGCTGAATGAACGTGGAAATCAATCTGCCCAGCAAGAATCAGTCCGGCGCCCGGTACATCTTGCTGAAATCCCTGTAAAGGAGTTCGTAGGCATCCTCCACGGCTATTTGTTCGCCTGCCTGCAGACCTGAGATAATTTCTGCCCGGCCTTGGTCGTGAAGACCGGTTTCAACGCCTTGCTTGCGCCATCCCTGTGCCGTTTTGATGAACACATACGCCCGGCCCTGATCGTCTCTCGCGATAGCGCGGGCTGGCACGGCCAGAGCCGGATGATCCTTCACGATTACACCGGAAACCTGTGTACCAGGTGCAAGCCCCTTAAGTGCCTGTCCTTCGATCCATATCTGTACGCCGCCTTCGGGCGTTCTTTCCGGCATTCTGCGCGAAACAATCGCCTGCTTTTCCTGTCCTTTGCCGGTGCGAACGATTGCTGTCAATCCAATCAAATTCATTCCTGATGGGGGGAACATGGAAGCGCGAATGCGGATGAAACGGGGATCGACAATTCTGCCAAGTACAGTTCCAGGCATGACAAATTGGCCGGGGTTAACGGCCCTTGCGGTAAACACGCCATCAGCTGGCGCCCTGACGCAGGTCGCTGCTTCGAAGGTTTCCAGCCTCTGCCTGGCTGCTGAGAATTGGCTCTGCACCTGCGCCAAGGCCTGCCTGGCTGTATTCACGAGTTCCCTGTTCGACAGTTTCTCGCCAAGCATCTTTCTGTGTATGGCAAGGTTCTGTCTTGCGGCATCCAGCGCCTGCCTTGCCTGCTCCACCTGTCCGGTCAGATTGACATGCCGCGCCTTTACCTCCCGTCCACCCATCTCGAACAGCAAATCGCCCTGTTGCACTTCGCCTTCGTCACGCGGATGAATCTGGGTGATCCGGCCTCTCACCCGGGCCGCCACGATCACCGAAGATATGGCTTCTGTGCGCCCAAACCATGGGAATTTCAGTGAGAAGCGATGCGTTTCTGCTGATGCTAAACGGGGTGGGTCAGAAGGATTATCACCAGCAAGCCCGGGTACGGGCGCCAGTGCTGAAAACAGCACGATGCAGAATAAAGTCACTTTTAGGAACCTCTGAACAACGCATTCATGGATCGCGTTGCAGTCCCGATTGTGATGCACGCAAGGAAGCCGGCGCAGGTCGTAGCCGTAGCTACGATGCCAAGCTGGCTGACGCCGCGAGTGCGGGACTGTTTGCAACAAGATGGGGGCGCAACCCTTACGGGACAATGCCCTTTCGGGCGGCCTGACGGCGTTGCTCAGCTTAGGCATGGAATGACCATGCCTTGCGCTTCGCGCCTTGCATGCCATCCCGAAATGGCATTGGCGCGACCACGAATGCGTTATTCAGAGGTTCCTTTATACGATTTATGGCTATTTCCCCTGATGGGCTGCAGGGCCGGGCAGTAGCGT
>CAYTFI010000244.1:0-2467 GCA_964437065.1 uncultured Zetaproteobacteria bacterium | reverse complement strand
GCTCAAAAAGGTCACAGGCCTCATGCAGCAGGTGGCTGACATCAACAGTATTTCGTTCCAGTTGCGTGACACCCGCATCCGTCTGTGTGATTTCCAGCATAGTATTGATCATGGCTGTCAGCCGGTCGCATTCGTCGATAACCATTGCCAGCGTTTCCTTGCTTCTATGGTCAGAGCATGCCTTTGCCGACATCAGTCCGGCTTCGGCCATGCCCCGGATGCGAGCGACCGGGGTGCGCAAATCATGGGCGATGTTATCGCTGACATCCCGCATTTCCCCGAGCAGGCGCTGAATGCGGTCCAGCATGACATTAAAGGCGTCGGCAAGATCAGCAAGTTCACGGCCAGGCCCCTCCAGTTCAAGCCGTCGATCAAAGGCTCCGTCACCGATTTCGATAGCCATCCGCCGCACCTGATCCACGCCCCCCAGCGCCCGGCGCACTTGCCACCAGCCCGTCCCGACTCCGGCCAGAACGATGACGAGCAGAGCCCAGCCAAAGCCCCACCTGACTTTTTTGAGCTGTGCCTCGTGCTCGCGCAGAGACAGACCGACCTGTATCCAGCCATGATCTTTTGTGGGGACAGCAACAAGCCTTGCCAGGGTGCCTTGCGGGTTGACGGTAACTTCAAACCATTGCATGCCAGTCATATTTCCATCCGGATCTGGTAACGGGAGCCGCCACGCCTTCGGCACGTTTGCAATCAGCGGCTGACCTGCGGCATTGATATATCGGGCGGCAAACTTATCGCCATGGGCCAGGGCCTCCCGGTTAATTTCAGCCTGCAGGGCCTTGATGCCGCCTGTTTGATACAGGCCCGAAAACTCTCGCGCCGTATCCTGTAAATCTTCGGCAATGATTGCCGATAATTGTCTGGAAACCGTAAAATATGCCAGCCCGAATATAATCAGTGCCATACCGCCAAAGACCAATGCATGCCATAGTGTCAGTCTGAATTGAAGGGTTCTGGGCATCTACGAACGGTTTTCCAGCACATAACCGATGCCGCGCACGGTATGGATCAGGGGATAAGCGAATGGCCGGTCCACCTTGTCGCGAAGCCGTGAAATGCGCGCCTCGACGACATTGGTTTGGGGATCAAAATTGAAGTCCCATACATGCTCTATAATCATGGTTTTTGAGACAACCCGGCCGGCATTTCGCATCAAATACTCCAGCAAGGCCAGTTCCTTTGGTTGCAAGTCGATTCTGATGCCCCCGCGAAAGACGGTCCGCCGGCTTAAATCAAAACGCAAATCTCCCACACAACGCTGGTCGGGTTCAGTCAGGCCTGTTGCGCGCCGATGCAGCGCCTGCAAGCGGGCGAGCAGCTCGGAAAAGGAAAATGGCTTGACCAGATAATCATCGCCTCCGGATTGCAGTCCCTTCACACGATCATCAACCGAGCTGCGCGCGCTGAGTATCAGTATTGGGGTCGTAATGCCCCTGGCCCGAATATCATGGATCAATGAGAGGCCATCCTTTTTTGGAAGCATCAAGTCGATTATGAATGTGTCATAAGGGGCGGTGGTAGCGAAAGCCAGCCCCTCTTCACCGTCTTTCGCATGGTCAATGCCGAAGCCTTCCTGCTTAAGGCCCTGAACAACAAAAGCTGCCTGCCTTGGATCGTCCTCAATCAATAGCACACGCATGCAGGCAATAGTGCGCGGGCTTAATCATAAGGACAAACTTTTGTTGGCGCCTGGCCCGGCCAGCCTCCATTATCCGGCTACGGCCCAATCATCTCATGAATCCGTTCCGTACGAACCCGCCTGTCTGCGTGCGACGACAGGCAGGCATGCGGGGCGGTGTGGGGTGCTGGAGGCTAAAATCCTCCGCCTGCCCGATTAGGCGATTCTCTGAATATGCTGATAATCCTGAATCAAAACCAGTTCACTTTCTTCTGTGTTTTTTGCTTTGAAAAGTTCCCAACGCATTTGCATATTAAGCCAGAAGTCAGCAGACACCCCAAAGAACTTGGCCAGGCGCAGAGCAGTACTTGGAGTAATGCCTCTTTTTTTGTTTACCAGTTCGTTGACGCGCTGATAAGGCACATGGATTGCATCTGCAAGATTGCGTTGGCTTATATTCATAGGAATAAGAAATTCTTCCCGAAGCATTTCACCAGGGTGGGTAGGCTCTCTATCGCTTGGAATACGTATCATGATTCACCTCTAATGATAATCCGTTATTTCTACATTGTACGGACCTGTTTCACTCCACATAAAACAAATTCGGTATTGTTCATTGATGCGAATACTGAACTCATCTTTTCTGTCGCCAGAAAGGCTTTCCAATCTGTTCCCTGGAGGAACCTTTAATTCTTCCAATGCCAGAACAGAATCGAGTTGATCCAGCTTCCTTGCAGCGACTCTCCAAAGCGTTCGCGGGCAAGCTTTTCGCGCTATTCTTGAGTTGAGGCCATTGAAGATGTCTTCTGTAGCCTGATCTCTGAACGACACGATCAT
>CAYTFI010000243.1:0-2486 GCA_964437065.1 uncultured Zetaproteobacteria bacterium | reverse complement strand
CGGATGGCCGGGGCCGCTCTTCGCGTTATAGTGCTGTTTTAACTCAATATTTTTCGTTTCGGCCCCGGTCGGGGATAGTCAGAACTTCGCATCCGCATTCGGTGACGACAAGGGTATGCTCGAATTGCGCTGACAATGATTTATCGCGGGTGACCACCGTCCAGCGATCGGCAAGAACCTTTACCCCCGCCTTGCCGATATTGACCATAGGCTCAATAGTGAAAACCATGCCCGGCTTAAGGGTTAATCCCCTGCCGGGCTTGCCGTAATGCAGAACCTGAGGCTCCTCATGAAAGGCGCTGCCAATGCCGTGTCCGCAATATTCACGCACGATGGAACACCTTTCAGCTTCGGCATATGTCTGGATGGCATGGCCAATGTCGCCTAAAGTAGCCCCTGGCCTGACCGCTGAGATGCCGATTTCCAATGCCTTGCGGGCCACTTCCACCACCTTGCGGGCCCGAACTTTTGGTTGTCCGACGAAAAAGGTCTTGCTTGTGTCGCCGTGCCAGCCAGCCAGAATGCTGGTGACATCCACATTGACGATATCGCCGTCCTGCAGCTTCTTGTCGCCGGGAATGCCATGGCAGACCACATGATTGACCGAGGTGCAGACCGATTTCGGAAAGCCGTGATAGTTCAGCGGAGCGGGAATGGCGCCCGCTGCGACAGTGAATTCATGCACAAGATCATTGATTTCATCAGTCGTAACGCCGGGCCTGATATAAGGCTCAATCATCACCAGCGCATTCGCCGCATGATGACAGGCAGGCCGCATAGCCTCTATTTCCTCAGCTGTTTTGATGTGAACCATAGTTTTCCCTGAATAATTGGATTGCGGGCAATACTGACTTAATATGCTGTCCGGGTCATCTTCAGGGAGGCGGGCATGCGCGTTAGTTGAGGCACGGGCAGACGCTGTGGCAGATCAATCCGGCATTGTTGCATGGGGAGCCATAATCCTGACGAAGATTCGCAGGAGCGACTTCAACCGCTTCTCAGCCTGTTTTCCAGCCAGCCTTCTATCAGCCGGCGCATTTCCTGCAGACGCTGATGATCGGGCGCTTCAAAGCGCATCACCAGAGCAGGCTGCGTGTTTGAGGCGCGCAGCAATCCCCAGCCGTCGTCAAACTGGATGCGCATGCCATCAATATCAATGATCCTGTAGCCGGCTGATGAAAAATGGGCCATGGCCTTTTTCACCAGACCCTGTTTTTGCGCATCGCTGCACGGCAGGCGTATCTCCGGCGTGCTTATTGATCGCGGCACATCTTTTAACATCGTTTCGAAACCGCAATTGGCATCGGCCAGCATCTGCATTACGCGCGCCCCGGCATAAACTGCATCATCAAATCCATAATAGCGATCGGCAAAGAACAGGTGGCCGCTCATTTCTCCGGCCAGCAACGCACCTGTTTCCCTCATTTTCGCCTTGATGGGCGAATGTCCCGTGCGCCACATGACAGGGCGACCGCCCGCCGCCCGAATGCCGTTGTACAGATGATCGGAGCTTTTCACCTCGGATATAATTGTTGCGCCTGGGCTTGTTGCAAGCAGTTGTTGCGACAGCAGCAACAGCAACATGTCGCCCGGGACAATTTCGCCCCGGCAATCGACGACGCCAATTCGGTCTCCATCGCCGTCAAAGGCGATGCCCAGATCAGCCTTGTTCCCTCTTACGCAGGCAGCTAAATCCTGAAGGTTTTCCGCTACGGTCGGATCGGGGTGATGGTTGGGAAAGGCGCCATCGGGCTCGCAATATAGCTCAATTACCTCGCAGCCCAGGCGACGATAGAGCGGCCCGGCGATTATGCCGGAGGGGCCGTTGCCGGCATCAATCACAACCTTGAGGGGGCGGGAGAGGGCGCAGTTGTTAACCACAAAATCCATATAACCATCAATGATATCAAGCGGCTCGCAGTCGCCGGCGATGTCGGCAGCGACAAGATTTTGCGACATCAGTTCCTGCAGGCGTCGGATATCCTCGCCATGCATGCTTTGCAGGCCTCGCATCATCTTGAAGCCATTGTATTCACCGGGATTGTGGCTGGCGGTGACCATCAGGCAGCCAGCCGTATCAAGGGTGTGGACGGCGTAATAAGCCAGCGGCGTCGGCGCCATGCCGAGATCAAGCACATCGCGTCCGGCATCGGCAAGTCCGCCAATGGCAGCGGCATGCAGAGCGGGGCTGGAAAGTCGGACATCCCGCCCAACGACTACGGGACGCGGATCATTCTCAGGCAGCATAGCGGCGAACGCCTTGCCTGCCTGATGGCTGAATGCTTCGTCGATCTCGCTTCCGGCTATGCCCCGAACATCGTATTCGCGAAAGATATGGCGAGGGTAGATGTGTGTTGCGCCATGATCCGGGGATTTCATAGCTTCAAAGGCTAAATGGCACGCTTCAATGCATCAATGATTCAGCGATAAACGTTAACATGAAACAAACAACGCGCCTGCCTGTGCGTGAACGCACGCAGACAGGC
>CAYTFI010000242.1:0-2504 GCA_964437065.1 uncultured Zetaproteobacteria bacterium | reverse complement strand
TTCGCGTATCCTCGCCCATGCCGGCCATTTCAGCGATGCCGCCGGCATTGTCGGCGACCGGGCCATAGGCATCAATGGCCATGGTGATGCCCACGGTCGCCAGCATGCCAACCGCTGCTATGCCAACGCCATACAGGCCGCAAAGATTTGTTGAAACAAAGATAATGGCGGCGATGGTCAACACCGGCACTACGACCGACTGCATGCCGGTTGCCAGGCCCGCAATCATCACCGTGGCAGGGCCGGTTTCGCCGGCCTTGGCAATATCGCGCACAGGCTTGCCGCCGGTATAATATTCCGTGACCAGACCAATAATAATGCCGCCGACCGAGCCTGATAGCACAGCCCCCCAGATGCCTCCTGAAACGCCGATAAGAGCGATCAGCAGCCATGCGGTAACGATGAAAATGACGGATGCGCCAATGGTGCCAATGCGCAATGCCACTTCAGGCGACTTGTCCGCATAAAATTTCACCAACGCAATGCCGGACATGGAACACAACAGCCCGAGCGAGGCCAGAGCCAGAGGCATGAACATCAATGCCGATTGCGTCCCCAGCGGATCGAGCACGTCTGCGCCCATGGTCGAGGCCATGGCAATGGTGGCAATAATAGCGCCGCAATAGGACTCGAAAATGTCCGAACCCATGCCTGCGACATCGCCGACATTGTCGCCCACGTTATCGGCAATGACGCCGGGATTGCGCGGGTCGTCTTCGGGAATTCCGGCCTCGATCTTGCCAACCAGATCGGCGCCGACATCCGCGCTCTTGGTAAAAATGCCGCCGCCGACACGGGAAAACAGCGCCACAGATGAAGCGCCCATGCCAAAGCCGTGAATGGAATGCGCCGTAGCCGGAACGCCGCCGAAGAAGAGATACAGCGGTCCCAGTCCCAACAGGCCGAGCGAGGCCACGGTCAAGCCCATAATCGAGCCGCCGAAAAAGGCCACCGACAATGCCGCCGCAGCGCCTTCGCTATGCGCCGCAGTGGTTGTGCGAACATTGGCGCGAGTGGCGGCGAACATGCCAAAATAACCGGCCAGAGCGGAACATGAGGCGCCGAGAAGAAAAGCCATCGTCGTATGCATGCCAAGGCTGATGGCCAGAAGACTAGCGACAACGACTACAAATCCGGCCAGAATTGTGTATTCGCGCTTGAGGAACACCATCGCCCCCAGGTGAATGGCATCGCCGATTTCAGCAACTTTTCCCGAACCGGCGGGGTGCTGAAGCACCATCTTGTATAATTGAAAAGCTGCGGCCAGACCGGCCAGACCCAGCACTACTGGAATTAATCCTTGCATTATTCTCCCCTCATTGTAATAAAATACCCAAAAAAAAGCGGTTGATTTTTCAGCCCACTTTATGAGGCATCAAAGCCCCGACGTCAAGCGTTGCGCTCAAATCTGGCGATAGAATCGACAATTTCCTTTCTGGCATCTTCCGCATCTCCCCAGCCGTTTACTTTCACCCACTTGCTGGGCTCCAGATCCTTGTAATGTTCAAAGAAGTGGCGGATCTGATCAAGCAAAAAACCGGGCAAATCTCCCGGCTCCTGAACATGATTATAAATGGGTTTCAATTTCGACACCGGCACAGCCAGCACCTTCGCATCCATGCCGGCCTCATCTTCCATCAGCAATACGCCCACAGGCCGGCACGGCGCAACGCATCCGGTCATCAGTGAAAAAGAGGAAACGACCAGCACATCCACCGGGTCGCCGTCCTCGGACATCGTATTCGGCGCGAAGCCGTAGTTACACGGATAGTGCATGGCCGTATGCATAAAGCGATCTACAAAGAATGCGCCGGACGCCTTGTCCAGCTCATATTTAATCGGATCAGCGTGCTGCGGCACCTCGATCACCACGTTAATGTCTTCAGGCGGGTTTTTTCCGGCTGGTATTTTGCTGATGTCCATAATGGGCCTCCGGGTAATCCGGCCATATTGTAGAGGCTAATGAATCATGCACAAGCACGGCAAGACGGCCAGGCGCAACAGCATGATGATTTCAGCGCAATAGAATTCGCCAACCTTGCAGGCTAAACTTCGGCTATGATTATAGTTTCAATTCAGGAGCAAATGCTCTTCCAGCGAAGAAGAACCGGCGTCTGGCGCGCCTACCCCGTTTCCACTGCCTCCATGGGAGCGGGAAACATGCGGGACAGCCTTCAAACCCCGACCGGCAGGCATCGCATTGCCAAAAAAATCGGGGCCGGGCTACCACCCTTGACGGCATTTAGCCGGCGTAAACCGTTCTGCATTTACAACCCCGAAACCGACGACTCAAATCGCGACTGGATTTTAAGCCGTATTCTATGGCTTGAGGGCGTGCAGACCGGCATCAACAGGCGCGGCATGGTTGATACGAAATCACGCTACATTTATATCCACGGCACGCATGAAGAACAAAAAATCGGCAGCCCTGCTTCACATGGCTGCATCCGCATGCGCAACTGCGACATCCTGAATCTCTTCGATCATGCGCAGGAGGGAGAGAC
>CAYTFI010000241.1:0-2543 GCA_964437065.1 uncultured Zetaproteobacteria bacterium | reverse complement strand
CCTTTTTGTGATTCGCTTTGCTAAACGGAAAAAACTCTTGTCACCAATGAGGTGACGGCGATTTGCATTCCCGGATGAGGCTGCCAGGATTATCCGGCAGGCGGCGGTTGCAGGGCATCGCCTGCTTTTGCCCGCAGAATCAATTGCCCGTGTTCGATTTCTATGACGACGCTGCCGCCAGGCGCAGCATCGCCAGCAATCAGCAGGCGCGCCAGAGGCGATTCCACGTGCTGCTGAATAAAGCGCTTCAGCGGTCTGGCGCCAAAAACCGGATCGTAGCCCTCGCTGGCAAACCATGAGCGGGCGGCATCACTGATCTCCAGCCGCAAGCGCTGTTTTTCAATGCGCCCGCGCAACTCAGCCAGAAACAGATCGACAATTGCAATGATATCGGCCCCGCTTAACGGCCTGAACAGCACCGTATCATCCACCCTGTTGAGGAACTCCGGGCGAAAATGATGGCGCAGCGCCGCCATCACCTGCGCTCGCGCCGATGCGCTGATCCGCCCCTTTGCATCAATGCCTTCAAGCAAATGCTCACTGCCGATATTGCTGGTCATGATGATAATGACATTCTGAAAGCTCACAGTGCGGCCATGGCTGTCGGTCAAGCGGCCATCGTCCAGCAGTTGCAACAGAATATTGAACACATCGGCATGCGCCTTCTCAACCTCGTCGAGCAGCAAAACGCAGTAGGGCTTGCGACGCACGGCCTCGGTCAGCTGCCCCCCTTCCTCAAAACCAATATAACCCGGCGGCGCGCCAACGAGGCGCGACACGCTGTGCTTCTCCATATATTCGCTCATGTCGATGCGCACCATATTCTCTTCGCTATCGAATAATGCGCGGGCCAGCGTGCGGGCCAGCTCCGTCTTGCCCACGCCGGTCGGCCCGAGAAACAGGAATGAACCGATGGGCCGCCCCGGATCCTTGATGCCGGCGCGTGCGCGCAACACGGCGTCGGCGACGGCCCTGACCGCTTCATCCTGACCGATGACGCGCTCATGCAACAACGCCTCCAGGCGCAGCAGCTTTTCACGCTCGCCCTGCATCAACCGGGTCACCGGAATGCCTGTCCAGCGCCCGACAACCTCGGCGATCTCCTCTTCGGTCACCTCCTCGCTAAGCATGCCCTGCTGCTCGCCGGCGGCAGCCTCAGTGTCGGCCAGCCGCTGTTCCAGCTGCGGCAGGGCGCCATAACGCAGTTCGGCCACCTTCTCCAGCTCATAGTTGCGCTCGGCAGCTTCAATCTCAATCCGGATTTGATCAATCTGCTCGCGCAAATCCTGCACAAGACCGATCGCCCCCTTTTCCTTTTCCCATTGCGCACGCATGGCGTCGCGTTGCTCTTTCAGATCCGCCAACTCCTTGCGCAGGCTGTTCAGACGCGCCTTGCTGGCGGCGTCTTTCTCTTTTTTCAGCGCCGTTTCTTCTATTTCAAGGCGCATGACCCTGCGCGTCACTTCATCCAGCTCCGCCGGCATCGAATCCATCTCGGTGCGGATCGAGGCGCAGGCTTCATCGACCAGATCAATTGCCTTGTCAGGCAGAAAGCGGTCGGCGATGTAACGATCGGACAGCGTCGCCGCCGCCACCAGCGCCGCATCGGCGATGCGCACGCCGTGATGCAGTTCATAGCGCTCGCGCAAGCCGCGCAATATCGAAATCGTGTCCTCAACATTGGGCGCATCCACGACGACCGGCTGAAAACGCCGCTCCAGCGCCGCATCCTTTTCAATATATTGCCTGTATTCATCCAGTGTGGTGGCGCCGATACAGTGCAGTTCGCCGCGCGCCAGCATCGGCTTGAGCATATTGCCGGCATCGGATGAGCCTTCGGTCTTGCCGGCGCCGACTATGCTATGCAGCTCATCAATAAACAGCAGTATCTGTCCATCGGACGCCTTGATCTCCTTGAGCACTGCCTTCAACCGCTCTTCAAATTCGCCACGATACTTGGCCCCGGCCATCAGGGCGGTCATATCCAGTGAAAACAGCGTGCGATCCTTCAGGCCTTCCGGCACATCGCCTGAGACAATGCGCTGCGCCAGGCCCTCGGCGATGGCGGTTTTGCCCACGCCCGGCTCGCCGATCAAGACAGGGTTATTCTTGGTTTTGCGGGAAAGAATTCGAATCACGGCGCGAATTTCACCATCGCGGCCAATCACCGGATCAAGCTTGCCTGCACGGGCCATCTCAACCAGGTCGCTGCCGTATTTTTTCAGGGCGTCATATTGAGCCTCCGGCGAATCAGTCGTGACCCGCTGTCGCCCGCGCACCGCCTCCATGGCGGCAAGAAACGATTCACGCGTAACATTCATATCGCTGAATATTCGGCCCGCTTCGGTTTTTTCGCCTTCGTCAATCATGGCCAGCAACAGATGTTCGACAGAGATATATTCGTCCTGCAGTCGTTCTGCCTCCGTCCCTGCCCGGGCAAGCAACTGTTGCAGCCTTTGAGTGATATAAATTTGACTGGCCTGCTGCGCGCCGCCGCTCACTTTCGGTCGCCTGCTCAGAGCCTTGTGCGCTTTTGCTGACAA
>CAYTFI010000240.1:0-2572 GCA_964437065.1 uncultured Zetaproteobacteria bacterium | reverse complement strand
TCCTCCTACGCGGAAAAATTATACAGAAATTGTGGAGTTGTTCAGAGTATCCCTAGCGCTCCGTCCGCAACAAACCTTTCGCTTCAGAGCATCTCTCATAAAGCAGGGCTAGACGCATTTCGCAGGTAATGGTGCTATTGACAAGAAGTGCGACGAAGCGCTAAAAATTGTAATTCGCCAGCGCATAGCCGAATCTGGCAGCGTCGGCCTTGCCGCTGTTGCGCTCGGAAACAGCCGCGCCAGGATTGAATATGCCGTACAGCGCAACCAGTTTCAGCCCCTTGATGACGTCCGCCTTGTAAACCAGTTTGAGATCAATTTCGGTTCCTGCCCTGGTTTGCGTGAAGCCCGGCGCGCCGGCAAAGACATTGCCTGTGCCAACGACATTCATCCAGTCGCCTCTGGCTTCCGCCAGATAGAGCAAATGGGCATTGCCGATAAACGTAAGCCCCTGCACAGGCGATGTCTTCAACGAAAAGCGCAGATCCCTCATGTTGGCCCATGAGAAGCGATCCATTTCGCCGTAGTGGGCGTGGTTGGTATGAAATGGAAAGACAAAATCCCTGTGTCTGACAGCGTTGGTCTTGTCGTCGCCGGGGCTGTAATCGTATTCCACGCCGAAGCGGGTTTTCCACCTGGCGAACGTGTAACCGCCCTTCACTGCATAAGCGGACGCCTTCTGTGACACGCCATTCGCCCATGTTCCGGTCTGAAATACAGTCTCGGCTGTGGCGTCAAAGCCGTTCCATTTGCCAAACAAACGTGTTCCAAATGTGTTGATGTTACGGCCTTTTCCAGAGGCCGCATTCTGATTGTGATGCCAGTTGATAAAATACGCGTCAATGCCGCTCTTCGGCGCAAAAACATATGTGCCGTAGCCGCCGCTCAGACGGCGATCTTCCCATGTCACCAGTGATTTGCCCTGCGGCGCTGCGGCGGTTGGCGTCATGGCGACAATATCAGCCGGATGGACGGCAAACACATCCAGTTTGACCGGCCCGACATGATACATGCCCTTAACGCCGTCAAACGTGCGCGCCACATCCTTCCAGCCCAGATGTCCCAGCAGACGTTGATCGCCGTACACAAGCTGCTGACGACCCAGCCTCAGCCCAAAATCACCGATATCGTACTGTAACCAGGCCTGATACAGATCGGCCTGGCTAAAGTCCTGCGTGCCGCCGGCTGCCGTATGGTTCTGAATCAGTATGGCCTGCGGCTGCAAAAACAGACTGAAGCCATTGCCAAAATCTCCTTTCGCCTTGACGAATAAACGGGAATCAAATTCCCAACTGTCATTGTCAACGGTCGAGTTAAAATCCAGATTATTGAACACCTGATAACGCTCGCGAATATCGGCTGAGGTCGTCCATGTTGCTGCCCGGGCCTGAATCGCCATCATTGCCATAGCCATTGCAAGCCAAAAAATCTTTATAATTCTTGAGTGCATCCCGATCTCCATGAAAGCGCATTGTTATCGCTGAATTTGCCTCGATATACAGCAAATGCTGTGCCAAATATCGCGTCGCCTGCATGGGTTTTCAGCCCTGTAATAATCCTAGAATCCTCGCAACTACTCAGCACCCCGGTGCAAAAGTGTCCGTAGCTGCTCAGCTCACGGGTGAAAAAATTCATGGGCGTCAGGTTGTTTACAAAGGATTTTTCACGCAAGGCGCAGCAGCAAACGGGTTATATTAAGTCCGACAGCCTTCGATGCTTTAATGTCGGCAGTGATTGCCGGATGCTTTTAATATTATCAAGCAACACATTCACAGTGATAACGCCCTCTCCATCCGGCAATTCAGCCAGAATCTCGCCCCAGGGATCAACGATCATGCTATGCCCCCAGGTTCTTCGCCTGTCGGGGTGTTCGCCCCATTGCGCGCTGGCCAAAACATAACACTGATTTTCAATCGCGCGAGCCCGCAATAGCGATTGCCAGTGCCCCTTGCCCGTTGGTTCGGTAAATGCCGCCACAAGACAAATAATATGACAACCCCGAGATGAATAGTGGCGAAAAAGTTCGGGGAATCTGATATCATAGCAAATGCTCAGGCCCGCATTGAACTCGCCTATCCTGATCATGGCCGGGCTGCGGCCAGGTTCGATCAATGCTGATTCGCGATAGGATTCTCCCCCAAAGTCTATATCGAACAGATGTATTTTATTATAAACACGCAACAGGCGACCGTCGGCGTCAAAGACAGGACAGGCATTGCGAATCAAGCCGTCCTCGCCCCTGAGCAGAAAGGAGCCTCCGACGATGCTCAGCTGACAACGCCTGGCCTGTTCAGAGAGGAAGCGAAGCGTAGGAGATTCCGCCTGATGCTCGGCAAGCTTTCGTTTCCTGTAGTCGCTGCCTCCCATTAAGGGAAAGTTCTCCGGCAATAATGCCAGTTCGGCGCCCTCTTCGACCGCCTTGGCCAGCAATTGTTCTGCGCATGCAAAGTTGGCGTCCCGATCCATGCCGGAACACATCTGAATACAGGCTACGCGCATAGCAGAATCCCCCCCCCTGTTTAACATGAAACAAACAACGCGCCTGCATGATTTTTTCCACCCTGTGATAATG
>CAYTFI010000239.1:0-2605 GCA_964437065.1 uncultured Zetaproteobacteria bacterium | reverse complement strand
GTACATCCCGCCAGAACTCGCTGATAGTGCGCTCTTCTATGGGACAGGACACTAGACGATATGAACCATATCCGTCCCCGGAAGACAGACTGACAATGTCCGGCTTCGATTTTTCCGGCTTTCTGGCCTCTTTTTTTGATGAGGCGAACGAACGTCTGGCTTTAATCAACCAGAGCCTTGTTCTTTTTGAAGCAGGAGACCTTGATGATGACGGCCTGCTGTTGCTGCGTCGCTACGCGCATACGATAAAGGGATCGGCCCTGATGCTGGGGGTGCGGGATGTCAGTTCGGTCAGCCACCTGTTTGAAGACGTTATGGAATATCTGATCGCGCATCCAGAGGCTCGTTCCACGGCAATGGTGCAGTTTCTTTTTGATCTCCATGACCAGCTCAGGGAAAGACTTGCCTGCCGGGACACAGAGCCGCGACTTGATATTCAGCTCCTGCAACAGAAATACAGGCAGTTAAGGCGAGAATTTGACAGGGACAGAACAACAGATGCAAAAAAAAGCCCTGTAGTCCCCAGAGCCCGACGCGTCAGCAAACCCGCCAGAACAAACGTCAATAAAAAGCTCATAGCATCCGTAATGGGATCGATTAAGGACTCCATGGATGACAAGCCCGGTGAGACCGCAGAGGCGAAACCGGCGAATATGCGGGAAAGGCGAGCGAATCAAGGTAGAGACCGGGACGAAAAAAACAGATTCCGCCCCGATGTTTCAATGCTGGAAATGAAAGCGCCCGAAAATCTGGAGGCATCAGGGCGTTTTTTGCGTGTTGATAATGAACGCCTGACCTGTCTGTCCAACCAGATCATTGAGCTCAGCTCTGACAGGAAACGCGGCGAAGGCCTGGAAAAACAGTTCCACGAAATTCTGGATGATCTTAAGCAGATAAAGCTGAAATGGCAGGTTTTTGAGGCAAGCGACCAGGGCCGCTGGGATAGCGCCAAACGAACCCGTGTCGCCGGCAGGATGAAAAACGACTTTGATTCCCAGTTGCGCCGCGCCATGCATTTTGGCGAGGAGCTGCGCAAACATCAGCGACATGCATCCATGATGCTGGATGATCTGCGAGATCAGGTGCTGGGATTGATGTTGCGGCCGCTGAGCACTGTTTTTTCAGCCTTTCCGCGGACTGTACGGGATATTGCCAAACGCAGCGGCAAGAAGGTTCAGTTGCTGGTGGCGGGCGAATCTGTCGAAATGGATCAGGCAGTCGCCGATGCCCTGGCCGAGGCGCTGGTGCATTTATTGAACAATGCTGTTGCGCACGGCATTGAGCCGCCCGAAGAACGCGTGCTTCTGGGCAAGCCGGAAGTGGGCCGGATTACAATTCTTGCCAGGCAGTATTGCGGTGGAATTCGTATTGAGGTCATTGACGACGGCCGCGGTCTGGATGCAGAGGAAATACGCCGGAAAGCCATTGACGGAGGAATTATAAGCAGCGCCGAAGCGGATGAAATGGATCTGGCGGAAATTTTTGAGCTGATCTTTCAGCCCTGCCTTTCCACGCAGCAGGAGGTCAACGATGTTTCCGGGCGCGGCATGGGCATGAATATCGTTCAAAATGCATTGCGCAAGCTTACGGGCACAATTCACATTCACACCCGGCCGGGCCAGGGCGCACGCTTTGTTCTGACGCTGCCTGTCAGCATCGCTATTCAAAAGGCCCTGATATTTCGAATTGCCCGTCAGCGCTTTGGCATGCTGGTCAATATGGTGGAAAAAATTCTGCCCTTGCGATCCCGGGATATTGAAAAAGGCTCAGGCATACATGGGAAAGGCTTTATTTTCTATGAACATCATCATGTTCCAATCGTGGATTTACGCAGCACATTAAGCGAGTCGGGCAAAGTGGAGCCTTCGAAAAGCGAGGCGTCCATAATAATTGTAGAACATATTGACGGCTATACAGGCATCGTGGTTGATGAATTGTTTGGTGAAACTGAAGTGATTGTTCGCGATCTTGATCCCTATTTGAAGCAATACCAGCTTAATGGCCTGATTGGCGCCACCATCGCCGATGACGGCTCAGTGCTCATTCTCATTGAGCCCAATGGAATCCGGGAAATGTGGCGAACTTCACCGAGCATTGCCCTGACAAAGCAGGAAATCGAGGCCGGACAAAGGCTGTTTGATCACCGCATCCTGCTTGTGGACGATTCCATGGTCGCCAGAAATGTTGAGCGCACGTTGCTGGAGAGCATCGGTTGCGAGGTGGATACTGCCATCGATGGCGAAGAGGCGCTCGAAAAAATACGGAGATATCATTACGATCTTCTCGTTTCCGACTTGAATATGCCACGCTTGAACGGCTTTGATTTAATTAGCGAGATTCGCAAGGAGCATCTGTTTACCGACATGCCCGTTCTGGTGATCGCCATCAGCGAAACGGCGGAAGATCAACAACGGGCGCTCGATGCAGGCGCTAACGCCTATCTGATGAAGCAGCAACTCAGTGGCGGTCAGATTCTGGACACGCTGCAATCATTGCTTGCAACATTGACGAGTGAAGACAATAAAAGTACAAATCGCCCTCCTGAAAATAAGGCTCCCATCGTCTAGCGGTTAGGACGCTGGCCTCTCACGCCGGAAACAGGGGT
>CAYTFI010000238.1:0-2616 GCA_964437065.1 uncultured Zetaproteobacteria bacterium | reverse complement strand
GATTGATCGTTGGCGGCACGACGCCATTGTGGACAGCCAGAATCGAGAATGCAGTTTCAATTCCGCCTGCTGCGCCCAGCAGATGGCCTGTCATCGACTTGGTTGAAGAAATCATTAACTTGCCGGCATGATCGCCGAACACCGATTTAATGCCCTGGGTTTCACAAATGTCGCCCGTTGGCGTTGAAGTCCCGTGCGCATTAATGTAATCCACATCTTCCGGATTCAGTCCGGCGGATGTCAGCGCCGCCTTCATGCAGCGCGCGCCGCCCTCGCCGCCCGGTGATGGCGATGTCATATGATAGGCGTCTCCGCTCATGCCATAGCCAACCATTTCAGCAAGAATTTCGGCTCCGCGCGCCATGGCGGAATCAAGCGATTCCAGCACCACAACGCCCGCCCCCTCGCCCATGACAAAGCCGTCGCGATCCACGTCCCACGGGCGGGAAGCGCGCTCCGGCTCATCGTTGCGCGTGGACAGGGCGCGTGCGGCGGAAAAGCCGCCGATCCCCATTTCACAAATACAAGCCTCGGAGCCGCCGGCAATCATGACATCCGCTTCACCGCGCAGAATCATTTCAAAGGCGTCGCCCACGGCATGCGTTCCGGTTGCGCAAGCTGTTACATTGGCTGCATTGGGGCCTTTGGCGCCTGTCAACATGGACACCCAGCCGGATATCATGTTAATAATGGTCATGGGAATAAAAAACGGGGAAATTTTGCGTGCGCCGCCTTTGTCGTAAGCGCGCAGGGTTTTTTCAATGGCTGTCAGTCCGCCAATGCCGGAGCCAATAGCCACTCCTACGCGTTCGGCATTTGAATCATCAATACTCAGGCCGGAGTCCGACAGGGCCATCAGAGCAGCCGCAACGCCATAATGGATAAATGTATCCATTTTACGGGCGTCTTTGCGGTTAATGAAGTCTTCAACATTGAAATCCGGGACTTCGCCGGCAATGGTGCATGCCATGCCCGCCGCTTCGGCGTCAAAATGGCTGATTCGGCGAATGCCGGATTTGCCAGCCAGCAAATTATTCCATGTTAACTCTTTGCCTGCGCCAAGCGGCGTCACCAGCCCGATGCCGGTGACAACAACGCGTCTTGTCATTGAGTTTTAGTCGGCTTTGGCGGCGATGTAGTCAATAGCGTTCTGAACGCTCTGAATGCCTTCTGCATCCTCATCCGGGATTTCAACGCCGAATTCTTCTTCAAAGGCCATGACCAGCTCAACGGTATCCAGTGAATCAGCGCCCAGATCATCTACAAAT
Organism: uncultured Zetaproteobacteria bacterium; assembly: GCA_964437065.1. GTDB lineage: Bacteria > Pseudomonadota > Zetaproteobacteria > Mariprofundales > Mariprofundaceae > Mariprofundus. The sequence goes on along the minus strand of CAYTFI010000238.1, from coordinate 1,348 downwards.
GATGAATCCGGATTGATTTCACCCTCATCAACATTCAGTTGATCGGACACAATTTTAATAATTTTAGCTTCGATTTCTGCAGACATATATCCTCCTGAAATAAGTAGGTGCGGCTTCTATCATAAGGCCCAGATGCGCACAAGTCCAAGCCATGGTTCGGTTTGGCAATCCCGAACCCACGCAGCTTTTCAACAGAAGTTGACGTAGCTGCCGGGATTGTCCCTGATTTGTCCGAGCATAAGGAAAAAACACGCAGTGTGCTTTCTGCACATGAGTATTTTTGACGCCGTAATCGGGCAAATCAGGGGGTGATCCGGGTAGCTACATATACATGCCGCCGTTTACGTGCAACACCTGACCGGAAATATATCCGGCCTGATCGCTGGCCAGAAAAGCGACTGCATTGGCGACGTCTTCCGGCTGGCCCAAATAACCGAGGGGAATCTGGGCTGTTAATCTGGCATGAATTTCATCGCTCAGTCCCGCCGTCATGTCCGTCGCAATGAATCCCGGAGCTACGGCGTTGACCGTGATGCCGCGCCCGCCCGCCTCTCTGGCCAGCGAGCGCGTCATGCCGTTAATGCCACCCTTGCTGGCGCAGTAGTTGATCTGTCCGGCGTTGCCCATCGATGCGACCACAGAGGAGACGCTGATAATACGCCCTGATCTGGCCCGCATCATAGGTTTAAGGGCCGCCTGCGAGGCATGAAACACCGAAGAGAGATTGACATCAATCACCGATTGCCATTCATCGGCCTTCATGCGCATGGCAAGATTGTCTCGAGTGATGCCGGCATTGTTCACCAGCACGTCAAGGCGGCCAAAATGGCTTGCCGTATCCCTGACAAAGCCCTGAATCTGATCGCGGCAAGATACATCCACAGCCGCCGCCAGCACCTCAACGCCCGTTTCCTCAGTCAGCTTTTCGGCTGCCTGCATGATAGATTCTTCGCTGATATCGCAGATGGCCAGATTATGCCCGTCCGTGGCCAGTTTCCTGGCAATCAGATAACCGATTCCCCGGCCCGCGCCGGTAATCAATGCGGATTTTCTGCCTGATCCACTCATATTTCCTCCCCCCGCCTTACTAGTGTCCTGTCCCGTAGAAGAGCATACTATCAGAGTCACCCCAAAGCACCAGGGCAAGGCGCGCCCCGCAGGTAATGGCATGCCCTTGGCAAGGGGCGCAACGCCGCATTGGTGCTTTGGGGTGGCTCCCTTCGGGCGAGTGCTGGCGGGCGTTCGGCTGTGTTGTGCTCGTTTGAATTGGCCACTGCCAGTCCTGCGCTCGCACGCCTTGCCGCACATCCCGCCAGCACTCGCTGATAGTTCGCTCTTCTACGGGACA
>CAYTFI010000237.1:0-2655 GCA_964437065.1 uncultured Zetaproteobacteria bacterium | reverse complement strand
ATGCGCAGGGCGGCAATACTTCGCCCGCATTCATTATTTTTTCTCGGACGATTTTTCGATAGCCAGCAACTCAACATCAAAAATCAGCGTTGCGTTCGGGCCAATATCGGCGCCGGCGCCTGCCTTGCCATAGGCCAGTTCGGATGGAATGGTGAACTTGTACGTAGAGCCGACATTCATCAGTTGCACGCCCTCGGTCCATCCCTTGATCACGCGGTTGAGCGGGAAACTGACCGGCTGGCCGCGTTTGTAGGATGAATCGAATTCCTTGCCGTCAAGCAGGGTGCCGCGATAATGAACCTTCACCGTATCGGTCGCCTTGGGTCTGGCGCCATCGCCTTTTTTCACCACTTCATACTGCAAACCGCTGGCCGTTGTCGTCACGCCCTCTCTTTTGGCATTTTCAGCCAGATACTTCTTGCCTTCAACGATGTTGGTTTTACCCGCCGCCTCGCGCTCCGCCGCCTGCTTTTCAGCCCGCTTCTTGAACACAGCCTGCTTCAGCTTCGCCGCTTCATCTTCGGCCATGCGCGCCGGTTTGCCATCCAGACGGTCAGTAATGGCGGCAATCAGGGCGTCGCGGTCGATCTTCGTGTCCAGGGACATCAGCGATTTGCCAATATCCATGCCGATGGCATAACTGAATTTGGCGGCAGGGCTTTGCAGCGACAATTCCGCCGGCGCCTGTTTGTCCGCCGCCGTAGTCCCCGCCTCTATTTCAGTGGCCTGATTGCAGGCCGCCAGCAACGCCATGCTGGCGATGATTATTTGTTTTTTCATGTTTTCATTCTCCTTTTTCTTTTAATTACTCAGTGCATCCTGTTACAAACTATTCCCATTCGATGGTTGCAGGGGGCTTGCCTGAAACATCGTAAACGACGCGATTGATACCGCGCACTTCATTGATGATGCGATTGGAAACCCTGGCCAGCAGGGCATGCGGCAATTCGGCCCAGTGCGCTGTCATGAAATCCTGCGTCACTACCGCGCGCAACGCCACCACCCACTCATAGGTGCGCCCATCGCCCATCACCCCAACGGATTTGACCGGTAAAAATACTGCAAAAGCCTGCGAAGTCCTATCGTACCATCCGGATTCGCGCAACTCTTCAATGAAAATGGCATCGGCGAGGCGGAGCAGGTCGGCATATTCCCTTTTCACCTCGCCAAGAATGCGCACGCCAAGACCGGGGCCGGGGAAGGGATGGCGATAGACCATTGCAGGCGGCAGTCCGAGCGCCACGCCAAGTTCGCGCACCTCATCCTTGAACAGCTCACGCAGCGGCTCCAGCAGCTTCAGATGCAGCGTTTCGGGCAGGCCGCCGACGTTATGGTGGCTTTTGATGGTATGCGCCTTGTTGGTTTTGGCGCCGGCTGATTCGATCACATCCGGGTAAATCGTGCCTTGCGCCAGCCATTTGGCGTCGGGCATTTTTTCAGCCTCGGCCTGAAACACATGGACAAACTCACGCCCGATAATTTTGCGCTTGGCCTCGGGATCGGAAATGCCGGCCAGATGTCCGAGAAATGCGTCGGAGGCGTCAATATGATGCACCTTTACGTGGAGGCTTTCGCTGAATGTCTCCATCACCTGCTCCGCCTCGTGCAGGCGCAACAGGCCATTATCGACAAAAATGCAGGTCAGCTGATCGCCTATGGCGCGTTTCAGCAGCGCGGCCGCCACAGAGGAATCCACGCCGCCCGAAAGGCCGAGAATCACCTCCTCGTCACCCACCTGCCGACGAATGCCGGCAACGGCTTCATCGATATAATGCGGCATGGTCCAGGCGTGGCCGCAGCCGCATATGTCATGCACAAAGCGGTTCAGAATGGCCTTGCCCCGGGGCGTATGAGTGACTTCCGGATGAAACTGCAGGGCATAAAAATGGCGCGACTCATCCGCCATGCCGGCAATCGGGGTGGAATCATTGCTGCAGATCACCTGGAAGCCCGGCGGCAGGCTCGATACTTTGTCGCCGTGACTCATCCAGACATCAAGCATGCCGTTTTCCCTGTCCATAATGCCGCGCAGGAGTGGCGAATCGCCGACGGCCTGAACTTCGGCGTATCCGAATTCGCGGGCATGGTCGCTCACAATAGCGCCGCCGAGACAGGCAGCCATCGTCTGCATGCCGTAACAAATGCCGAGCACGGGCGCGCCCAGCTCAAACACGATATCCGGAGCCTTCGGCGTCTGCGCTTCACAGACCGAATCGGGGCCTCCGGAGAGAATAATGCCTGATGGCTTAAAGGCGCGGATTTCATCCTCCGCCATGTCCCATGGATGCAGTTCGCTGAATACTTCCGCCTCGCGCACCCGGCGCGCAATCAGCTGGGAGTATTGCGATCCGAAATCCAGAATCAGGATTTTTTCCATAATTGCTCCATGCAAGGCGTCAGGGATGAGGCGGGGAACAGGTTCGTGGGAAAGCGCGTTGTTTGTTTCGGGTTAACGCGCATGGATTTTTCCACCCTGTGATAAGCAAGCTTTGTGAAGCAATGGGTGTTGCTTCACAAGGCGCGATAGCTCGTTCAACCACAGGGCGGAAAATTCCATGCAGGCCTGTCTGCGTGCGTTCACGCACAGGCAGGCGCGTTGCTTGTTTCATGTTAACTGTCAAGTCGATAATTCGGCGATTCTTCGGTAATGGTGAC
>CAYTFI010000236.1:0-2728 GCA_964437065.1 uncultured Zetaproteobacteria bacterium | reverse complement strand
GTTAGGGCATGAAGACACAAGAAGTGCACGTAGAAAGCTTGGTCGCATTGGGTTTGATGCATTAGTGGCGCAGTTTGCCCTAGAAAATGCCCAAGCAGTTTTTCAGGCAACAGCTATTAGCAATGCGGCCGGTAGGCGGATCGTGGATGTAAGGGATAAGTCCAAAACTAATCCAGATAAAGTCTTTTATATTGAAAGAGAAGAATATGAAGATATCTACATCCTCAACGGCCGACAAATGTATTTTTATTCTTCCAAGGTGAAAGAAATTGACGGTATGATGACGCCTGCAAAGCCTCTTACAAATCTTTGGACTGATATTCCTTATAATGGCATCGCAAAAGAAGGCGCGGTTGTTTTCAAAAATGGAAAAAAACCGGAGAAGCTATTGCAACGCTGTATCGAACTCACTTCCTCTCCTGGTGATGTAGTTCTTGACTCTTTCGCCGGTTCAGGCACCACCGGCGCAGTGGCGCACAAGATGGGGCGCCGCTGGATTATGGTGGAGCTGGGCGAGCATTGTCATACGCATATCATCCCGCGCATGCAGAAAGTGATTGATGGCGAGGACCCCGGTGGCATCAGCAAGGCGGTGAACTGGAAAGGAGGCGGTGGGTTCCGCTATTTCAAACTTGCTCCGTCGCTGCTGGAGCAGGACAAATGGGGCAACTGGGTGATCAACAGGCAGTACAATCCCAACATGCTGGCCGAGGCGCTGTGCAAACTGGAGGGGTTCACCTACGCGCCTTCCGATTCTGTCTACTGGCAGCACGGCCATTCCACCGAAAATGATTTTATCTATGTAACCACGCAGACACTTTCGTTTGAGCAGTTGCAGAAGCTTTCCGATGATGTCGGGCCGGATCGTTCGTTGCTGGTGCTCTGCTCTGCGTTCCGAGGAAGGGATGACTTTGAAAATCTCACCGTGAAGAAGATACCCAAGCAAGTGCTCTCCCGCTGCGAATGGGGGCATGATGATTACTCCTTGCAAGTGGAGAATCTGACCAAAGCACCGCCTGAGCCGGGGCAGCAGGATATGTTCGATGAAGAGGATGCGGAATGACAGAGAAAATAACGCCTTCCACGGATAAAAGCCCCACCATCTTTGATCGCATCCGGGATATTCTCGAATCGGCTCGAACGAATATTGCGCGCACGGTCAATACAACCCAAGTGGTAAGCAATTGGCTGATTGGAAGAGAGATTGTGGAGGAGCAACAGCAGGGAAAGAAGCGGGCGGGTTACGGCGAGGCGTTGCTGTCCGACCTTTCCCGGCAGCTCGGAGAGACCTTCGGCAGGGGCTTTTCAGTGGATAACCTTGAAGCCTTCCGTCAGTTCTACATCGAATATCCCGACCTGATTTCCGATACGTTGTCACGGGAATCGCTTCCCACTGGCGGCATGCCAGAGATTTCCGACACAGTGTCTCGGATATCTCCTGATGACGTACTCGCCTTGCCGGATTCTTCTTCACTCGAATGGCAGCCGGGCTGCCTGCATCCGTCGCTATCGTGGAGTCATTACCGCGCCCTGTTGCGCGTCGGACGCAGAGAGGCAAGGGCGTTCTACGAGATTGAGGCGATTCGCAACGCCTGGTCGGTGCGGGAGTTGTCGCGGCAGGTTTCCAGCCTGCTGTTTGACCGCCTGGCGAAAAGCAAGGACAGGGAGGGGCTGTTGCGGCTGGCCACGCAAGGGCAGGAAGTGGCGCGCCCTGTCGATGTCCTGAAAGATCCGATGGTGCTGGAATTTCTCGACCTGCCCGAGACGCCAAGACTGGTAGAGTCGAACCTGGAGCAGGCACTGATCGGCAATCTGCAAACCTTCCTGCTTGAGCTCGGCACGGGTTTTGCCTTTGTATCCCGGCAGGAGCGCATCACGCTTGATGGCGACCACTTCTACATCGATCTGGTTTTCTATCATACGATTTTGAAATGTTATGTGCTGATTGATCTGAAGGTCGGCAAGCTCTCCCATGGCGATCTGGGACAGATTCAGTTTTATGTGAACTATTATGACCGGGAGCGGCGTACAGAAGGGGACAACCCGACCATCGGACTGGTGCTGTGTCCGGACAAGAACGACGCTGTGGTGAAATACACGCTGGGTGAACAGCAGGAGCGCAACATCTTTGCCAGCCGTTATCAGCTTTATCTGCCGACCGAGGAGGAGCTGCAACAGGAGTTGCGCCGTGAAATGCGCTATCTGAATACGGATGGTGTTGCGCCTGGAGAAGCGGAGAATCAGGAATGAACCGGGAAAATCAGAATATCGAGTGGAAGAAATCCTGGCGTGATGAATATATCAAGTGGTTGTGTGGTTTTGCCAACGCGCAGGGCGGGATTCTTTATATCGGCAAGGATGATCGGGGCGAAGTGACAGGGATTCACAATGCGGAGCGTTTGCTGGAGGAAATCCCCAACAAGGTGCGGGATATGCTCGGCATTATGGTGAATGTGAATCTTCTGCATGAGCATGGCAAAGATGTGCTGGAAATTATTGTTGAACCCTATCCAAGTCCTGTTAATTACAAAGGCCAGTATCACTATCGTAGCGGTAGCACCAAACAGGAACTGAAGGGGGCTGCGCTGGATCGGTTTCTGCTGGGCAAACATGGGCGCACATGGGATGGCGCGCCCATGCCGGGGCTGACTCTGGCCGATCTGGATGATGGTGCGCTGAACACCTTTCGCAAGCTGGCCATGAAAAGCGAACGGCTGCCGGAAGCTGT
>CAYTFI010000235.1:0-2738 GCA_964437065.1 uncultured Zetaproteobacteria bacterium | reverse complement strand
AGCAGGCGGGGCTCTGCGCTTCTCCAGCCCTGCGCACGTTACTTTTTTATCATAAACAGGAGTTCTATGTGTCTGGTCGGGTAGATGAAACAGCTGGAAACAAAGCGGATCAGGATGATATGGAGCAGGCGCTTCCGATTTTGCCGCTACGGGATATTGTTGTATTTCCTCACATGATCGTGCCGTTGTTTGTCGGTCGCGAAAAATCCGTGCGGGCGCTGGAAGAGGTGATGCAATCGGGCAAGGCCATCCTGCTGGCGGCCCAGAAAGACGCCGCCTGTGATGATCCCGGCGCTGAAGATCTGTTTACAGTTGGAACCGTTGGTAATATTTTACAGATGCTGAAGTTGCCCGATGGCACGATCAAGGTGCTGGTTGAGGGCGGCGCTCGCGTATCAATTCGCTGCTTTGTCGATGATGATTGCCTGCGCGGGCGCTTTGGTCTGTTGCCGGAGATCAGTGAAGACGAACAGGAGCAGGATGCTGTTGCCCGTTCAGTCATTCAGAAATTTGAATCGTATGTGAAGCTGAACAGAAAACTGCCGCCTGAGGTTCTGGTTTCAGTTTCTGCAGTTGATGAAGTGGACAAGCTGGCGGATACGATCGCCGCACATATGAATTTGTCGGTGGCCGACAAGCAGGCCCTGCTTGAGCTTCCCGGCGCGATTGGGCGGCTGGAACGGCTGTATGCGCATTTGGAAGATGAAATGGAGTTGCTACAGGTGGACAAACGCATCCGTGGTCGGGTCAAACGCCAGATGGAAAAGAGTCAGCGCGAGTATTATCTGTCCGAGCAGATGAAGGCCATCCAGAAAGAGCTGGGCGATGAAGATGCGGAATCTGATCTTCACAAGCTGGAGGAGAAAATTCAGGCGGTGGGGCTGAGCAAGGAGGCCAGGGGCAAGGCCGACAGTGAATTCAAACGACTGAAGATGATGCCGCCGATGAGCGCCGAGGCGACGGTGGTGCGCAATTATCTTGACTGGTTGATTGATCTGCCGTGGAAGAAGCGCTCCAGGGTGAACAGGGATATTACTGCCGCCGAGAAGGTGCTGGAGTCGGATCATTACGGGCTTGAAAAGGTCAAGGAGCGAATTCTGGAGCAGTTGGCCGTGTTGCAACTGGTGCGTGAGATGAAAGGGCCTATTCTCTGCTTTGTCGGGCCTCCAGGCGTGGGCAAGACCTCGCTGGCCAAGTCAATTGCGCGGGCGACAAAGCGTAAATTTGTGCGTATGAGCCTTGGCGGCGTGCGTGACGAGGCGGAGATTCGCGGCCACCGCCGGACTTATATCGGTTCAATGCCGGGCAAGGTGTTGCAGTCTATGAAAAAGGCAGGGGTGAAAAATCCGTTGTTCCTGCTTGACGAAATCGACAAGTTGGGGGCTGATTTCCGTGGCGATCCATCTTCCGCCTTGCTGGAGGTGCTCGATCCGGAGCAGAACCACAGCTTTAACGATCACTACCTGGAAGTGGATTATGATCTTTCCGAGGTGATGTTCATCACCACGGCGAACAGCCTCAATATTCCCGGGCCGCTACTGGATCGCATGGAAATTATTCGCATCTCCGGCTATACCGAACAGGAAAAGCTTGAGATCGCCAAACGCTATCTGCTGGACAAACAGAAAAAGAATCATGGACTGAAGGCGAAGCAGTTGCATATTGATGAATCGGCGATTGTTGAAATTATCCGCTACTATACGCGTGAAGCCGGGGTGCGCGGGCTAAGCCGGGAGATTGCCAAATTGTGCCGCAAGGTGGCGCGTAAACTGGTGCAAGCGAAAGATCAGTCGCAACTTCATGTCGGCGCTGAAGATATTGAGGCGTATCTGGGCGTGCGCCGGCATCGATTTGGTCTGGCCGAGGCGGAAGATCAGATTGGCGTTGTTACGGGTCTTGCCTGGACCGAGGTTGGCGGCGAGCTGTTGCAGATTGAAACATCGCTGATGCCGGGCAAGGGCAAGCTAACCGTAACCGGTCAGCTGGGAGATGTGATGCAGGAATCTGTTCAGGCCGCCCTGAGTTATGTGCGTTCACGCGCCAAGCAACTGGGACTTAAGCCTGACTTTCATCAAAAGGTTGATATTCATGTGCATGTGCCTGAGGGGGCGATTCCGAAAGACGGCCCTTCAGCCGGTCTGGCCATGGCGACATCGATGCTGTCGGCGCTGACAGGCATTCCGGTGAAGCGGCATGTGTGCATGACAGGTGAAATAACCCTGCGCGGCAAGGCCCTGCCGATTGGCGGCCTGAAAGAGAAGCTGCTTGCTGCGCATCGCGGAGGTTTGACCGAAGCCATTATTCCCGAGGAAAATGCCAGGGATTTGAAGGAGATTAACCAGGAGATTCTGCAAGGGCTGCAAATCCACGTTGTGGCGCATATGGATGATGTGCTCAATCATATCTTGACTCGTATTCCCCTCGGCATGAGTGTTCCGGGGAGTTTTGCGCCCGGGAGTATTAGCGACATATATCTGGATGATAATTCTTTTGAAAAAAACTCGGCAGTGGCGCATTAGCAACAAAAAAATCAAAATAATCAATTGACAAGGCATAGGGTTTTGCACGTATAGTTCGCGACTCTATTGATAGTCAACGAACGGGAGGTATAAATGAATAAAGCAGATTTGATAAATCACGTGGCCGATGCAGCCGGCCTGAGCAGAACCGCAGCCGGAGCGGCAGTTGAAGCAGTAGTCGGCGGCGTTACGAGCGCACTGGCCAATGGTGATTCAGTA
>CAYTFI010000234.1:0-2759 GCA_964437065.1 uncultured Zetaproteobacteria bacterium | reverse complement strand
TAACGGGGCGTGGCGCCAGCCGAAATCCAGAAGGGCAAAAAGCAGATGAGCAGCACCAGCGCCAGGGTGACAAGCGTGTGATCCGGTTGCATGCAATGCTTTCGACGCAGCCATAGCCAGGCCAGAAAAAGGGATACGGGCAAGGCCCTGAACAGAAAAATCGGCGGGAAGCTTAGCCAGTGCCAGACAAAGGCCAGCGGGCCGTAGCCTGCGAAGTTGCGCAGTACGTCGTTGATTGTGATTGTGGCGGTGTTGGAGCCCGGCAGCACAATAAAGCTCTGCCACAAAACCGGCACGCCCAGCGCCAGCAGGATGGCGATCGGAAATATCGGTCTTTTCAGCAGATGCCAGCGATGCAACCGACAGGTCAGGACAAGGCCGGCTGCGCCAAACAGGGCGTAGGCGGTGATGTTCTTGGTCATGAATGCCAGTGAAATAAGCAGCAGAGAAATAATAAACAGGCCGGCATGCTCGTCGGCGAGGGCGCGCCAGAGCATGGCGATGGCAGAAAAGATGAACAGGCCGAAGGTGGCATCGACATAGCCCAGCCAGCCATACCAGAATGCCACTTCGCCCATCGTCAGATAGGTCAGGGCGCATAACCATCCTGCGTGGGCGTATTGGCGGTTGAATAGCCAGTGAGCCATCAGACCGGCGCTTAAGGCGGTGAGCCATGACGCAGCGACTGAAACAAGGCGAACGGCTATATCGACATGCTCCCAGCCGATCAACTGGCTGATAGCGATCACCGGCCAGTGCCACAACGGCGAGTGCGGCCAGATGCCGCCGAGAATGGAGGGGTGCAGCCAGTCATTGCGCACAAACATTTCGTAGGATTTAAGCGCCATCAGCCCCTCTTCGCCGACATACTGCATGACAGGCAGAGGCAACAGCATGAATGCGGCAGCCAGACAGGTCAGAATTTTATAGAACTGAATTGATGGCTGCACAGACGGGAACATGGGCGCAGTTTACCTTGTCAGCCGATGGTAAACATCCTGTGCGCCATCAAAACGAAATCCGAGCGATGCATAGAGGTTGAGGGCGGCGAGGTTGACAGGCGAAATGGAGCTGCGAATCTCACGCGCGCCCTGCGAAAAGATGTCCTGAATTGCCGCGCTCCACAGATATTTGGCCAGCCCCTGTCCCCGGAAATCCGCTTGCATTGCATGCAATAGCAGGCTTCCGTCATTGTGCGCAATAAAAGCTGCGGTCTGTTGCTGATAGCGCAGGCCAATCACGCTGTTCGCAGCATGCAACTGGGCGAGCCACTGCTTGTAACGCCGGGTCGCCGCTTCTGCTGGCAGGTTGAAATCACGATGAAAACGGCCATGGTCAAAGCTGTTGTCGCACATGGGCAGGATTTCACTGAGTTGAACATGCGCGTCAACGGAGACATCCGGATGCGCATGCGCCGCAAAATGCGCCTGATCGCAGCGCGGCGAAATCAGGCTGCCTGTGTAATAAAAGCCGTGTCGCTCCAGCGCCGAAGCGTCTGCCAGCGGATCGACCTTGACCGTATAGTGGCCGGGCGTGCAACTTGCCTTGCTCAGTGCGGCTTCATCCGGTCGGGTGATTTCAAAGCAGGGGACGCCGAACACCGCCCTGTCCCATGGCATGGCCTGAAAATGATCAGGATTCAGCATCGAATGTCATATGGTTGATGATATAGAGAGGCCTGTTTTTTGTTTCATCGAATGTTTTGCCGAGGTAGATGCCTATGATGCCCAGATTGGCAATAATGATGCCGCCCAGAAAATAGAGCGAAACAATCAGGCTGCTCCAGCCCATGATGGGGTTGTCATATAACAGCGCATTAATGAGCAGAAACATGCCGGCAAGAAAGGAGAGGCCGGCTATGCTGAAGCCAAGCCTGATCGACATGCGTAACGGTTTGTCGGAATAGGCGATAATGGTGTCGGCGCCAAGCTTGAGCAGCTTGCCAAAGGTGTAGGTGGATTCGCCGGCGAAACGATTGCCATGTTCCACTTCGATCCTGGCTGTCTGAAAGCCCATCCACTCAACCATGCCGGGAAGAAAACGCAGCCCTTCACGCATGCTTCGACAGCTTTTTACAACCTTGGCGGACATAATGCGGAAATTTCCCACCCTGGGGTCGTAATCCATATCAGTCAGATAGTTGAACAGGCGATAAAACAGCTTTGAGGCAAGACTTTTTTCGGCGCTGTCCTTGCGGTTGGCGCGTTGCGCCAGCACCACCTCAAAGCCCTCCTGAGCCTTGGCATAAAGCCTGGGAATCTCTTCCGGCGCATCCTGCAAATCGCAGTCCATCACAATGACCCAATCGGCGCAGCAGTAATCCAGTCCGGCAGTAATGCCGTAATGTTGGCCAAAATTGCGGGAAAACTGGATGCCCTTGAAGCGCGGGTCGGCAGCGGAAATTTCACGAATAATCTGCCATGAGCGGTCGCCGCCGCAATCTTCAACCAGAATGCACTCGAAATCGGAGGTAAGCTGCTCCACAGCGGCAAGCAGTCGCCGATGCAGCTCATGCAGACAGTCTTCGGCCTTATAGACAGGGATAACAATGGAAATATGCGCCACGCGGCAAGCATATCAGATAAGCGGCGTATGACTAAGCCCTTTGAATATCGCCTTTTTCACAAACCATAATCAGGTGACTATAGGGGATATGGAGCATATCGTGACGAACCGTCGTCGTGATTTGATGAAACCTTTTCCGGGTCAGTTGCCGGTAGCCCTGAATGGTGCGGACATTCTGTCCCCGGTCTTTGCTG
>CAYTFI010000233.1:0-2779 GCA_964437065.1 uncultured Zetaproteobacteria bacterium | reverse complement strand
GAAAATAAAATGCATGCGCCGCGAGGCGCAGAGCGCGCAGAGAAAAACATATTCAGTGAGAAAGGGTTGCAGTCCGTTCTGACACCAGTGGCTTTGGATGGAGGATGGGGATCAGTGAAATATTCTAATTTTAGTTACATCATGGGGCGTCTGCGCTGCATTTGATTTGCAGCCTTGCAAGCTCGCTTTCGACTCGTTCAAGACAGTCTTCAACGGCGATGCCGGCAAAATAATTGCCGACCAGCGCCAGCGGCTTGCCGGCCAGCAATGCGTCGATGTTTTCCATCAGTTGATGGCGTCCCGTTGCGGGCGCGGGCAGACGGTTGGCCTTATGAAATACATAAGCAAGTGACGATCTGTCGATGCCAAGCAGGCTGCATATCCGCTGCAGTTTCGCTTCGTCATCAAGCAAGCCCGGCTTGAAATGGAAGGTCAGTCCGCGCAGCTGCGGATGATCGATAATGTCGCGCGACACCGCCGAGTAGAAATCGCCGTCAGCGGCAATAATGCCTGCTACGGGCTCAAGGGACAGATGCCGCTTCTTCACGACGACGCCAACGGATTCGATCTCGATTTCTTTCATCCGATTCAGCTGTGCGGCGATTTCGGGGTAGATGTCCCCGAGCAGGCGCGATGCGGCCAGCGCCGGCGTGGCGCAGACGAGCCTGCCACAGGCATAGCTGCTATCGGAAGTTTCAATTTCAAGGCCGTCGGCATGATGGTGAATAGCCTGGATGCATTGCCCGTGCTTTACATCAAGCCGTTGCTCAAGTTCGCTTATGATGCGCCCAAGCCCTTCGGCAAAGGTGTAGCTGCGCATCACCGATTTATCGCGAGGCCGCTTGCGGAACAGCATGTCGGCAGGCGCATCGTCTGCCGGCTGGCACATGACGGCGTTAAAGGCGTGCCGGAACACATCGGCATAGTTTTTCGGGCCGACAAGCGCACGGTAATACTCTCTCACCGACTTGCCGTCCTTTTGCAGAAAAAACAGCCGCCATGCGTGCGTAAGCAGTTCGAAATAATGCAGTCGCGACGGAATCGACGTCAGTCTGCCATCGGCAAGCATGCGATAGGGGCGCTTGTCACGCCGCTGCATCTGATCCGTCAGGCCCAGCTTCGCCAATATGGACAACAGGCGGGAATAAGAGTTAAAGCAGGTGTGCGTGCCCATCTCCAGCCAGAACATGCCCTCGTCATGCGGCGCCATTTCAGTCTGGAAACAGCCGCCGCTTCGAGGCTCCTTCTCCAGCACCAGCACCTTCATGCCGGCCTGCTTTGCCTCAAAGGCCATCGACAGGCCGGAAATGCCGGCTCCGATGACTATTATATCGTATTGCTCGCTCATGTCGGCAACTCTAACCCGGATTATTCATAAATGCTGCCGCGTCCTTGTCTGCCTGTGCGTGAACGCACGCAGACAGGCTTGTCCCTTTGCGCGCAAGCATCACGGCGATTCACGAATGCTCCGGGCCAGGTCATTCGGCGTCATCAGGACAAACTGTAATGCATCGTTTAAGCTGCCGGGCATGCGAAGAATAGATCAGATTGAGCCGTTCCGCGTTATGCTGCTGCTGGAGCGCGCCAGGGAACTGGAGGCGGAAGGGCGAAGGATTATCCACATGGAAATCGGCGAGCCGGACTTTTCAACCCCGGCTTCAGTCATCCGGGCGGCCCGGCAGGCGCTGGAGTGCGACGACCTGTTCTACACCCCGTCCACCGGCAATCCGCGTCTGCAACAGGCCCTGGCCAACTGGTACAAGCAGGAATACAACGTTGATGTGGCGGCTGATCGCATCCTGATCACGCCCGGCTCGTCGGGCGCGTTCAGCCTGCTCTATGCGGTGATGCTGGAGGCCGGCGAGTCGGTGTTGTTGTCTGATCCGGGTTATCCCTGCCAGCGCAATTTTATCCGCCTGGCCGGAGGCGAGCCGATCAGCATTCCGGTCGGGCCGGAAACGCGCTATCACCTTTCGCCCGAATGCCTTGAGCAATACTGGCAACGTGGAACCCGCGCCGCCGTGGTGATCAATCCATCCAATCCAACCGGCGCGCTGATCGAAGGCAAACAGATTCAGGCCATGGCCGAGGCTTGCCGGGCGCATGGCGGATATCTGATTTCCGATGAAATCTATCATGGCCTGACCTATGGCGTGAAGGCCCGTTGCGCGCTGGAATTTGATGATAATGCGATTGTCGTCAACAGCTTTTCCAAGCGTTGGGCCATGACCGGCTGGCGCATTGGCTGGGTGATCGTGCCGGAGTCGCTGATCGACGCCTGCCGCAGGGTGATGCAGAATATATTTATTGCCGCGCCGACATTGTCGCAATATGCCGCAATAGCAGCGCTTGCGGCCAACAGCGATGTTGCAGCCATGCGTAAGGCCTACGATCGGCGTCGCAGTTATCTGCTGCAGGCATTGCCTGAGCTGGGCTTTGACATAGCGGTGGAGCCGCAGGGCGCCTTTTATATCTACGCCAATGTAAAAAGGCTTACAGATGACGCAAGGCGACTGTGCTGGCGATTGCTTGAGCAAGCCGGCGTCGCCGCCACCCCCGGCGAGGATTTTGGCGCCTATCAGGCGGAGCGACATATTCGTTTCTCCTATGCCGCCGGTCTTGATGACATCCGCGAGGGCATAAGCAGAATCAGGGCGTTTCTGTAACTCTGTTCGAAGCACCCTGCCGGACATGCTGAAACACAAGCTTTGTTGCGGACGGAGCACTAGTGTAGTGTTCTAAATTGTATGCATATTAAGACGAGACAAAAGAGGTTAGC
>CAYTFI010000232.1:0-2811 GCA_964437065.1 uncultured Zetaproteobacteria bacterium | reverse complement strand
CTCCGCCCCGGTCGCCATGGTGCAGGTCTGGCTCAAGGTGGGCGGTCGGGATGAAGTGCCGGGCAAGACCGGGCTGGCGCATGTGTTTGAGCATATGATGTTCAAGGGCTCAAAAAAACTGGCGGCGGGAGAATTTTCCCGGCGCATCTCTGCCATGGGCGGCAATGACAACGCCTTTACGAGCACCGATTTTACAGCCTATTTTGAAACAGTTCCAGCTGCCAGGGTTGATGAAGTGCTGGGCATGGAGGCAGAGCGTTTTGCGCATTTGAGGCTCAGGGATGAAGATTTCCAGAAAGAAATCAAGGTCATCATGGAAGAGCGGCGCATGCGCACCGAGGATGACCCGAACGCCCATATGTTTGAAGAACTGTCCGCCGTGTCATTGCGTCTGCACCCCTACCGCAATCCGATCATCGGCTGGATGCAGGATCTCAAGCGGCTGACCATCAGCGATGTAAAGGCCTTTTACCAACAACACTATGTGCCGGGCAACGCCACGGTCGTTGTTGTTGGCGACGTGGACTTTGAGCAGGTGAAAAAAACCGTGGCGCGCACTTTCGGGCGGCAAAAGGCGCGAGCGGTTCCGCCCCGCTTCAATCCGGTGGAGCCGCCGCCATTCGGGCCGAAACGCATCACGGTCATGTTACCGGCCCAGTTGCCGATGCTGGCCGTGACCTTGCAGACGCCGGTATGGAAACCGGGTGAAAATGATCGTCAGGCGGCGGCTCTGACTGTCGCCACGCATGTGCTGGCCGGAGGACGCACGGCGCGAATGCAACAGGAGCTTGTTGATGATCAGCGCAAGGCCTTTGCGGCCAGCGCCGGCTACGATCCCTTCAGCATGGGCCTCGACCTCTGGTTCGCCTATGGCATGCTCGGCCCCGGACAGTCTGCCGCTGCTTTTGAAAAATCATTATGGGCCTTGCTGGATGACATGGCCAGACATCCGGTCAGTAAAAAAAGGCTGGCTTCAGCCAAGCGCAATATCATTGCCAATGAAATCTTTGCGCAGGATTCGCTGTATCTCAGGGCCAAGGAGATTGGTCGCATGGAGGTTTCAGGTATTGGCGCATCCCACCGGGACGAATGGATTGCGGCGCTCCGCCGGGTGACTGCCGGGGACGTGCAGGATGCAGTGCGCAAGTGGCTGCGCCCGGAACGCGCCACGACAGGGATATTGCAACCCGTAAAGGCGAAGGTGAAATCATGAGCATGCGAATTCCATCACTTTTTGTTTCCCTTGCCACGCTGCTGTTTTGCGCCATGCCTCTGGCTCGCGCCGTGCCGCCGATTCAGCAGGCGAGGCTGGATAACGGCCTGCGCATATTGTTGATGGAGGCGCATAATGTTCCGATGGTGGCCTTGCAACTGGTCATGCCCGGCGGCAGCCGTTTTGACGCCGGCGGAAAAGGAGGCGCGGCCTCATTGCTGGCTGATATGCTGACCGATCATACGGCAATCCATGATGACAAGGCGTGGGCTGATTTTCTGGATGCGGAGGCCATTCGACTGGGCGCAGGCGCCAGCCGGGATGATATGCAGCTGTCGCTTACCGTGCTCAAAGAATCTCTGCGACCGGGGCTGGACGCGCTGGCGGAAGCATTGTTGCAGCCGGGCTGGAATAGCAAGCGTTTTGAAATTCTCAAGCAGGACAGCATCGCTGCGGCGCAAAAGGAGCAGGAAAATCCGCGTGTGCGGGTGTCTCAGGCCGCTGCAAAGCTGCTGTTCGGCGATCATCCCTACGGCCATCGGCCCGGCGGCAGCCTGCAAAGTCTGCCCGCTGTTGAAATAGCTGATCTGAAAGCGCTGTATGCTGCGCAACTCAGGCCTCGGGGCGCAGTATTGGCGGTCAGCGGCGATGTGACGCTGGCGGAGCTGGTTCCGTTGTTGCAGGCAAGGCTGGCAAGCTGGGAGGGCATGCCGGTGAAGAAGATGACAGATATTGACGCAGCAGCCGCAGTTGCCGGAAAGCAGGTGGATGTAACGCTTCCTACGACGCAGACGCTGGTGCAATTGCTGCGCCTTGGCCCGGCGCGCAGCGACGCAAATTTCTTCCCCGCTTTCATACTTAACCATATATTGGGCGGCAGCGGATTTGCTTCTCGGCTGATGGAAGAAGTGCGTGAGAAGCGCGGATTGGCGTATGGCGTTTATTCCTATTTTGTCCCCTTGGCTGCGCCCGGCCCCTTTGCCATTACGCTGCAAACGCGGGCTGATCAGGCCAAACAGGCGGAAGCGGTTGTGCGCAACCTGCTGGCTGATATGGCGGCGCGAAAAATAACTGCGAAGCAGGTGCGCAACAGTAAGGACAACCTCATTGGCGGATTCGCCCAGCGCATGGATTCAAATCGCGAACGAGTCGGACTGATGGCGATGATCGGCATCTACGATCTGCCGCTGGATTACCTGAGCGTCTGGGCAGAGCGCGTTGAGGCGGTGACGCTGGAGCAGGTGCGCCGGCAGGCGGCTTTATATCTCAAGCCCGAACAATGGAACCGGGTTCGCGTCGGAGCGAAGTTTTAACATGAAACAAACAACGCGCATGGAACACAGACAACAGGCCTGAATGAGAATTACAGCAGGAACATTGCGTGGCCGAAAGCTGAATGTTCCGGATGTTCCAGGTCTGCGGCCAACGCCTGCCAAAGTGCGGCAGGCGCTGTTTAATATCCTGGGCGACATTGCCGGCTTCAGCGTGCTGGATTTATTCTCCGGTTCAGGGCTTATGGCGCTGGAAGCGCTGTCGCGCGGAGCAAAGAATGTTGTTTCCATCGAGCAAAGCCGCAAAGCGACAGAGCAGATGCGCCG
>CAYTFI010000231.1:0-2814 GCA_964437065.1 uncultured Zetaproteobacteria bacterium | reverse complement strand
TTGCTTTCGCCGTTGTCAAAGACGCTTACGCCGCCGGCAAAGGCCGGAGTGGCGAATGCCAGCATGGCGAGCGCTGCAATGGATTTCATAATTACTTTCAATGTTAATTTCCCCTCTTGAGTTTTAGTCCCGGTTTCCGGGTTGCGGCGAACAGTAGTGATCAAATGTGACATCAATATGACACAGCGAGAGCTGAGGTGATATGACTCACAGGTGACACAATGACGTCCATGATTCGCTACAGATCAACAGAAGATATAATCCAGGACAATCAATGGGAGAAAAAGAATGATGACTAACGATGTAACGGAATCCGGGCTGGCCAGCGCCGTTGTTGCGATCCGAATGACCGATCTGGTGTTCAACAGATTTCGCGATTTGACAATATGCAGGAGATTGCAGTCGGATGAATGCATGCATTTGTTCAGTTGCTTTCAGGTGCAGCGAATTGACGCCGGCGAAGTGATTTATGAGGAGGCGACAGCCTCGGATCATACCCTGCGTCTGGTTGTGGAGGGCGAGGCCAGCGTCAGCGTAGCCGATGCCTCAACCGGCGTGTACACCCGCCTTGGGGCTGGTGATGTGTTTGGGCTGTTTTCCTTCCTTGATGCATCCCGTCCGCATTCTGCGACGCTGACGGCGGAAAGCGATGTGGTGTTGCTGACCATCAATCGCGAGTATTTCAATCTGATCACCTGTGAAGACCCGAAGCTGGGCAACAAGATGTTGCGATTCATGTTTCAGTTGTTGTCGCAAACAGCGCTGAAACTGGAAAGCGAATATATTGCCATGCATGAGTTCACCTTTCTGCGCTGAGTCTGATGCTTGAGATGGAAGGCTGCGAGATTCAGTATCGCGAGCCGATGAAGCAGGATGCAAATGAAACAGGCCCCGACATTCTTATCGTTGAGGACGAGACGCCGATCGCCCGGCTGATGGAACTGCATCTGCGCCAGGCGGGGTATTCGACATTCATTTGCAGTGATGGAGATGCTGCGCTGGCCTGCCTTCGCGATGGCCAGTGGCGACTTGTCGTGCTTGATCGCATGCTGCCCGGCGCAAGCGGCATGAATATCCTGCGCTGGTTGAAAAATTCCCGCTCCCATGCCCATATTCCCGTGCTGATGGTCACGGCGCTGGGCATGCCTGGCGAGCGGGTGCATGGCCTGAACGAGGGCGCGGATGATTATCTGCCCAAACCGTTTGAACCGGATGAACTGGTGGCCAGAGCCAGAGCGTTGTTGCGCCGCAGCCGATTCACGCAAACGGGAACTGGCGAAGAGAATACGATTCAGCTGGATCCCGATGTGCCGGTGGTTTTCGAAGGCGATATTCGCGTGGATTTGCGACAGAAGGAATACAAGCTTCTCAAAATCCTGATGGACAATCCCGGCAAAACAAGAAGTCGCGACTACCTGCTCGACCATGTCTGGGGCAGCGATGTCTTTGTGGAGGAGAGAACCGTGGATGTGACAATCAAGCGGTTGCGCAAGGCGATGAAACAGCTGGGCCGCAAAAATTGTGTTAAAACCGTGCGCGGCATGGGCTATCGCTTTGTATTGTGCGACAGAAAAGGAGAAGGCTGAGGGCATGAGCTATAGCTGGTTTTTTCTGGCTGTCGCAGTCGCCGCAGTCGCCAGTGCGGTTCGGGCACAGCGGCAACTGGGCGGCTACAGGTCCGAAATCAGGCGATTAAAAGAATCAGTCGATGCCCTGCAATCCCGTTGCGCCGATAGCGAACGCTTTGACGCCCTGCTCTCAAGCATGCATGAGTCATTATTCAGGCTCGACGGATCGGGCAATGTTGTCGCCGCCAATGCCGCGGCCTGTGATTTGTTCGAAATTGACGCTCGTGATCTGCCCCGACCGCTGCGTCAGTTTTATCGCGACGCCGACTGGCACGAGTCGCTGAAGGATGCAATGGCATGCCTGCCGGAACATGCGCAGTTGCCGAACATGTTGCATGCAGGCCATGTGCTGGCGCCGAGGCTTGTTCAACCGGGCGATGCGCAGGTGATGCTTATCTGCATGGATGTCACTGAACAGGACAGGCTTGAGCGGCAGCGGCGTACGTTTATTTCCAACCTGTTGCATGATTTGAAAACGCCGCTGACCTCTCTGCTGGGCTATGCGCGCAGCCTCGAATCCTTTGGCGATGATCGGGCGCTCAGAAATGAGGCGGCGCAGGTGATCGCCGACGAGACCAAATATGTAAATCGTCTTCTTGACGCCCTGTTGACGCTGGATCAGATTGAATTCGCTATCAGGGAGCCAGATGCAGAATGCGGGCCGAAGGCCGTGCTGGCGCAGGTTTGTGATACGCTCAAGCCGCAATTGAGCGCCGGGGGCGTGCGCCTGAACTGCGAAGGCGAAGAGAAATTGAACCCTGTCGCCATGGCGGCGCACGATCTGGAAAGAGTGTTCGTCAATGTATTGGAAAATGCCGCGCAGCATTCTCCGGCAAACGGAACCATCAGGGTTCGATTGCGCGAGCATGGGCAGACATGCCTTGTTGAGATTGAGGATGAAGGGGCGGGTATTCCGGAGAAAAAGCTGGCCAGAGTAACCGAGCGTTTTTATCGCGTCGATAAGGCGCGCAGCAGAAGCGGCGGCGGTCACGGGCTTGGCCTGGCCATTGTGAAAGAGCTGCTTGATGCGCATGATGGAACGCTGAAGCTGAGCAATGTCTCTCCCCACGGCCTGCGCGTCGAAATCGCATTGCCTTTAACGCGCATGGATTTTTCCACCCCGTGATATGAAACATTATCACAGAGTGGAAAATCCCATGCAACCGCGTTGTTTGTTTCATGTTAA
>CAYTFI010000230.1:0-2870 GCA_964437065.1 uncultured Zetaproteobacteria bacterium | reverse complement strand
CCCATTGCTTCACAAGACTTGCTTATCACGGGGTGGAAAAAATCCATGCGCGTTAAGCGCATTAATAAGCGGGCCGGGAATCATGCCAAAGATGCGACCCAACGCAAGAACAAGCCTTTTCCAATACAAAAATACCAGCCAACGCTGTTTAACCAACAGAGCCGGTTCCGATGCATGGTAAATCCAGCCGCGCCGGCTTTGGTTTTGTCCAGCATGGGGGAAATGCTTATGCAAATAAATGAAGCTCAAATTTAACATGAAACAAACAACGCATCTGTCTGCGTGCAACGCACAGGCAGGCGCAGACAGGCGCGTTGGGTAGAGTGCTTGCGCCGTGGAACGGCTTCCCCCTGAGGATGCATCAAGTTGCAGTAACCTGCTTCAGCCCAGGAAACGAACCGCCTTCCCTTCCGCCGTATAGCGGTCGGCAAGCGCCTCGGTTTTGCTTCGCATGGCGATGTGAATGAAAAGCACGTCGTCAGCCATGGATGCGACAAATTCGTTGCGCCGGGCGGCAAGCGCCGCCGTCATGCGGCGGTGCGTTTTTGCAAAGGGTGAAAGGATGAGAAGCCTGCCCTGAGCCAATGGTTGCCGCCATGCCGATGGGAGGCGCATGCCATCAATGGAGCGTGCCGGGCAGATGATGATGGGTTGGGTTCCGCGCAGCAGGATGCGCAGGCATTCCTTTTCCACCGGCGTGTGAAAGCCGCTGATTACGGTGACGCCATCTTCGCGCAGCGACCGGGCAAGATCATAGGCTTTCAGGATCAGATTGCCGGGGCATTTGCGGGAACAGAAAAGCGCCAGCTTTTTTTGCTGCAAAATGTCCTGATTGCCAAGCATATGAACCGGGTCATGCCATTCAGGCAGCAAGTGCTTTTGCAAAGGCTTTGGCATTAAGTCACACCAATTACCTGGACTTGATTTCAGCGAATCCCTTGTTGCGCATTTGTTTGACCAGGGATTTTCCTGCCGCATAGGCATCCTTCGCAGCCTGTTTGGGACGACCATGGACAACCTGGTTCACAAACTTTTCAGAATCACGTCCGGTCAAACGAATTGAACCAAATGCTGAGGATTGTATGCTCATATCAGCACCTCTTTTAGTCTAAACCGGCGAAATGCAGTATAGCCTGAAACGAATCAAGATTGCGGGTTGCATTATCTTTCCTCAGGCATATTCACGTTGTTCCTCATCCAGTGGCAAATCCTCGGACGGTTCGACCTCAATCAGCCCCAGGGTATTCAGATCACGAATGCCTTCGGCGACATCCTCTGCCTTAATCGGCGGCCTTCGTCTGATCTTCCACTGCATAACTTCATTCAGAACTTCCTGTTCCAACGGTTTGCGTTTGAGCCCGTGCTTCAACTGTTGTGCGGCAAAATGCACGGTCGCGGCGATTTCCGCCTGGCCCGTGCTCGGCAACCGCAAAAACAAATCAGCCACCTTTTCGATGATGTCCCGCCATTGCTTGAGCTTGAACAGATATTCATTGCGTGCGTCACGATAGGCTGGACCGAGTTGAAGCTGAAACATCCTGCCGGATTTGCGTTCCTGAAGGATACCATTGTTCATCAATCTGGCTGTAACGGACTTGAGCCCTTCCGCATAAGGACCATAACTTCCGCGATGATAGTCCAGTCCGGTGGGTAATCCCAGCGTAGTAGCAAAATAGGCGATCTTCTGGAACGTAGTGCGGCCAACAGGCCAGTGATATGGCTCCTTTTCAATCATGGAAACAATGGCTGCCAGCGCAATCCAGGCCGGCTCCATGCGTGAATTCCCGATTGACCCGTTTTGACCGGCAAGGAATGCAGGCATCATCTCACCATCAGGCGTGCCATATGGGGCATACATTTCAACGGGGATATTCAGGCGGCTCAAGTGACGATAAAGCGTACGCCCCACCACCTTCCATTCCAACTGGCCATGACCGCAGCCGAGCGGCGGCACGGCAATGGAAGTGACGCCCCACTCCCTGTAGTGATGTTCCAGATATTCCAGACCAGCGATAATATCTTCCAGCCTGGAAACGGAACGCCAGTGATCTTTGGTGGGAAAGTTGAGGATCAGTTCCGGACCTTCCAATGTTTCAGGATCGGGGAACATATCTTCTGTCCCCTGCTTGACGCGAAACGCATACGGTCTGCCGAGCTTGACCTCGCCGCGCTTGCATCGAGACTCATAGTCCCGAAACATCTTCGGATAGCGCTTTTTGAATTCCAGCGCGATACCCTTGCCCATCACGCCGACGCAATTGACCGTATTGACCAGCGTCTGTACACCGGATTCGAACATGTCGCCCTGCTTGACCTTGATCAAATCAGCCTCCTCAATCGGCGAAAAACAGATGGGCATTCACCGTAACGGATACATTCCCCACGATGGATTCCACCTGCCCCTTACTCTGTCCGCATGATACATAAACGCCAAGAATAAATGTGGGCGGAACCACATCCGGAACCAGCACTTCGGCGCATTTGACACCCTGATGCCGCTCGTATCCGGCGTAGTCACCAGGATGGCGCCAATCCCCGGCAAACACCATGCGATAATCGAGTGCGGCCAAACCTTCCATGGCGGGCATGAAACGGGCAATGCCACGCGCTGCGTTCATATCCGTCACTACTACGCCGGGCATATCCAGAACCTTTGGACTGATGCGTAATATTGAAAGTTGGCGATGTTCCGCCTTTCGTTTGAACATCATCGGGTTTCGGGCATGGAAGTATAGATTGGCGTAGTCATGCAACGGCCTGCCACCAGGCACACGTTTACCGCGGCGGCGATTCTGCACATCTTCCAGTGCAACCGAATGGTGACTTACCTTTTTTGCACGCTTATGCGATAGAATACCATGCTGCATCAC
>CAYTFI010000229.1:0-2882 GCA_964437065.1 uncultured Zetaproteobacteria bacterium | reverse complement strand
ACAAAATGGCCGGCAATGCCGGCTGCGGCGGCCATGGCGGGGCTGACCAGATGGGTGCGCCCGCCCATGCCCTGGCGGCCTTCGAAGTTGCGGTTGCTGGTCGAGGCGCAGCGCTCGCCCGGCTCCAGCCGGTCGGCGTTCATCGCCAGACACATCGAACAGCCCGGATCGCGCCACTCAAATCCGGCTTCTCGAAAGATGGCATCCAGCCCTTCCGCCTCGGCTTGCGCCTTCACCAGCCCGGAGCCCGGCACGGCCATCGCCAGCTTTACATTTCCGGCTATCCGCCTGCCTTTCACGATGGCGGCAGCCTGCCGGAAATCCTCTATGCGGCCATTGGTGCAGGAGCCGATAAACACCTTGTCCACCGCAATCGCCGCAATCGGCGTTCCGGCCTCCAGCCCCATGTAATCCAGCGCCCGCTGCCAGCCTTCTCTTTGCACATCGTCCCTGGCATCCAGGGGGTTCGGCACTTTCTCCGTGACCGGCAGCACCATCTCGGGACTGGTGCCCCAGCTCACCTGCGGCGCAATGTCGGCGGCATTGAAAGCCAACTCATGATCAAACCCGGCATCCGCATCGGAATACAGTTCGCGCCATGCCGCTTCCGCCTTCTCCCGCATTGCGCCCCCGGGCGCATGCGGTCGTCCCCTGACATATTCGATCGTCTTCTCATCCACAGCCACCATGCCGCAGCGCGCGCCCGCCTCAATAGTCATATTGCACAGGCTCATGCGTCCTTCCATGCTCAGCTCACGAACCGCCGAACCGGCGAACTCCACAGCAAAGCCGGTGCCGCCGGCGGTGCCGATTTCGCCGATAATATAGAGCGCCACATCCTTGCCGGTAATGCCATCCGGCAATGCTCCATCGACGGTAATGCGCATGGTTTTCGGCTTTTTCTGGATCAGGCACTGGGTGGCCAGCACATGCTCCACCTCGGAGGTGCCGATGCCCATGGCGATAGCGCCGAAAGCGCCATGCGTGGAGGTGTGCGAATCGCCGCAGACCACCGTCATGCCGGGCAGAATCAGGCCCTGCTCCGGCCCCATCACATGCACCACGCCCTGGCGAATATCGCCCAGCCCGAATTCGGTAACGCCGAATTCCGCGCAATTGGCGTCCAGCGCCTCCACCTGAGTGCGCGAAACAGGATCGGCAATGCCCTGATCGCGCCCGGTTGTCGGCACATTATGATCGGGCGTGGCGACTGTCGAACTCGCGCGCCACAGCTTGCGCCCGGCCATCCTCAAGCCCTCGAACGCCTGCGGGCTGGTCACCTCATGCACCAGTTGACGATCGATATAGAGCAATACGGAGCCGTCATCGTTCTCTTTCACGACGTGCTGTTGCCACACCTTTTCAAATAATGTCTTTGCCATCACTGACTCCTGCCTTTGCTGTTCACTTCTGCATTCACGCCCTGTTTTAATATCAAACAAACAATGCGTGCCGGGATGCCGGGTTTAAAGAGGCGGCAGTGTACCCATCTCGCTTGCCCGATGCGAATTTATCGACCGACAATTTCCATCACAAGCAACGCAGAGCACAGACAAGCAATAAGTTTCCGGCGATTCTGATAGCAAACGCCGACAACGGAGGTTTCCAGGTTCAGTTCAGCAGATGAGAGACGATGCCATCTGCCAGTTTGGGCTCGAACCAGGTGGATTTTGGCGGCATCACCTTGTTCATATCGGCCACCGCCATCAAATCCTGCATGCGCGTCGGGAAGAGGGAGAAAGCCACTTTCATTTCGCCGCTGTCAACGCGCCTTTCCAGTTCGCCCAGCCCTCTGATGCCGCCGACAAAATCGATTCTGGCATCGCGCCTGGGATCGGAGATGCCCAGTATCGGTTCAATCAGGTTGGTCGCCAGCAGGCTGACATCGAGACGGGCAACCGGGTCGGATTGAATTGCCAACTCCGGCCTTACTTGCAAAACACGCCAGTTGCCATCCAGATACATGCCGAATTCTGCCGGACGCTGCGGCTGCACCGGCATGGCCGTTTTATCAACGATAAAGGCCTCATCCAGCAGAGCCAGAAATTCAGTCTCCGTCAGGCCGTTCAGGTCGGTCACTACGCGGTTGTAAGCGAGGATGCGCATCTGATCGTGCGGAAATATTACGCTCAGGAAATAGTTATAGGGCTCCTCGCCCGTATGCGCCGGATTGGCTGCCTTGCAGCTTGCCGCAAGCCGTGACGCAGCAGCAGAGCGGTGATGGCCATCGGCGACATAAAGGGCGTCCATTGCCGCAAAAGCCTGATTCAGCCGCTCAGTCTGCCCGGCGTCAGACACCAGCCATAACATATGCCGGACATCGCCATCGGCGACCACGTTCAGAGCCGGCTCGCCCTCGGCGACATCGGCCAGAATGCCATCTACAATTTCATGGGCCTGATACACCAGAAAAACCGGGCCTGTCTGCGCGTCCAGCGCCTTGATCTGGCGCAACCGGTCATCCTCTTTGGCAGGACGTGTAAACTCATGCTTGCGAATACGGTCTTCATCATAGGCCGCAACGGAAGCCGCCGCTACAATGCCCGTCTGCTCGTGCTCGCCCATAATCAGGCGATAGACATAATAATGCAGCTGTTCATCCTGCTTCAGAACGCCTTCTTGCCGCATGCGGGAGAAATTTTCGGCTGATTTGGCATATACAGCCTGATCATATGGATCCGTGCCAACCGGCAAATCAATCTCGGCCTTGGACACATGCAGAAAACTCCATGGTCGCCCTTCAACCCGCTGCCGGGCCTCCTCGGAGTTGAGCACATCGTAGGGCGGCGCCACTACCCTGTCGGCAAATTCCGGCGACGGTCGAAGACCGGCAAATGGTCGGATCAATGGCATGAGAGCTCCCGGTTGTTCAAGGACGGATA
>CAYTFI010000228.1:1792-2885 GCA_964437065.1 uncultured Zetaproteobacteria bacterium | reverse complement strand
GCGTTGCACGCAAACAGGGGCGAATCAAGGGCTAGATGCTTAGATCCCTTTTGGGGACTTGCTTTTTGCTTGTGTCACCGGTCTCGACCGGATCAGAAGAGGTTGAATCTCTTTTCCCCAGAGGCTTGCCTGAAGTGCGCCGCGCTTTTCTGCCGAACGCGACGCCAAGGCTGGCGGCCAACAGCGCGAGAAGGGCAATGAGTCCATAATTCGATGAATCGTCGTTGCTTGCAGGGGAGATGTTTTTGATGGCCGCCACTTTTTCTTTTACGCTCGCCACATCCTCTTTCATATTCGCTATTTCCTTTGCCAGATGCTGCATCTCATCTTTCAGTTCAGACATCGGCTTGCCAATATCCGACAGGGCCTGGGCAAAGGCGTCCATCTGCGATTTTCCGGCTTCTATTTCGGCTTGAATGGATTGCAATTGTTCCAACTGTATTCTGAATATCTTGTCGTCCTGAGGTTCGGTTGCTCGTTCCGTTTCAACAACCGGCGCAGGCTTTGCCGCCTTGATGCGCGCCTTGCTGACAGGATGTTTCTTGCCGCTCATCGCAACAGCATGTTTTGCCTTTTTCGCTTTCGCTTTCGTGCGGCGCGGGGGATGCTTCAGAATATATCTGATCTTCCTGTCGGCAGCGCGAACGCTGTATTGTCCGATCTTCCTGGCCGACGGCGCACGAAATCGTGAGCCGCGCCTGAGGCGGTTTATATTTCCACCGACAAAGGCATCCGGATTTTCCAGATACAGGGCCAACATGACCTGTCTGTTCGACCAGCGTTTATCTTTGCGCATGCTGGCAGCCACCTGACTCAGGCTGACGCCGGCGCGGGTGGGGCCATAACGTTTTATACGCGCCCATCCTGTGGCGGCGGAGGTCTTCCTGGCAGATGACTTCCTGACTGATTTTTTCTTTCTGACTGGTTTCTTTTTCCTGGCAACCTGTTGCCGTGCGGACAATATCCCGGCCTGCACCTTCACGGCTGGCGCGGTTGACTTCATGGCCTGTTTCCTGGCCGCCGACGAAGACGGCTTTATGGCCTGTTTCTTAACGGCCGGCACAGGCGGTTTCGCAGTCTGTGCCTTAACGAC
>CAYTFI010000228.1:0-1692 GCA_964437065.1 uncultured Zetaproteobacteria bacterium | reverse complement strand
CGACTGATTGCGCATCGGTCAATCGGGCAGCGATGCTTTCCGGCTGCGTGGCGATCGTAGATGCCGCTGCTTTGGGGGCAGGGGAGAGCCGTATCTGGAAATGTCTGAAATATATGCTTTTCCCGCTTTTCCTGGCCTTCAGAACAATCGACAAAAATGGCGCCTTGATTGCCGTCGCAGAAGTCAGTTCCACCTGCGGCTTGCCGGCAGCGTCGCGCTGCAAGCCCACCCTGATGGATGCGATATTATCAAACCATTGCAACCCCAGCTGAAGATATTCCGTCGGGCTGGCAAGCTCCACGGTGATCTGCTCCATGCTTTCAGTGGCATCCAGTTGCAATGGAATGCGGGCCTTCAACGGCTGCCCGAGATGACTTTCAAGCACAGGCGAGGCAAAGCCCAGAGCGTGCGCAGCCACTGGCATATACAGGAATAGCCCCAGCAATATGACCGGGGCGGCGCTATAAAACAGGCGATTCAGCAGATGCCGGAAAGAAGCTCCCATTCGCACATTGAACAACAGAATATCGGCAATGTCCAATAACTTTTTTCCATAGCGAATGGCGCCGTTTGCTTTGAGCCGGAACAGTCATAATATTTCTTGCCATGGTGAACATCTGTTCACTATAATTGCGCCATGGATAAAGATAAAACCCGGCTGCAGATACTCCAGGACTACTATGCCATGCATCGGGTCATTCCCACTTACAGACGTATCGGCGCCATGATTGGCATGTCCTCATCGAATGCCGTTTCGCAATTTATCAAGCGCATGCGTTTGCAGGGTTATCTGGAAAAAACGCCGGACGGGCGACTGGCGCCGACCATGCGTTTTTTTGAGCGCATGCTGGTTGGCAGGACGCCAGCAGGATTTGCCAGTCCGGCGACAGACCTTCTGAATGATGCCATCAGCATTGATGAATATCTGGTCGAACATCCATCCTGCACTGTGCTGGTCGAGGTGCAGGGCGATTCGATGACGGATGCCGGCATCCACAGCGGAGATATTCTGATTGTGGAGCGAAAAGCCGATCCCGGCTTCGGAAAAATCGTTGTTGCGATCGTTGATAATGATTTCACCATTAAATATCTGCGCAACGGCGACAGGGGATCATACCTGCAGGCGGCCAACAGGGACTACCCGGACATCTATCCTGAGACATCGCTTGATATTTATGGCGAAGTGGTGGGCCAGTTCCGCAAATTCGCTTAATCCGGGCTGGCGACGGGACATATGTCAAGCTGGCGCAACGCCATTGCGCATGTCGATGCGGATTGCTTCTTCGCCTCATGTGAACTGGTGCGCCGACCGGATTTGCGCGGCAGGCCGGTATGCGTGTTGTCCAGTCAGGACGCCTGCATTGTCGCCAAAACCTATGAGGCCAAAGCCGTCGGCATCAAAACCGGCATGCCCGTATGGGAGGCTCGGCGATTGCTGCCGCAGGCTGTCTATCTGCCGGCTGATTTCCGCTTCTACGGGCTGGTTTCTGCAAAAATGTTCGCCATTTTCCGTCGTTATAGCCCGCAAGTGGAGGCGTATTCTATTGATGAGGGATTTATAAACATGAATGGCATGCGCAGCCTGTGGCGCAAGGGCTTTCGAGCCCTGGCCGATGATATCCGCCAATGCATTCACAGGGATGTCGGCATCACGGCGTCCGTTGGCATATCCACCACCAGAACGCTGGCCAA
>CAYTFI010000227.1:0-2904 GCA_964437065.1 uncultured Zetaproteobacteria bacterium | reverse complement strand
TCAGTCAATTCTGCATTATCCAGCCAGCCGCTGCTGGCGTCCGGGTGGGCGTCGGCGAACGGAATATAAGGCTTGATATCCAGCACCGGCGTGCCATCAAGCATGTCATGGCCTTCAATATGCAGCGTGCGCCCGGCGATTTTTTTCAGGCGAACGGCTGACAGTCCCATGCTGTTGGGTCGGTGGGGGGCGCGGGTGGCGAACAGGCCGCGCCGTATTTTGGGGCTGCGCGGGGGGATGACAGTTGGATTCCAGCCCTTGTTCAGGTGCATCCAGTAGATGACCCACAGATGCGTAAAGCCCTCCAGATCAGCCAGCGCCTGATCGAAATTCATGCCTGCATTCAATTGAATGCAGGCCGGCATCGGCTCGCCCAGCGTTGCCTGCCTGGGCGCTGAAAAGCGTTCCTTGTAGGGGCCGTGGACCACGCCGATGGCCTGCATGTCGATATGCAGCCTGGCGCTGTCTGAATGGGAGAAGTCGCTGGCGTATGATTTAGGGGGCTTTCGTCCGCTGCATGCGGTCATGCAGGCTCGGCCTGAGGCTGCAAGATGACCAGTTCGTCGCCTTCGCAATCAATCTCGGCCAGTCCGCCTTTTTGCAAATCGCCAAACAGAATAGCGTCGGCCAACGGCTTCTTGATCTGCTCCTGAATGAGTCGCGCCATCGGTCGTGCGCCCATCTGCGGATCATAGCCATGACGGGACAACCATGCCCTGGCCGCTTCAGAAACATCGAGATCAACTTTTTTATCCTGCAGTTGCACTTCCAGTTCGACCAGCAGTTTGTCAACGACATGCAGAATGGTTTCCTGCGACAGCCTTGCGAAGCCGATGGAGGCATCCAGGCGGTTGCGGAATTCCGGCGAGAACATCCGCTTGACGGCCTCGTCATCCTCGCCCTGACGCGGTTGAGGATTAAAGCCGACAGTGTTTTGCTGCATCTCAAAAGCGCCGGCATTGCTGGTCATAATCAGCACAATATGGCGGAAATCGGCCTTGCGCCCGTTGTTGTCGGTAAGCGCGCCGTGATCCATGATTTGCAGCAGCAGGTTAAACAGATCCGGATGCGCCTTTTCGACTTCATCAAGCAGCAGCACGGCATGCGGATCTTTGCTGATCGCCTCGGTGAGCAATCCCCCCTGATCAAAGCCGACATAGCCCGGAGGCGCGCCGATCAGACGTGAAACGGTGTGCGCTTCCATGTATTCGGACATATCAAAGCGAATCAGTTCCACGCCCATGATGCGGGCCAGCTGCCGCGCGACCTCTGTTTTGCCGACGCCGGTGGGGCCGGTGAAGAGGAAAGAGCCGATCGGCTTTTCCGGATGCGACAGGCCGGCTCGCGACAGCTTGATGCTTGACGCCAGTTGATCAATCGCCTTGTCCTGACCGAATACGGACAATTTCAGGTCGCGATCAAGGTGCGACAGGCGCAGCTTGTCGGAGGCGCTGACCTGCTGCGGCGGGATGCGCGCCATTGAGGCGATCATGGCCTCGATATCGTGAACATTGATCTGCTTGCGGCGCCTTTCCTGAGGCTTCACGCGCATGGCGGCGCCGGCCTCGTCCAGCACGTCAATGGCTGAGTCGGGCAAATGCCGGTCGTTCAGGTATCGCTTGGCCAGTTTGGCGGCGTTTTCAATGGCGGTTACGCTGTAGCGAATGCTGTGGTGATCCTCCAGACGTGGTCTCAGGCCTTTGAGAATATCAATGGTTTCGCCAACGCTTGGCTCCGGCACATCCACTTTCTGGAAGCGGCGGGCCAGCGCCCGATCCTTTTCAAACAGGTTGCGAAATTCCTGGTAGGTGGTGGCGCCGATGCAGCGCAGATCGCCGTTGGCCAGGGAGGGCTTGAGCAGATTGGAGGCGTCCATGGCGCCGCCGCTGGCGGCGCCGGCGCCGATGATGGTGTGGATTTCATCAATGAACAAAATGGCATGATCTTCTTTCTCCAGGGCAAGCAGAACCGCCTTTAAGCGCTCTTCAAAATCGCCCCGGTATTTTGTTCCGGCCAGCAGCGAGCCCATGTCAAGCCCGTAAATGCTGGCGTTTTTGATCACTTCCGGCGCCTCGCCGTCTGCAACCTTCAGGGCAAGGCCCTCGGCGATGGCTGTTTTGCCTACGCCGGCCTCGCCAACCAGCAGCGGGTTATTTTTGCGCCGGCGGCATAGAATCTGAATGCAGCGGCCAAGCTCTTCCTCGCGACCCACCAGCGGGTCAATTTTTCCCTCTTTGGCGCGCCGGCTCAGATTGATGCAGAAGCGTTGCAGCGGCGAGGCGCTCTTTTTCGCTTTATCCGTGCCGATAGCGAGCCTTTCCGGATCCATGGTCTGGCCGCTTCTTTCGTTGCTCATGGCGCCGTGGGCGATGAAGCTGACCACATCGAGTCTGCTGACGCCCGCCTGATTCAGATAATGCACGGCATGCGAATCTTTTTCTGAAAAGATGGCGACAAGCACATGCGAGCCGGTGACCTCGCGCTTTCCCGATGCCTGAACATGCATGACAGCGCGCTGAATCACCCGCTGCAAGCCGATGCTGGCAGTCGTCTCACCGGCATCCTCCGGCAGAATGGCAATTTCTTCCCGGATGAAATCAGTCAGAAGGCGGCGCAATGATTCAATATCCGCCTGACAGCCGAGCAGAACGCCCAGGGCATCGGGATTATCAAGCAGCCCGAGCAATAAATGCTCGACCGTGACGAATTCATTGCGGCGAATATGCGCGGTGCGGAAGGTGTCGTTCAGTGTTTCTTCAAGCTCGTCGCTCAGTATTCCCATAACGCCATCCTCCAAAAGTTTATTTGCTTCGCATGCGCTCTATTTAACATGAAACAAACAACGCGGTTGCATGATTTTTTCCACCCTGTGATTGATTGGACTATCGCGCCTTGTGAAGCAAC
>CAYTFI010000226.1:0-2924 GCA_964437065.1 uncultured Zetaproteobacteria bacterium | reverse complement strand
CGCGACCTTGCCAAGGTCGAGGTCACCGGTTCGAGCCCGGTTACCCGCTCCAGATCAAGGGGTCCGTGCGGCCCCTTTTTTTCGCTTAATGTCAAGTTCGGCAGGGTGGCCAAGTGGTAAGGCAGAGGTCTGCAAAACCTCCACCGCGGGTTCGATTCCCGCCCCTGCCTCCAATAACAGGGTGCTCGATTCAGTCGGGTTTGGCGGCCATGCCCAGGTAATTGACGGCAAGATCGTCAGACATGGTGAAGCGGTCAGTCAGTATGGAGTATGACATGCCGCGCAGATCTCTTATCTCAAGGCCGGCCTTTCCGAGGTCATGTTTCATTTCCGACGGGCGGATGAATTTGGCATATGCATGCGTGCCTTTGGGCAGCCAGCCGAGGATGTGTTCCGCGCCGAGGATGGCCTTGATATAGGCTGCAGGCGTGCGATTCAGGGTGGCGAAAAAAAATCTGCCGCCGGGCTTGAGCATGGCAGCGCAGGAGGCCACTGTGCGCGACGGATCAGGCACATGTTCAAGCACTTCCAGGCAGGTGATTATATCATAATGCCCTGCATGGCCTTCAGCCCATGTTTCAGCATCGCTTTCCATATAATTAACAGCGACGCCGGATCGGCTGCTATGCAGACGCGCCACGCCCAGCGCCCCGGGGGAGCGATCAATGCCGCTTACGCATGCCCCGAGCCTGGCCATGCCTTCGGCCAGCAGCCCCCCGCCGCAGCCCACATCCAGCACCCTGCGCTTCGCCACCGGGGCGTTCCGGTCGATATAATCAAGCCTCAGCGGGTTGATCAGATGCAGCGGCCTGAATTTCCCCGCTGGATCCCACCACTCATCGGCCATGGCCTCGAATTTGGCGATTTCATCGCGGTCAAAGTGCTGCTCCTGCATGCGCGCAGGCTGCGTATGACGGGCGGTGAAGGCAAGGCAATCTGAACCGGGCGCAGGGTAAAAGTCGGACAGGCCTGTTTTCCCTGCGACTTCCATCCTGACGCGCGGCATCTTTCCGGCAAGCGATGGCGAGCGTTTTTCCTTCACCGGGGTTAATCTTCGCCCATGCTTGATGTGTTATACGTGCTGCGCGCTTCATGCAGGAATGGATGAGATTGAATAAAATCCTCATCAGCGCATGCCTGCTGGGCGAGAATGTCCGTTATAATGGCGACAACAGCCGCATCAGTTCGGCTATGATTCAACAATGCCATGAGGCCGGGCGGCTGGTTGCAGTCTGTCCGGAAATGGCCGGCGGGCTGCTGACGCCAAGAGCGCCCGCCGAGATCGAGGGCGGCAATGCCGACGCAGTGCTGAGCGGGAAATCGAGCATCCGGCGCAAAGACGGCGGCGATGTCACCGACGCATTCATGCAGGGCGCCGAGCTGGCTCTGGCCATGTGCATGCAACACCATATCAGCATTGCCATATTAAAAGAGGGCAGCCCCTCATGCGGCGTCAACTGCGTTAACGACGGCAGTTTTTCCGCTTGTAAAATAAAAGGGCAGGGCCTGACCGCTCGCCTGCTGGCGCGGCACGGGATTCTTGTATTCAATGAACATCAGATCAGCAGCGCAGTTGGAAAAACCTGTTAGCGCGCCCGGATTTGCACATCCGTGCACGAGCGCAGCGATGACTTTTTTACGAGACTGTCAGATTGTCACTTCAAAGCGCAAGAGTCCTGTTTTGATGGTCGGAGCGGCGACAACGCCGCCTGGATTAATAATCCATTGCATGGAAGGTTGAATCGAAAGCCATGGCGCTATCGCCATGCGCCAGGTTAATTCGACAGTATTCTCAATCGCGCCATGGGTATAGGCGCGGGCGAGGGCGATTCCCAGTTCATCCTGATCGCGGCCCGGTATCAGGCCGTCCGCATGCAGGCCCGCCCCGACGTAGCGCGTAACATCATTTCGATTATGCGGCGTCCAGCCCAGTTGCAGAAAGGCGCCGATGCCGCCGCCGCTCAGGGCGATCAGCTCCTGATCCACAATTCCATAGATGCCGTAATCATCGTTGAACGTCTGGCCATTATAGGCCTTGTCTGCCGTATGCAGCCAGTAACCGGCCTTGTAGCTGCCGCTGCCGGCGCTCAGCCCGCTTTCCACCACAAACATCTTGCCTTCAGTGGCATTGAGGCTTCGCGTCTGCGGATCGCCGTCAAGACCGACAGCCTGAAGATACCAGCCATCAAACAGCTGAATGCGCACGCGCGCAGCGAGACCTGCCTTGGGGAATATCGAGACCGCCACATTGGCGGAAACATCCGGCTCAATGCCGAAGGATGAATTAAGGAAAAGGCCACCGTAATGAGTAACCAGAAATTCGGAATTTAGATCATAGAGTCCGACAAGGACAGAGAGAGAATTATCGGAAAATTGCTGTTCATACCAGGCCTCATAGACAAGGAAATTATCCGGAGCCTCGATATTACTGGCCGTTTGCAGGTCTCCGATGACATTGCCGGTTGGATCGCCGCCATGATTGCGCAGGCCATAGATGAACAACGTTCCTCCGGACCACAAGCCGGCCTTTTTCGTATCAACCGTTACGGTCAGATCAAGGTTGTCCTGATAGATGGTTTCCCTGCTCCCGCTGACCAGCCCGGGATCAAAGTTGCGGACAAACTCGCCCGTATAGACCATCTCCAGCGTAACGCCCCGCGCCTCCAGCGATTGCCCCCCCCCGCCCCATGCGCCGGTAATGCCCGGCCAGGCCATTATGTCGCTATCATCCGCCCTGAGCGGCGATGGCGCCAGGGCCAGCCAGCCAGCTAACAGCGTTGTAATAAATATCCTTGCATACATAACGCTCATCCTCCGTTTCTATGTGCAGGACATGGGTCGAGCAATTGTCATGCCAGATTTGAGCAAGCTGTCGGATCGGCAGGCCTGTCAAAAATACGCAATGCGGCGTCATGATCTTGACG
>CAYTFI010000225.1:0-2950 GCA_964437065.1 uncultured Zetaproteobacteria bacterium | reverse complement strand
GGCGCCGAACACGTTTGCGCAAGCGAGGGCTGTAGCTGGAAGGAGCAGATAGAAGCTGCGGAAGCTGCGTAGTCAATCCCGCTCCTTATCCTCAACATCGACACCCATGACAATCCTCCTGCCTCCCCCTTCGCCAGGGTGGGACTAGGGGGGATTTCATTGCGTCCGGGCGGCATGGAAGATGTCGATGCGGTTTTCCGGTTAAATCAGCAGGCATTTGAAGAAAGCTGGTCTTATCAATCACTGTATTCCGCCCTGGATGCCGGCTATGACCTGTTGCTGTGCGAGTCAGATGGAGAACTGGCGGGCTACCTGCTCAGCATGAGCATGCTGGATGAAATCCAGATCATGCAGATTGCCGTTGCAGCATCCTTCAGGCGACAGGGGCTGGCCCGTGATATGACGCGCCATTTCATTGCGCAAAACAGACGTATGGCTGAAATATCCCTTGAAGTGCGCGCATCTAACAAAGTGGCGAGGCGGCTCTATGCGCAGTTGGGCTTTACCGAATGCGGGTGTCGTAAGAGCTATTACTCACCGGACGAAATCGGTCGGCGGGAAGATGCCGTTCTGATGGCGAAGCTATTGACATAATTTCCTTATTTTACCTGTGTTTATTGGCATTTTCTTGACCCGCTGATTTTACAGGCGCAGCTTTCCGGCTATCTTTTTTCTGCGGGTGCAATGAAACAATCATGAAAATGTCCGGTGCTGAAATCTTTGTTGAGTGTCTGAAACGTGAAGGCGTGGATACCATTTTTGGCTATCCCGGCGGCGCGGTGTTGCAATTGTATGACGCCATTTTCCAGCAGAGCCATTTTAAGCATTATCTGGTTCGCCACGAGCAGGGCGCGCTGCATGCCGCCAATGGCTATGCGCGTGTCTCCGGCAAGTGCGGCGTGGCGCTGGTGACCAGCGGGCCGGGGGCCACCAATGCGGTGACCGGTCTGGCTGATTCCTATGCCGATTCGATTCCAACCGTTTGCTTTTCCGGGCAGGTGCAGTCCAGCCTGATTGGCAATGACGCCTTTCAGGAGGCCGATGTCGTCGGCATTACCCGCTCGGCCACCAAACACAATTTTCTGGTTAAACGGGTGGAGGATCTGGCGCTGATCATCCGTCATGCCTTTCATATTGCCACAACCGGCCGGCCCGGCCCGGTGCTGGTTGATATTCCCAAGGATATCAGCATTGAAGTATGCGACTTTATCTGGCCGGAGGCGGTTGATATCCGCTCCTATAAACCGGTCACGCACGGGCATCCGGGACAGATTAAAAAGGCGGTCAGGTCAATGCTGTCGGCCAAAAGGCCGGTGCTTTATAGTGGCGGCGGCATTATGAGCGCGCTCGGCAGCGCATCATTGCTCAGGGAGTTGTCACATGCCTTGAATGCGCCGGTGACCCACACCCTGATGGGGCTGGGCGGCATTCCGCATGATGATGATCATTTTGTCGGCATGCTGGGCATGCATGGCACATATGAAGCAAATATGGCGGTGTCCCATTGCGACCTGCTGGTTGCCATCGGCGCCCGCTTTGACGATCGGGTCACCGGCAGGCTGGATGCCTTTGCGCCGGATGCGAAGGTGGTTCATATTGATGTTGACCCTTCATCCATTTCAAAAAACATCCATGCGCATTTGCCCATTGTTGGCGATGTGGGCGTGGTGCTCAGGCAGTTGCTTGAAGAGATAGCGCGCAAGAACGGCGCCCCTGACGCGGAGGCGTTGAATCTCTGGTGGGACCAGATCAATGAGTGGCGGGAGAAGGATTCTCTCGGCTTCGTGCAACCCGGAGACGGGCCGATCAAGCCGCAACAGGTGATCCGGAGGGTTCATGAATTGACCCATGGCGACGCCATTGTCACCACCGACGTGGGCCAGCACCAGATGTGGTCGGCCCAGCATTACGGCTTTAACAAGCCGCATCGCTTTCTCACCTCGGGCGGGCTTGGAACCATGGGCTATGGTCTGCCCGCCGCCATTGGCGCCCAGGTTGCAAAGCCGAAAGACAGGGTGGTCTGCTTTACCGGCGATTCTTCCATCCAGATGTGCAGTCAGGAATTTTCAACGGCCTTTCAGTATAATCTGCCGTTGATCGTGATCATCCTGAACAATGGCTACATGGGCATGGTTCGCCAGTGGCAGGAGATGTTTTACGAGTCGCGCTATTCCCACTCCTACTTCGATTCGTTGCCGGACTTTGTCAAACTGGCCCAGGCCTATGGCGGCATTGGCATGCGCGTGGACAGGCCTGATGAACTTGATGCGGCGCTTAAGCAGGCGATGAATGTCAATGACCGCTTTGTTCTGATTGATGTGGCGGTATCGAAAGAGGAAAATGTGTTCCCCATGGTTCCCGCCGGGGCGGCATTGAATGAGATGGTGCTGTCATGAGGCATACGATTACTGTTCTGGTTGAAAATGAGTTTGGCGTTTTGACCAGAGTCGCCGGTCTGTTTTCAGCTCGGGGATACAATATTGAAAGCCTCAATGTCGCTCCGACT
This sequence comes from uncultured Zetaproteobacteria bacterium, assembly GCA_964437065.1. Taxonomy (GTDB): domain Bacteria; phylum Pseudomonadota; class Zetaproteobacteria; order Mariprofundales; family Mariprofundaceae; genus Mariprofundus. The sequence goes on along the minus strand of CAYTFI010000225.1, from coordinate 444 downwards.
CCGGATACGACGGTCAGCCGCATGACGCTGGTCACCCGTGGCGATGAGCGGGTGATTGAGCAGATCAAAAAGCAGCTGAACAAGCTGATTCCGGTGATCAAGGTGGAGGATATTTCGCATCTGGTGCATATGGAGCGGGAGATGCTGCTGGTCAAGGTTGGCGGCGGCGCGGATGTGCATGACGCCGTAATCGGAATCGCAGAAGAGATGCAAGCAAAAATTGTTGATGATGTTGAAGGCAGCCACCTGATTCTGGAGTTAACGGGGCAGGCGGATAAACTGGATGATTTTCTGCATCAGCTTCAGCCCTGCGGCATTATCGAGATGACGCGAACCGGGCCGGTTGGCATGCGCCGCGGCGTCAAAGGCTTTACAGTGGGCTAGGCTTAAACCTATATTCCTCAGTTGGAAGCACCCACATGGCGCAAGCTCTTGATTCGCTTT
>CAYTFI010000224.1:0-2956 GCA_964437065.1 uncultured Zetaproteobacteria bacterium | reverse complement strand
GCCCCCTCTCTGCCAGAGGTGATTTCCACTTTTACAGAAGACATGCTGCACTAGCAGGTGCGATAGCCCGTTCAACCACAGAGCGGAAAATTCCATGCAGGCGCGTTGTTTGTTTCATGTTAAAGGACGGGTGCATATTCGGTGTTGGCAAGCTGGACAGCGGAGAGTTTGAACGGGAACGAACTTGATGCATGCTTCGCACATGCCGATCATAACCCTGAACCATCTGGATAAAGCCTTCGGTTCGCAGGTGTTGCTGGACAATGTAAGCCTTTCTGTCGGCCAGGGCGCTCGCATCGGCCTGATTGGGCGTAACGGCGAGGGCAAGTCAACACTATTGAAAATCATGGCCGGGCTGGTTGAGAGCGATAGCGGCAAAGTCACCCTGCGCAGCGGCGTTAGCGTCGCCTATCTGCCGCAGGAGCCCCGTTTTGAGCCGGGTCAGTCCGTTTTTCATGCTGTTGCTGAAGGCCTTGGCAAGCTGGCCGGATCGCTGGAATTATATCACCAGGCGCTGCACAGGCTGGAGGGCGACTGCTCGCCGGCAATGCTTGGACGCGTTGAAGCGATACAGGAAGAACTGGAGCGCAACGGCGCATGGAAATTTCATACCCGCATCGAAACGGCAATTTCCAAATTGAAACTGAAAGCCGATCGCGACGTGGGCGAGCTTTCCGGCGGCTGGCTCAGGCGCGTGGCGCTGGCCCGCGCCGTCGTCGCTGAGCCGGAGGCGTTGTTGCTCGATGAGCCGACCAACCATCTTGATATCGCATCCATTGAGTGGCTGGAAGATTTTGTCGCCTGCTTCCCCGGATCGGTAATATTTATCACTCATGATCGTTATTTTCTTGATGCCGTGGCCGAGGAAATTATTGAGCTGGATCGGGGGCGGTTGAGTCATTTCCCCTGTAGCTATGCCGAATATCTGGATAAAAAGGCTGAAATGCTGGCGGTTGAGGAAATGCAGCATCGCAAGTTTGACAAGCTGCTGGCCGGCGAAGAGCGCTGGATCAGACGGGGCATACCGGCCAGGCGTCGGCGCAATGAAGGGCGTGTGCGCTCCCTGGAGGAGTTGCGCAGGCAACGCGCAGGCCGTCGCTTGCGCGGCGGCGATGTTGATCTGCGCGTAGCCTCGGGCGTGAAACCCGGCAAGATGCTGATTGAGGCGGTTGATTTGTCGCATGCATTTCCGGAGACCGTTATTTGCCGCAATTTCAGCCAAAAGATCATGGCAGGCGACCGGATCGGCCTGATCGGCGCCAATGGCATTGGCAAAACAACGCTGTTGAAAATAATGCTTAAGGAAATACCCCCTGATGCCGGGCGCGTGCGGCATGGCGTGCGTCTGGCGCCTGCTTTTCTGACCCAGATGCGTGAATTGAATCCGGCCCTGAAGCTGAAAGACGTGCTGCTGCCACAGGGCGGGCAGTATGTGCATATAGGCGGCCATGAGCCGCGCCATATTGTCAGCTATTTGCAGGACTTTCTGTTTGACAAGGAGCGGCTGAACACAAGGGTTGCCGCGCTTTCGGGCGGTGAGCGCGGTCGGCTGATGCTGGCCCGGCTGCTTTTGCAGCCGGCCAATCTGCTGGTGCTGGATGAGCCCACCAATGACCTGGACATCGGCACGCTAGCCGTTCTGGAGCAGGCCCTGGCCCGCTATGAGGGCACGGTTATTACCGTCAGCCATGATCGCGCCTTCATGGATCGGGTCGCCTCGCGCGTGCTGGCATTTGAGGGCGATGGGCTTATTGTCCCCGTTGAAGGCGGTTATTCTGATTATCTGGCCTGGAAAACGCGGCGCAATGCACAACTGATGGAAGCAACAGGGACAAGCAGAAAAGCAAGGCCGGGGAGGGCCTCCCCGAGCAATAAGGCGCCGACCAAGCTAAGCTATAAAGAGCAACAACAGCTGGATGCTCTTCCCGGCGAAATTGAAGCGATGGAGTCGGAAATATCCGATATCGAGATGCGATTTTGTCAGCCCGGTTACTTCAGCAGCAATGCCGATGGCTTTCTACAGGATCAGCGGCGCCTGCAGGCGCTAAAGGCGCTGCTGGCCGAAGCCTATGCGAACTGGGAGAGGCTGGAATCAAAGCGCGAAAGGTTAGCCCTGCCCTTTGCCCGCTAGTCATGACACAGAACCCTTGCACGCGGGTCAGGCCAAGGCGCGGTGCGTAGATAATGGTTATTCCATTGGCAAGCGCCGCAACGCCGGCATGGCCCGTGTGCAAGGGTTCCCATCGGACGGTTCGCTGCGGCACGACCTGCGGGTAAAGGGCAGGGTTAGCCGGGCTTTTGTGAATGTGCGCCGACCGGGCCGAACAGATCCGCAACGCGCGAAAGTTCTGCTGCCGCTGCTTCCTTCCGGACCTGACGGGGTTCACAGAGTTTCACCGTGCGGGGCTCGACCCGGACGACACCGGGTTCCACCGTGGGTGGAAACTGGCGGAGAGAGAGGGGTTCGAACCCTCGGTACGCTTTCACGTACACACGCTTTCCAGGCGTGCTCCTTCAACCACTCAGACATCTCTCCGGACGCCCTGTTACAAGGGGCGGCGGATATTACGGTTCCTTAAAGGCCTGCGCAAGAAGCGGGAGGCGGGTTGATTGGTTAACCTGGAAGCCTCAGTTGGAAGCGCCCACATGGCGCAAGCCCCGGATTAGTCGTCCCTGAATAAATCATTTTCTCACGCTGCTGGCGCCAACCGGCAGGCGTCTGGAGTTCTGGTTCCCGGGCAGGCTATCAGGTTACGGATCAAGGCGCCCCGTAAAAAGCGCGCAAAAAAACTCCTCAGCCAGTTGAGAACCTTCCGCAGGTTCTGGCGAAGCGCGAGGCCATGTTCTTAACCAGCTTGCGCCTGGCTGCATCCAGTAGTTTTGCATCTGTCGGGAAGGTGATGTTTTTCTCCTGCGCCGTCGTCGTATCCACATTCACCTTGCGAAACTCTTTCTT
>CAYTFI010000223.1:0-2957 GCA_964437065.1 uncultured Zetaproteobacteria bacterium | reverse complement strand
TGCCGAAGCGGGCAATCGGATAAATCACAGCGGGAAAAACCAGCATGGCGAGCAGGGCCAGACGCCAGTCCTGGTAGAAGACCACGCCGAGCAGAAAGACTATGGATATGACGTCGCGCATCATGGCGGTGACTGCCGTGCTGACCGCCGCCTGCACCAGCGTCACGTCATAACTGAGACGAGCCAGCAGTTCGCCGGTCTTGCGATGGGCGTAAAAGGCGAGCGACTGCGCCGTCAGATGTTCATACAGGGCGTTGCGCAAATCGAATATCACGCGCTGACCAATATATCCCATCAGATAGGCCTGACCATAATAGGCCGCGCCTTTTACAGCGTACAGGCTGACAACCAGCAATGGAATGAGATAAATCAGATCGCTGTTCTTGCCGGACAGGGCGTCATCCAGCACCGGGCGCAAGGCCCAGGCAATGGCGGCGGTGCTGGCGGCCAGGATAATCATGCAGACAACCGCAACGCTCAGGCTGCCCTTATAGGGATAGAGAAAGCCCAGCAGTCGTTGATAGAGCGAGCGTGAAGTCAGCCGGGGACGCTTAGCGGCCGCCGTCATAGGCAAGCACACCCCCTCTTGCCGCACTTTTCACCCGGCCATGATTGGGCCCGGGTCGTTTGAGCCTCGACTTCAGGCGCCCCATCTTTTCAAAAAAGCGAACGCTGCCGGCAAACAGCGCCGTCGCGAGTTTCTGCTGATGTTTACCGTTGTTTAATTTCCGCTCGCGCAACGGGTTGGAAATATAGTCCAGTTCCACGAGAACACTGGGGATTTCCATAGCCCCGAGCACTGCGAATCTGGCGCGTTTCGGCATGGAATGCTTAACCGGAACCGCCAGCTTTAATTTTCCGAGCATCTCCTCCGCCAGCATCTGCGAACTGTTCAGACTGTCGCGCCGGAACATGTCGTCCAGAATGCTGTTCACCAGCGGATCGGTTACCTGATCCATTGCAACGCCGCCAATTTCATCCGCAGCATTCTCCTTGGCCGCCAGCGCCCGGGCTGCCTTGTCCTCCGTCGCGCCGCGCTCGGACAGGGTGTAAACGCTGGCGCCTTTCACCTTGCGCACATCGCTTTTCACAGAATCGGCATGAATGCTGATCATCATGTCCGCATGCGCCCTGCGCGCCAGATAAACCCGTTTTTTCAAGGATACGAAGTAGTCGCCCTTGCGAATCAGCACAGCCCTCATGCCTGCTCTGGCATTGATAATTCCGGCCAGCCTTTTGGCCACGGCCAATGTCACGACCTTCTCCTTCAGCCGGTGCGGGCCAATGGCGCCGGGGTCTTCACCGCCATGCCCGGCATCTACGGCGATGACAATGTCCTTATGCGCATGCGATGCGCCGGCGGCTACGGCTTGCCTGCGCGCCTGCTGCGCCCTGAGCAGATCAATGACCAGCCTGTTGGGCTTGCCATGCATGGGTTTGAGCAAAAAAGAGCGCGGCTGAACCTTCTCCTTTACATCCAGGACAATGCGCAACACGCCGTTTTTATTCATGCCATAACGGATGGCCTGAATGACCGGGTCCGGCAATGCCAGTTTATCCAGCCTCGCCTTCAACTCGGTTTGCTGCAAATCCACCACGATGCGGTCGGGGTTATGCAGCAGAAAAAGCTGATATTTCAATGCGCTGTCAAGATCGAAAACAAGGCGCGAATGATCCGGCGCCGTCCACAGACGCACCGCATTTACCACGCTCGCGGCAGCCGACGGCGCGGAAAAGGCAAAACAGAGAAGCGCAAGCGCGCAAGCTCGTAACAGAACGGTTCCGGGATATCCAAGCTTCATTGCATCGCAATACTCACAATGGCGGCAATCATTGCAAGGGGCGGCCATTTCCTCAATGACAAGATGAAAGTATTGCGTAGCATTCCGACTCATGTCCATTGCTGTTGCCATTCTCGGAGCCACCGGATATTCCGGCGCTGAACTTGTCCGGTTGATTGCGGGCCATCCGCACTTTGAAATCACCAGGCTCGGGGCCCACTCGCAGGCCGGCAAGGCGGTTGCAGAGGCGCTTCCCGGCTTTGCTGATCCCGTCTGCGCCATGCAACTTGCCGCCGCCGACGCCCCGCTGCCGAAGGCAGTGGAGCTGGTCTTCACCGCCCTGCCTCATGGCGCGGCGGCAACCAGCGTGAAACAGGCGCTGGATGACGGCAAAAAGGTTGTCGATCTCTCCGCCGATTTCCGGCACCGCGCGCCTGCTGCATACGCTGCGGCATACGGCATCAATCACCCGCATCCGGAGCTTCTGTCACAGGCCGTTTACGGCCTGAGCGAATTGACCCGGCATGCGGTGGCGAACGCCCGGCTTGTAGCCAATCCGGGCTGCTATCCGACCTCCGCCCTGCTGCCGCTCGCGCCGTTGTTATCAGCCGGCGTTATCCATGCGGAAAGCATTATCGTCGATTCCAAATCAGGCGCGTCGGGGGCCGGCAGGGGCGTCAACAAAGATCTGCTATATTGCGAACTTAATGAATCCGTCAAGGCCTATGGCCTGCCGAGGCATCGGCACGTATGGGAAATGGAGGAGCAGGCGCAGGAGTTCGGCGGATCGCCTGTCCATATTCGCTTTGCGCCGCATATTCTGCCCATGACGCGCGGCATGCTGACCACCCTGCACCTAAGCGGCGATGCGACCGGCACATGGCATGCGATTCTGCTCAGCGCCTATGAAAACGAACCTTTTGTGCGCATTCTGCCCGACGGCCAGCTGCCCTCCAGCGCTGGCGTTCGGGGAAGCAACCGGTGTGATATAGGGATTTCCGTGCTCAGCGATCATGAAGCCGTGGTAGTCAGCTGCATTGACAACCTGCTCAAGGGCGCAGCAGGCCAGGCCGTGCAAAATGCCAACCTGATGTCCGGGCTTGATGAAGTAGCGGGCCTGTCCGCCCATGCAGTCTGGCCCTGACGCGCAGGGCGCGTTGTTTGTTTCATGTGAAC
>CAYTFI010000222.1:0-2973 GCA_964437065.1 uncultured Zetaproteobacteria bacterium | reverse complement strand
GACAGCGCGACTGACCGCTTTTGTTGATCGCCCTTCGCCGCTCTTGCCAGGGCTGGACGCCTGCGCCGGGGCGGCTGCCAGGGCCGGATGTTCAGAAGTGTTCGGCGTTGGCGAAACGCCGCATTTCCGGCGTCCGGATTTAAGGCCGGGAGCCGTCTATGCCGGCCCGGCGCTGGTGCTCGAGGATACGGCGACGCTGTGGCTGGCCGAAGGCTGGGAGATGCGCGTGTCCGCGCATGGACATCTGCTGCTGGAGAAAGCGGATGAGCAGTAAGGCCGTTCAATTAAGCCTGTTCGCACACCGCCTGTCGGCCATTTGCGAGGAGATGGGGGCTGTGCTCAGGCGCAGCGCCATCTCTCCCAATATCCGTGATCGCGAGGACTTCTCCTGCGCGCTGTTTAACCGGGATGGAATGCTGGCGGCGCAGGCGGCGCATATTCCCGTGCATCTTGGCTCCATGGCCTTTGCCATGGCGGACGTGGTCGGGCGGTTCAACTGGCGGCAAGGCGATGTCGTGGTGTTCAACGATCCCTTTCTGGGCGGCACCCATTTGCCGGATATCACTGTGGTGACGCCGGTGTTCATCAGGGGTGTGCTGGAAGGCTTCTCGGCTACGCGGGCGCATCATGCCGATATTGGCGGCAGGGCGCCCGGATCGATGGGGGTGGAAACGAGGCTCGCGGATGAGGGGCTGGTGATCGCGCCCTGTTACTGGTTTGAGGCGGGCCGTGAACATCAGGATTTGCGCATGCGTTTTCGCCGCAATGTCCGCGCCTGCGAGGAGCGCCTTGGCGATCTGTCGGCCCAGAAGGCGGCTTGCGCTGTCGGCGGCAAGCGATTATCCGAGCTTTCATACGAACGCCTGGACGACATGATCGCCGCCCTGATGAAGGCGTCCGAGGCCTATGGGCGGCGCGCGATTGGCGCAATCCCCGATGGCGAATATCAATTTGAGGATGTGATGGAGGATGACGGCTGCGGTTCAGGGCCCTTGCCGATTCGGGTTGCCATTACGATCAGGGGTGAAACGGCGACGGTGGACTTTAGCGGCAGCGCCGCACAGGCGGTCGGGCCGGTGAACTGTCCCATGGCGGTCACAGCCGCCAGCGTGTTATATGTATTCCGCTGCCTGATGCCCGAGCATACGCCGCAGACGGCGGCTGTGTTTCGACCCGTTCGCATCATTGCGCCGAAGGGGTGTCTGGTGCATGCCGGGGCCGGGGCGGCCGTTGCCGCGGGAAATGTGGAAACCAGCCAGCGCATTGTCGATGTGGTGCTGGGAGCGCTGGCCGGGGCGATGCCGGAGCGCATTCCGGCGGCAGCGCAGGGCACGATGAACAACGTTATTTTCGGCGGCGCGGATGAAAGCGGCGAGGCATGGGTTTATTACGAGACGCTGGCCGGCGGCATGGGCGCGCACAGCGGCGGGGATGGCTTGTCCGCCGTGCAGTGCCATATGACCAATACGAAGAATTCATCCATTGAAGTGCTGGAAATGCATTATCCCTTGCAGATTTGCGAGTATGCCGTGCGCAGCGCCTCGGGCGGGAAGGGCAATTATTGCGGCGGCGACGGCTTGATTCGGGAATGGGTTGTCAGGCGCGATTGCCATCTGTCGCTGCTGACGGAAAGGCGGAAAACCGCGCCGTATGGCCTGCAGGGCGGCGATGACGGAAGCCCGGGCTGCAACAGCCTGTGCCGGGATGGCGAATGGCGCCGACTGCCGGCCAAGGGTTCGTGGCAGCTGAAAGCAGGGGATCGCATCCGCATTGAAACGCCCGGCGGCGGCGGTTTTGGCAAGAAACAAAATCAGTCCGATCAGACCGATAAGCGATTTTGCGATGAAATGCCTTTGATCCGCATGCTGGAAGCATGATTATTCTCGGCATTGAAACATCCTGCGATGAGACCGCCGTGGCGGCGTATCAGGGGGATTGCGCTTCAGGGCGGGGCCGGATTCTGGCCGAGCAGGTGGCGTCGCAGATTGATGTGCATGCGCGTTTTGGCGGCGTCGTGCCCGAGGTGGCGTCGCGTGAACATCTGGCCGTGTTGCCGCCGATGGTGGATGCCGGTCTGGCGCAGGCCGGGCTGGCATGGACTGATATTGATCTGCTTGCCGTCACGGCCGGGCCGGGCCTGATGGGAGCGTTGCTGGTTGGTGTGTCGTATGCCCGTGCGGCAGGCATGGTGAACAGTATTCCGGTGATGCCCGTGCATCATATGGAAGGGCATTTGCTTGCCCCGGGCCTGGCGGGCGAATTGCCGGAGTTCCCCTTTATTACGCTGCTTGTTTCCGGCGGACATACGATGCTGGTGCGCGTGGACGGGATTGGACAATATGCCGTGGTTGGCCAGACCCTGGACGACGCAGCGGGCGAGTGTTTTGATAAATCGGCCAGGCTGCTGGGTCTGCCATATCCCGGCGGCCCGGAGATATCGAATCTGGCAGAAGGAGGGGATGCGGGGCGTTTCAAATTGCCGCGTCCCATGCTGCAAAAAGACAACCTTCATTTCAGCTTCTCGGGACTGAAAACGGCTGTGATGTATGCCGTTCGCAATGCCGGGGGGATCGATGCATTCGATGAGCTTGCGCGCCGGGATATGGCGGCGGGGGTGGAGGCGGCCATTTGCGAGGTGCTGGCGAAAAAGAGTATGCGCGCATGTGCGCAGTACGATACGCCACGCCTGCTTATTGCCGGCGGCGTCGCCGCCAATCGCCGTCTGCGGAAATTGCTGGCTGAATATTCAGCATCGCAAGGTTTCGAAGTTCATCTGCCGCATCCAAGACATTGCACCGACAATGCAGCCATGATTGCGTTTGCCGCCTTTCAGCGGAGTCGGTCGGGATTTTCCGTTCCGGAACAATGGGATGCGGAGCCTCGCTGGAAACTGGATTAACCCTGGGCTGAACTATTCATAAATACTGCCGCGCCCGAACTTGTTCCTTTGCCCGAAACGAATCCCTCATCAGT
>CAYTFI010000221.1:0-3015 GCA_964437065.1 uncultured Zetaproteobacteria bacterium | reverse complement strand
TTGGACTATCGCGCCTTGTGAAGCAACACCCATTGCTTCACAAGACTTGCTTATCGCGGGGTGGAAAAATCCATGCGCGTTAACCTGCCGGAAAAAACCCTTGCGCATCAGGCAGTCGCAATATTGATGCCAGTTTTACAATCGATCCGCCATCAATCTACCGCTTCCTGCTCCATTACGCAACGTAGCGGATGTCCCTCTTTTCGGCTAGAAATTTCAACCTTGGCAATTTTACTTTCTGCAATATCGCGAGTAAACAGGCCGCAGACGGCGCTTCCCTGATGATGAATCTGCAGCATCAGGCGCCTGGCGGTTGACGGCGACTTGTGAAAAAAGTCCTCCAGCATATCAATGACAAACTCCATCGGCGTATAATCGTCGTTGAGCATAATCACCCGGAACATGGGCGGCGTCCGCAGTTGAGGCCTGGCAGCCTCAGCCTCAGGCCTGCGCACTTTGTCCGGTGTCAGTATCTCGCTCATGCGGCTATCATAGCCTGCATGGATCATGAATACTATGCCCCTGTCAGGGCTCGACTGGCGCCCCGGAGGTGAAAAAATGGCTGCATTGAAATATTTGCTTTGGGATGTCGATGGCACGCTGGCCGACACTGAACGTGACGGGCATCGGGCGGCCTTCAATATGGCGTTCGAGGAGGCGGGGCTGGCGCGTCGGTGGGATATCCCGGGCTATGGAGAATTGCTGGCGGTCGCCGGCGGCAAGGAGCGGATTCGCCTTGATATTGAGCGCGGCGATATGCCGGAGATGTCCGCTGCGGAGATTGCCGCCCTGCATGGCCGTAAAACGATTCACTATAAATCCCTGATTGCCGGGGGTTGCATTCCGCTCAGACCGGGCGTGCGCCGCCTGCTTGATCAGGCATATCAGGCAGGCGTCACGCTGGGGGTGGCCACGACTACTGCGCCGGCAGCGCTGCACGCCCTGATCAGCCATGCGCTGGGCGCCGCGTGGCTTGATCGCTTCGCCGTGCTGGCGGCAGGTGATATCGTGGCCGCCAAAAAACCGGCGCCGGATATTTATCTCTATGCCATGGCGCAACTGGGCGCCGCCCCGGCCGACACGCTGGCGCTGGAAGATTCCGCCAATGGCTGGCAATCTGCCCGCGCTGCAGGGCTGAAATGCGTGGTGACAGTGAACGACTATACTCGCGATCACGATTTCACCGGCGCTGATCTGGTCGTGTCAGAGCTTGGCGAAGCGGATTCTGATGCAGTTCGGGTGCTGCTTAATCCGCACGGGCTGAATGTTCACCATGTTGAGATGGGCCATTTGGAGGAGATTATGCATGCCTGAAATCAAACTTTTTGACAGCCACTGCCACGTCAATTTTTCGCATTTTGCCGATGATCGCGATGCCGTGTTTGAGCGCATGGCCGAGGCGGGCGTCGAGGGCTGCATCGCGGTCAGCGTTGAACTCGGGAATGCGCCGGAGCTGAGGGCTTTGGCCCGGGCGCGGGATAATGTCTGGTTCAGCGTCGGCATGCATCCCAACCATGAAGCGGCTGAAGAGCCTGCTGTCGATGACTTGCTCGGGCTTGCCGACCACCCGCGCTGCGTCGCCGTAGGCGAGACGGGCATGGACTTTTTCCGCCATCATGTTGCAGCCGAAATACAGCAGGCGCGCTTTCGCACCCATATCCGCGCCGCCAAAGCGCTGAACAAGCCGGTGATTGTGCATAACCGCGAAGCCGATTCGGCCACCTTGCGCGTGCTCAGGGAGGAGGGGATTTCTGCCTGCGGCGGCATCATGCACTGTTTTTCATCCGATCGTGAGACAGCTGAACAGGCCATTGATCTGGGCATGTCGATTTCCTTCTCCGGCAATGTCACCTTTAAACGCAATCACGAGCTGCGCCAGGTTGCTGCATGCGTGCCCGATGATCTGCTGCTGATTGAAACAGATTCGCCCTATCTTGCGCCCGCGCCGTTGCGCGGCAAGCGTAATGAGCCGGCCTATGTTCGTCATGTGGCTGAATGCATCGCCGAAGTGCGCGGCGTTGCGCTGGCCGAACTGGCGGCGCAGACAACCGCCAACGCCCGTCGGCGTTTCGGCATTTGACGGCGTGATCCCGGCGCCGGCAAACGGCATGAATATGCGCCGGTTTCCTGATCCGCAGGCGCTGGCCTGTGCGGCAGCCGGCTTTATCGCCGGGCGCATTGCTGCGGTGATGGCTGAGCGCAATCGCTGCCACCTTGCCCTGGCCGGCGGCGGCACGCCGCGAGCAGCCTACCTGCTGCTGCGTGACATGGCTGTTGATTGGTCGCGTCTGCATATCTGGTTCGGCGATGAGCGCTGCCTGCCGGTTGGCCATGCCGGGCGCAATGACGCCATGGCGAACCGGACGCTGTTGCAGCGTGCGCAGCTGCCAGCGGCGCAACTGCATTCGATCCCTGCCGAACTGGGGCCGATAGCTGCGGCCCGGCTTTATTCCGGGCAGCTGAGCGCTATTGAACGGCTTGATATCGTGCTGCTCGGCATTGGCGAGGACGGGCATGCTGCCAGCCTTTTCCCCGGCAATGCCGCAATGGAAATTGATGCGCCGGCAGTGCCGGTATGCGATGCCCCCAAGCCGCCATCGCAGCGCGTGTCGCTGAGTTTGAAAACGATCAGACAGGCGGGAGAACGCATAGTGCTGGTGGCAGGCGGCGGCAAAAGCGAGCCCGTCGCCCGCATACTGGCGGGTGAATCGCTGCCCGCCGCCATGATTGGCGAGGCCATATGGTTCGTGGATAAGGCGGCGACTTAACAAATCAGGGGCGACGTGAGCAGTTACAACCATTAGCCTCCACTATTCATAAATACTGCCGCGCCCTTACTTGTTCCTTTGTCCGCACCGGATCCCTCATCAGTCGTCCGTATGCACGGCTACGCACTCCTTCCTCGGAATCCGTTGCGAACAAAGGCCCGGCGCAATCATCACGGCGATTCATGAATAGTCCGGGCGTGCGTCCTGGAGGCTGCACACTTTCCAATCTGGTGAAAGGCCAGACTGC
>CAYTFI010000220.1:0-3022 GCA_964437065.1 uncultured Zetaproteobacteria bacterium | reverse complement strand
TATCACGGGGTGGAAAAAATCCATGCGCGTTAGTCGGAACTTTTTTCAAGCTTCAAAGAGTGGCCGGGCGTTACTGTGGAGGACAAATGGTAAAGCACTATATCATTGAAAACTGGCTGGTGAAACCTGCGGGACGCAATATGGAGTCTATCACCAGATCCCAGATCCAGCAGGCCAGGGCGCGTGCTCTGTTTGCTATCGCCGGCATGATTTATTTATTTCAACATGCTGTTTATTTTGATAGATTCAGAACACAGATACTCGTTATTTGCAGCGTATATCTTGTTTATAATGTATTAGCAGTCCCTAGCATCAAGCGCACCCCGCTTTCAGCCTCCCGTACGCTGTTCTCGCCGCTGTTCGATACTTTCGTCGTCTGTTTTGGCATGATGGCAGATGGCGGCCACAGCAGCGGCATGTTTTATATCCTTTTTATTATCATCATCGGCAACAGCTTCCGTTTTGGCAATGCGCTGATGATTTACACCCAGATACTGGCCTTCCTTGGCCTTGGCGCTGTCAGCGTCTACCTGACCACGCAGATGCAGGTTGCGCTGGATAATTCTCTGCTCGCATGGCAGTTGTTCGGTCTGCTCAGCATTCCGTTCTATGTCTATCTGATCAGGGAAAGGGCTGAGGAGGCCATGCGCGGACAGGCCGCAGCTGAAGAAGTGTCGATCAACCTTCTCGATCAGGGGCCGTTGCCTGTGTTCACCTATGACCTGGATGAGAAGAAACAGCCCAGAATTTTATATGCAAATGTGGCCATTAATAAAATATGTACAGATGAATGCGTTGATCTTATCGGCAAAAGAGCAGATTCGCTTACGTTGCCTGAGGATGGCGGGGAGATGCTGAAATTTTGCGTTTCAGCCTTTTCGCATCATGACGCCAACCCCGCATCCCGAAGCATTTATATTCGAGGCAGAGGCAAATCCGGCAACATTCTCAGGCTGATCTGCCACGCCAACCGTTTGCGCTGGCATGATCAGTGGATAGGCATTTGCTTCATTCTCGACATCACCGAGCGGGAAACCCTGCAGATGCAACTCGACGTGGTTCATCGCCAGGGTTTTATGTCCACTCTTGTGGCAGGCATTGTTCACGATTTCCGCAATGTGTTGACCAATATGATCGGATATGCCGAAGTCCTGCATGTGGCTGACCTCGACGAGGAGAGTAAAAAACAACTCGAAGCCATCATCGACGCAGGTGAACGAGGTTCCGAGCTCATCACCCATTTATTAAAACTGAGCAAGGAGAATTCAAGCGATAGTTTTGATCCGTTCACCAAAGGCGCGGATCTGGCTCAGCCGCTGGAAAACATTATTGGTCTCGCCCGCATGCAGCTGCCCTCCAACATTCAGTTGCATTATGACATCGTGGAGCCGTTGCATGATGTCGCGATCAGCATCATTGAAATAGAACAGATCCTTCTCAACCTGATCCACAACGCCACGCATGCCATACAAGGAAAGGGTCAAATCCGCGTTCAAATCAGCTGCGGCTCTGATGATGGCGCATGTGCAGGCGGATTGCCGGCGTTATGCATCAGGGTTGACGATACAGGCTCCGGCATTGCCAAAGATGATCTGGACAATATTTTCACCCCCTTCTGGACAACGCGGGGCAACCAGGGCGGCTCAGGGCTGGGGCTGACCATGATTCAGCGCATTGTTAAGCTCCACCATGGAAGCATTGATGTGCAGTCCGAGGTGAACAAGGGCAGCAGCTTCACGATTCATCTGCCTTCCGGAAAGAAAATCAGGGCAGACAAACCACCGCTCCTTGCCAGCGGCCAGAAAAAAATTGATGCCAAATCCGCCCTGAGCAGCAGCCGGCCATGCCATATTCTGCTGGTTGAAGATGCGCCGGATATTCTGAAAGTTCATCAGGCGCTGCTGTCCCGCATGGGTCATACCACCTGCGTGGCTGAACATGGAGCGCAGGCGCTGGGTCTGTTTCTGCAAAACAGTCGGCATTTCGATATGATTATCACCGATTATCGCATGCCGGTTATGAGCGGGCTGGAACTGATCGAGGCAGTTCGGCAACATGATGCAAATATTCCAATACTGTTGATCACTGCCTTTGGCGAAGATGAAGCCCTGCAAAGGGCAAATGATCTTGGCGCCAGCATTATTAACAAACCCGTCTCTTTCCGGTCGCTCCAGGAGCACATCGCGCATGCGCTTAACGCTGCTTCGTCAACAGATGGCTGAAAAATGTTTGTCGGGAAAGTGCTTCCCAACCTGTCGTCGGAACTGTCCGGATTGTCATAGCCTTGTTCAAGGACAGTAAATTTGATGCCGCTGTCAACGCGGCTTTTTCCAGGCGCTGAGGAAGCGCATAATGGCGTCAGTGGCCTCAGTCTTTGTCATGTGTTCTCTGGGCAGGCAATAATCAGCGCACGCCTGATAAAGCGGGTGACGGATATGGGCCAGTTGTCTGAGTTTTGCCAGGGTGTCTCCAGCGGCGATCAATGGCCTTTTGGCATCTCCATCGATTCGTTGGGCAAGAAACTCGGGAGACGCCTTGAGCCAGATAACCGGAGGGTTTTTCTTTAGCAGGGCGCGATTTTCAGATGAACCTACGACGCCGCCGCCGGTGGCAATAACGGCATCTCTATCGATAATTTCTCGCAGCGCCTCAGTCTCTATTTTGCGAAATTCGGCTTCGCCGAATTGTGCAAAGATATTGGCAACGCTGTTTCCGGTTTTGTCGACAATATAATCATCCAGATCAATCAGGGGCAGTTCCAGCCTGGCCGCAAGCCTTCTGCCAATGCTGCTTTTTCCTGAGCCCATCAAGCCGATTAATATCGGGTTCGGAGTTGGCTGGATCACTGAATGCCTGTCCATTTAATGATTGACGTTCCGCATACGGTTCACTCCTGCTCAAAGTTGCGACAAGATAGCCGGATACGCGCTGATAGCCAATGCGGCGAAAACAAGCAACGCGCAGCATGCTCAAATATATGGTGATTCCCGCATCGTTGACGGGCTGACCAGGGGCAGACTAA
>CAYTFI010000219.1:0-3057 GCA_964437065.1 uncultured Zetaproteobacteria bacterium | reverse complement strand
CTAGACAGCGTATACCAAGGTGCTCAGATTTGGTTCTGGCAGTATTATAAAAACCGTTTGTAGAGACAATTACACCCTGACTAATACCAGTATCTTGACATTTCGCACCGAACGCCTCGACCTGAGGAACGCCTATTGGTCTTGATCTATCTCTACATTCTATTGCCACCAATAGCGAATAATGACCTTCGTTGAACTCAAGAACCACATCATGCTCACGCAATTTGCGAGTAGTTCTATCCCTTAGACGCATTGGTGAATGGACAGTAATACCCGGATTTTCAACCAATGCCTTCTCTAAGCATGCAACTAGATGCTCAAGAGCTTTTCCTTGTTTCTCTACTGCCATTATTTATATGCCTAATCGCGGAGATGAGCCGCGAGCACGAAGGAACGGCAAGCTTGCTTGATGGGCCTTCGTGCGCAGTCGGCTCGATCTTCTTGTCCCGGCGCAAGGCGACGGGGCAAGGGGATCGAGTTTACTCATCTCCGCGATTCCCGGCGGCGCAGCTGCCGGGAACTAGTTATTCTACAGTTTCTGCATTTCTGAACTGCTAATGTGCAAATCTGGCAATGGCTGCCTGATTTTTTATGAGTTTCTAACTGTACATCATTCCAAACTGGATGAATATTCATGTCAGGATATCCCTTTTAGCTGCCGGGTTTTATAAATCTTGCGCCCACTCTCTTTCCCCTGATTCAGATGAACAATTAACCTTGAAGCGGATCAAGAAATCCCCGGACAGCTTTTCCAGCAGATTGTCCGGTGGCGATCATCAATCAAGAATATCAGTGGCTTTCAAAATGCGCAATAGTAAAAAGCCGATTCCAGTTCGCGCCTGCCGTTAAATTTCACAATGGCGGTGGCGCAACCAGGTCCTTCTAAAGGCAACAGCGACTCCAGCTCTGATCAATATTGACTTGCTTGATGGCCCCATGCATGCCGGAAATCAGGCTGCCGACAAATGATCTGCGGGGGAGGCCTGGACGAGATTAAGGGCATGCGCCGCATGTAAATGTCGCTTCTTAGGCAAAGCATGACCTTGCACCAGCAGAGTAGGAGCCAAGGTGTTCCCCCTGCACGAAAACACCATGCAACTGGTTAGTTCACCTCCGCTTTCATAGAGTGCCGCATGCTTTATTTTGACAGGATCACACTGCGGCGAGGCCATAAGCTGTTATTCAGCGATGCCTCCATGACCATTCAGAGCGGCCATAAAGTCGGCCTCACCGGCGCCAATGGCTGCGGCAAATCGTCCCTGTTTGCGCTGGTGCAGGGAAATATCGAAGAGGATGCCGGTTCCTTCCGCATTGAAAAGGGCATCGCCATTGCCCATGTCGAACAGGAAACGCCCGCTCTGCCAGTTCCGGCTATCGATTATGTCATGCAGGGAGACAGCGAGATCACCGCTTTGCAACAGCAGCTTGAACAGGCCGAACAGGCTGGCGATGGCGTCCGTATAGCCGAACTGCATGAGCGCTTCGCCGCCATCGACGGCTACTCAGCCCATGCCCGTGCGGCTCGCTTGTTGCATGGACTGGGATTTTCCGCGGGCGCGGAAAATCGCGCTGTTTCCACATTTTCAGGCGGCTGGAGAATGCGCCTGAATCTGGCGCATGCGCTGATGTGCCGCTCGAACCTGTTGCTGCTCGATGAACCTACCAACCACCTTGATCTGGAAGCCGTCATCTGGCTGGAAAAATGGATTCAGCATTATCGCGGTGCGCTGCTGCTGATCTCGCATGACCGCGATTTTCTCGATAGATGCGTCAATCGTATTGCTCATATAGAGCATGAACAACTCAATATATATACTGGTAATTACAGTGATTTTGAACGCATGCGAGCCGAGAAACTCGCCTTACGGCAGGCCAGCTTTGAAAAGCAGCAGAAGCAGGTCGCGCACATGACCGGCTTCATCAACCGATTCAAGGCCAAGGCCGCCAAAGCCAGTCAGGCGCAGAGTCGCATCAAGGCGCTGGAGCGCATGCAGATGATTGCGCCGGCCCATGTCGATTCCCCTTTCTCGTTCAGTTTCAGGCATCCGGGTCAGATTCCCAATCCGCTGCTCAGGCTGCACAAGGCCGCCGCCGGTTATGGCGAGACCACGATTCTGCATGACCTCTCATTCTCGCTGTTGCCGGGCGATCGCATCGGCCTGCTCGGCCCCAATGGCGAGGGTAAATCGACGCTGATTAAACTGATGGCCGGTGAGCTAATGGCGCAGCGCGGTGTGCGCGAGACCGCCAGAGAATTATCCATCGGCTATTTCGCCCAGCATCAACTGGAACAACTGCACGATGAATTATCCCCCGTTCAACACCTGATGATGCTCGACAAACACCTGTCCGAAAAAGAGGCTCGCCAGTTCCTTGGCGGCTTTGATTTTCGCGGCGATATGGCGATTGCGCCTGTCGCCCCGTTTTCGGGCGGTGAAAGAGCGCGGCTGGCGCTGGCCATGATTGTGTTCCGGCAACCGAATCTGTTGCTGCTGGATGAGCCGACCAACCACCTCGATCTGGAAATGCGTCATGCTCTGTCGATTGCGCTGCAAAGCTTTGAAGGCGCTATGGTGCTGATTTCACATGATCGTCATCTGCTCAGAACGGTTTGTGATTCACTGATGCTGGTTTCGGACGGCGCAGTCGCCCCGTTCAAGGGCGATCTGGATGAATATTCGAGCTGGTTGCTGCAACAGCGTGGCGATGACGATGACAAGCCGTCTTTAGCCCCGCGTCCGTCCGGAAAGGATGAGCGCCGTCTGAGAAACGCGCAGCGCAAGTCGATGCAACCGTTGCGCAACAGGATAAAAATGCTGGAACAGGAACTGGAATCCCTGCATGCAAAAAAAGCCGGGCTGGATGCCCAACTGGCTAACCCGGCGCTCTATGAAGATGCAGCCCCCGGAAAGATCAGGTCGCTGACAATCGCACAACGCCGGACCCGGCAGGCGTTGGAGCAATGTGAGGAGGCATGGCTCCTGGCCAGTGAGAAACTGGAATAAACCTATATTCCTCAGTTGGAAGCACCCACATGGCGCAAGCTCTTGATTCGCT
>CAYTFI010000218.1:0-3062 GCA_964437065.1 uncultured Zetaproteobacteria bacterium | reverse complement strand
GTTTCTTGTCCTTAAAGCCCCGTGCAAAATGCACGGCAGCAGTATTTGTAAACAGCCAATAAAGAACGCGCCTGCATTGAATTTTCCGCTCTGTGGTTGAACGAGCTATCGCGCCTTGTGAAGCAACACCCATTGCTTCACAAAGCTTGCTTATCGCGGCGCGGGAAAATCCATGCGCGTCAGGGCAAAACCGTCAGCTTTTTCATGACATCGCCCTGTTTGATCTGATCGACTACGTCCATGCCCTTAACCACCTGCCCGAAGACCGTGTATTTTCCGTCCAGATATGGCTGCGGCGAAAAGCAAATAAAAAACTGGCTGCCGGCGGAATCCGGATCCTGTTTGCGCGCCATCGACAAAGTGCCGCGCAAATGTTTTCTAGCATTGAATTCAGCCTTCAGGGTATATCCCGGGCCGCCGCTGCCTATGCCGGTGGGGTCGCCGCCCTGCGCCATAAAATCTTTTATGACGCGATGAAATTTCAGCCCGTCATAATAGCCCTTGGCGATCAGCGCCTTGAAGCTGGCTACGTGATTGGGCGCGGTGTCCGGGTACAGCTCAAGCAATATTTCGCCGTGTCCGGTTTCAATCCTGACATGCTTTCCCTCCGGCACGGATGCATCGCCCGGCCTGGGCGCGCTGGAGAACAATCCCATCCTGTCGGCCGGCGACATTGTTGAAGAGGCCGGAGCCGCCGTCGCAGTCTGGGCAAAGACAAACATCAGGGCCAGAGCCGAAAAGGCCATTGCGCCGGCGCTGCGACCATATTTCCTCACACGGGAAGCAAATGCCCCGTGCGCTTTCGTATTGCATATAAACATCATATAAACATCTCCTGAGCTGAAGGTAAAATCCGCGCCGGGTGCAACACTGTTCGCAGCAGACCCGGCTTCAGGTCGCCTGTGCCAAGCAGGCCCCGAGCGGCAAATACTGCCACACGCCGGCCGCCCTTGTCAGCCTGCAGTTGCGGATTCTGCAGTTGAATCCTTTGCCCCTGCACAAAGCGGCGCGCCTCGTCATCCGGGATGTCGAGTCTGGGAAAATCACGCAGCCACTGATCCAGCGGCAGCAGGCATTGCCGCCTGTTCCCGGACAGGCTTGCAAAGCTCACCATCATCGCTTCGGGCCAACCGCCGGTTGACAGACGACGCAATGCCGTAACGCAGCCGCCCATGCCAAGCCTTGCCCCGATGTCTCGCGCCAGAGAACGAATATAGGTTCCTTTCGAACAGCGCACTTCAAGCGTGACAAGCGGAAAAACGAAATCCAGCAACTGAATGTCGAAGACCGTAATCAGGCGCTGCGGCATCTCGGGCATCTCGCCCTTGCGCGCCATCTCATGGGCGCGCTTTCCATGCAGCCGAATGGCTGAATAGGCCGGCGCGGTCTGTCGCTGCTCGCCAATAAAATCCGCCACGGCCTTCTGTACATCCGCCCTGCTGACGATTGCATCGAAGCGCTCGCTTGTTTCACCCTCGCAATCCAGCGTATTGGTCTGAAAACTCAGATCAATGCTTACCCGATATTGCTTGTCGGCATGAAGACCAAGTTCGGCAAAGCGCGTTGCTTCGCCGATCAGCACAGGCAGCATGCCTGTTGCCAGCGGGTCAAGCGTGCCGCAATGGCCCGCCTTGATGCGTTTTTCTCCCGGCGGCGTAAACAGGCGGATGACTTCATTGACGGCCCGGCGCGATGTCCAGGCTAATGGTTTATCAAGAAATATAACGCCGCACGGGCGGGTGGAAACAGAGGCGGGCCTAGTGTCCTGTCCCGTAGAAGAGCATACTGTCAGAGTCACCCCAAGGCACCAGGGCAAGGCGCGACCCGCAGGTAATGGCATGCCCTTGGCAAGGGGCGCAACGCCGCATTGGTGCCTTGGGGTGGCTCCCTTCGGGCGAGTGCTGGCGGGCGTTCGGCTGTGTTGCATTCGTTTGAATTGGCCAAAGCCAGTCCTGCACTCATGCGCCTTGCCGCACATCCCGACAGCACTCGCTGATAGTGCGCTCTTCTACGGGACAGGGCACTAGTCAAAAATCCTGCTCACCGCCTGCCTGACAATGGCCTGAACTTCATCAAAAGATCCATTCAGCAAGCAGCCCGCCGCATGACGGTGGCCGCCGCCGCCAAGTTTGCTCGCTATAGCGCCTACATCGGCATCGGTTTTGGCCCGGAAATTAACCTTCCATTGATCATTTCTCTCATCGCTGCGAATCATCACTGCCACTTCCACGCCACCAATGCTGCGCGCATAATCTATCAGGCTTTCCGTATCCTCAACATCCGCTCCTGCCTCTTCATACATGTCCCGATTCACATAAATCCAGGCTGAACGGCCATGATTGTGAATTTCCAGGGTGTCAAGACAAGCCTTGAGAATGCGCAGACCTGCAGGCGTGCGGCTCTCATAAACAGCCACGCTGATCGGCCATGGCCGGGCGCCGGCCTCAACCAGATCGGCGGCGAGGCGGTAAACGCCGGCATTGGTCGTAGCCAGACGAAAACAGGCGGTGTCGGTTAGCACTGCCGTATAAATTGCGCTTGCGCTTGCCTCTGTCATGGCATAATTCACGGCCAGCAGGAGGTCATAAATCATTGCGCCTGTAGCGCAATAACGCTGATCGACAATATTAATGTCGCCAAACAGCCTGTTGCTGGCATGATGATCAATATTCACCAGCCTGACCCCGTTAAATATCGTTTGCGGCATGCCCAGCCTTGAAGACGAGCCGCAATCCAGACAAATAACCAAATCCGGAGCGTTTTGCTCGGTCGCCCAGTCGCCCTTTCTGACCTGATCGGCGTGGGCGAGAAAGGCATATGCGCGCGGTATGCCGTCGCGGTTATAGATCGACACATTCCTGCCTCTGGCCGCGAGCATGTCATACAGCGCCAACTCGGAGCCTATGCCGTCCCCGTCAGGGTTGCGATGCGTGACCAGAGCAATGCGCCCGGCCTGCTCAATGGCCTCGATAACCGGCTGCCAGTCCACATCAGGGAATAACGGCGTCATGCGCCCTCCAGCGTTTTCAATGTTTGCAACAGGTCGCCGCCTTTTTCAAAGG
>CAYTFI010000217.1:0-3095 GCA_964437065.1 uncultured Zetaproteobacteria bacterium | reverse complement strand
CCCGTGATTTCTTCCGAAACGCTTGAGTATCATCACGATAAACATCATGCCGCATATGTGGCCAATCTTAACAAGCTGATTGCAGACACCGAGTTTTCCGACATGTCGCTGGAGGATATTATCCGCCATGCGCCATCTGGCGGCATATATAATAATGCCGCTCAGGCATGGAATCACAGCTTCT
Organism: uncultured Zetaproteobacteria bacterium; assembly: GCA_964437065.1. Lineage (GTDB taxonomy): Bacteria > Pseudomonadota > Zetaproteobacteria > Mariprofundales > Mariprofundaceae > Mariprofundus. The sequence continues at coordinate 2,911 of CAYTFI010000217.1, read as the reverse complement.
ATTTTGCCGGCTTCAGCGCTGATGGCGGCGGTCGCCCGGACGGCGCGCTGGCTCTGGCCATTGATACGGCTTTCGGCAGCTTTGACAGTTTCGCAGAGAAGGTCATCGCTTCGGCGACAGGCAATTTTGGCTCCGGCTGGACGTGGCTGGTTCAGGCGGGCGGCGGCCTGGAAATTGTCAACACCGCCAATGCAGGCAATCCGCTTACTGACGGCAAAACGCCGTTGCTGACGATTGATGTGTGGGAGCACGCCTACTATATCGACTATCGCAACGCCCGGCCAAAATATCTGCAGGCCATCTGGGACATTGTGGACTGGAATATTGTCGGAGAGCGCTTCAATAAATTATCATAGCTGATTTCCTGCAGGGCCGGGCGAATCACAAAAGCAATAAAGACGCGCCTTGTTCATTTCTTCGCGTCTTCATATCTTTGTGACAGGATGGCTCAAGGACATGAAGGTGAAATATGCATATTGGCGTCCCCAAAGAGATCAAGAATCGAGAACACCGGGTGTCGATTACGCCTGAAGGCGTAGCGCTTCTTGTTGATGGCGGGCATGAGGTCGATGTTCAGTCGCAGGCTGGCGAGGACAGCGGTTATTCTGATGCCGCCTATCTCAATGCCGGCGCCCGCCTTGTTCACTCTGCGTCCGAGGCATGGGGCTGTGAGTTCGTGGTCAAGGTCAAAGAGCCGCAGCCTTGTGAATACGGTTTTCTTCACCCTGATCTCATCCTCTTCACCTTTCTCCATCTGGCCGCAGACGCGCAACTGGCGCATGAACTGGTGAAGCGAAAGGTGCGCGCGATAGGCTATGAGACCGTGCAACTTGATGATGGCGGGCTGCCGCTGCTGGCCGCCATGAGTCAGGTGGCCGGTCGCGTGGCGGCCCAGCTTGGCATCCATTTTCTGCAACGGGAGAATGGCGCCGCATTTCCAGGCAAGGGGCGACTTGCCGGCGGTTTGACATCGGCGCCCAGCTGTCTGGCCGTAATTCTTGGCGCCGGTCATGTCGGTTGCAATGCTGCTGAAGCATTGGCGGGGCTGGGGGCGCAAGTAGTTTTGCTGGAGGCGGATGAGGAGCGGTTGCACGCATTGCGCAGCCTGCTTTCCCGGCGCATTCAGTTAAAACATTTTTCACAGGCGTCATTAAAGCGCCTGCTGCCCGACTGCGATTTGCTGATTGGCGCGGCGCTGATTCCCGGCAGCCATGCGCCGGTATTATTGCAACGTGGAGATATGCGTCTTATGCAGCCGGGCTCAGTGTTTGTGGATGTGTCGATTGATCAGGGCGGCATCAGTGAGACCAGCCGACCGACAAGCTATGAAAACCCGATTTATGTTGAGGAAGGCGTATTGCACTGCTGCCTGCCCAACCTTCCATCCACGGTTCCGATGACCAGCACCCAGGCGCTGACTCGGGCGACGCTGCCATATATTCAACTGATCGCCGATAGCGGCCTTGAAGCAGCCATCCTGTCCGATCCCTCGCTCGCGCGCGGGATGAATACAAGGGGTGGAAAGGTGGTTCACAATGGCGTGGCAACATCGCTGGGCATGGCTTCGCCGGCATAGCAGCGGCAGCTATGCGAGCAACGCCCTTATTTCCGCCTGACTCAGGGGCTTTGGCAGCCTGGCCCCGAGTTGCCCGACAACGCATGCCGCAGCATGCGAACCCAGATGCCCGGCCTGTTGCCATGACAGGCCGTTGGTGATGCCGTAAAGCACGCCGGCGGCATACATGTCGCCGGCCCCGGTGGTGTCCACAGCCTCGACTTTAACCCCTTCCACCGGCAGCGCCTCGCCATGATGCATAATGATCGAGCCTTTTGCGCCCAGGGTCAGCGCTACATTGTCGCATTGCCGGTGTATGGCATGGGCGCAGTCAATCGGATCATCAAGCCCGGTCAATGCCCTGGCCTCCTCTTCATTACAGAATAGCAAATCGACCGGCCCTTCGATCAGCGCTGCAAAATCCGCCCTGCACAGATCAATCAGAAATGGATCAGAAACGGTCAGGGCCACCTTGACGTTATTTTTTCCGGCCAGATCAATGGCTCTCATGGCTGCCGCTTTGGTGGATTCGCCAGCGAAAAGATAGCCTTCAATATAAACATATTTTGCTCTCGACACCTCGGATTCTATGATATCGTCGGCATGCAGCAATGAGGAAGCGCCCAGGCTGGTCAGCATGGTGCGCTGGGCGTCCGGCGTAATCAGCACGACGCAGGTTCCGGTTCGACCCTGGCCTTGCGGCACTTCAATCCTGATTCCCAGAGATTCCATTTCATCCAGATACCGGTGACCGAAGCTGTCCTGCCCGGTTTTGCCGGCGTAGGCGGCGGCGGCGCCCATGTCGGCCAGGCCGACAATCGTATTGGCCGCTGAACCGCCGCAACAGAAGTTGACCCGGTGTTCGGACAAGGCGTCGAGAATCAATTGCTGACGCTGCTCATCCGCCAGCGTCATAATGCCCTTTTCAATGGCCATGTCATGCAGGAATGCATCATCGCAGCGCACCTGCATATCCATAATGGCATTGCCTACGCCAAACACATCGTAATTCATCGGACTCTCCGGCTTGCTGTAATCCGGCAACTTTGCCGGGATTGGCGTTAGCGTCAACCGGATTGTGGCGCCCGGAAATTATCCGCCTCAGTCGCCGTCGCGTTCGAACTGATACAGGGCGTTCATGCGCCGGATAATCTGCGGCAGCACATTCATGCGGTTGCGATCCAGATGCATGCGCAGACGTGGCAGATGGGCATAGCAGGCATCATCAGACTTTGGCCAGCGGAATATCTGATCAATCTTCCCCTCTCTCAGAACATCGTTAAACTCCGCATTCAATCGCTCTAGGGAATCTTCCGAGAGCGGGTTGAGAATGCGCAATACAATGCAGTCGCCGAC
>CAYTFI010000216.1:0-3139 GCA_964437065.1 uncultured Zetaproteobacteria bacterium | reverse complement strand
CCATCGCTTCCAGCGTCCGATTCATCTTGCGGTTCAGTTCGATTTTGTCGTCCAGTGCGCCCAGCACGACAGCGATTCGCTTTTGTTCAAAGATTGGCGGAATAACAATTTTCAGATTGCTAAGAATTTTAGTGTTCAGGGATGGCATTGTCGCACCTACTGCAATCTGACGAATATGCTCTTTGGTTGCCTCCAACCCGAAGAAATATGACAAATACCTTGAATCGAGTTCATCACTGTTGGCGCGAACTCTTAAGCAACGACCAGAAAACAACCATCCGTTCTCATTTTCGCTTACATATGCTCGCCTATCGACCGATCCAACGCGGCTGAAAATTATATCGCCTTGCTTCATCGAATATTTCTTCAACCGCAAACGATCCTGATCGCTTACGCAAGGAAGTGATGAATGAATAATTCGATTTTCACCCAAATGCTCTACCGTAATTATCGGCGTTCCTATAGCAACATAATCCTTTTTATGAAGTTGACTCCCAAATGGGCCTGTCTGAACATCAGCAAAGTCACCCAATCTGCCAACAGGCCAATCACCCCCCATAACCCAGCCTCGCCAGTGATTCATTGATGGCCGCATCGAGTTTCCGTTCTTCGTATGCAACCTGCCGACTACACATCGTCAACCTCTTTACCCAGTTCCGCTTCAATCTCTTCAACAGTCGGCAGGCTCGATTTCAGTTCTTCCGGCAATGATTGGGTAATTTCACGCTCCCACTGTGCTACGCTTATGGGATTGTTATATCCGGTAAGGGCATATTCCACGACCACCTGATCTTTTTCCTTAACCAGCAACAAACCAATTGCCGGCTTGTCATCCGGATGACGCAATACATCATCCACAATACCCAGATACATATTTAGCTTCCCGGCATACTCCGGTTCAAACCTTCCTGACTTGAGTTCCACAACAACATAGCAACGAAGTTTCAAATGGTAAAAAAGCAGGTCGAGGTAAAAATCACGCTCACCCAGTTCCACATGAACTTGCCGCCCGACAAAAGCAAAACCTTGCCCGAGTTCAAGTAGAAACTTTTGAATATGATCAATCAATTTCTGCTCCAGATCCGCTTCACGACGCGGGTCAGCAGTACCGAGAAAATCAAACAGGTAAGGATCTTTGAACAGTTGCGCAGCCATGTCGGAATCGGCGGGAGGAAGCGTTATCGGAAAATTGTTTTGGGCCTTGCCTTCTCGATCATGCAGCCGAGATTCAATCTGCATGGCGAGAATATTGCGGCTCCATCCATGTTCAACGGCTTTTCTGGCATACCAAAGGCGTAGTTCAGGGGTATCAGTCTTTTCCAACAGAGCCAGGTTGTGATACCAAGGTATTTGTGCAAGCGCCTCTTGCACAATTTGGCGATCCGGCCAGGCTCCTGCAAACTTGCGCATGTATTTAAGATTCCTGGCGGAAAAGCCGCCCATATCGGGAAAGGCTGCTTTCAGATCATGGGATAGCCGATCAATGACTTTGGCGCCCCATCCCTCCCGACCTTGTCGTTCGAGAATAGATTGACCGATGTCCCAATAGAGCAAAACCATGGAAGCATTGGCAGAAAGAACGGTCTTGATTCGCTCATGGCTGATACGAGTCTTCAGCTCTGACAGAAAATCCATGTAATCCATCGGCATTGCAGAAAGCGTTTGAGCAGTGGGAATTAAAACGCCGTCTTTCTTTTTGCCCATGCCTTTTTGTTCATCCTTTTTAGTCATTGCCAAACCCCAGCTGCTGAAGGTTTTTCCTGATAGCAACATCCAGCCCTTGCCCCTGCTGCATCTGCTCCTGCAATTGGGCAGTCAACCTTGCCATCTTCTCCTCGAACGGCTCGCCATCATCCTCCACCACTTCCGCGCCGACATAGCGGCCCGGCGTGAGCACGAAATCGTGCGCCTTGATTTCATCCAGCGTGGCTGATTTGCAGAAGCCGGGGACATTCTCATACGCATGTTGCCGCGCTTCGCTTGCAGCCTGCGCACCCTCACCCCCGACCCCTCTCCCAGAGGGCGAGGGGAGAGTGCGCCAGTCGTGATAGGTGCCGGCAATCTTTTCGATGTCGGTGTCATCGAGCACCTTATGCACGCGGGTTTCCATGTGGCCCAATTTGCGGGCATCTATGAACAGAACTTCGCCCCTGCGGTCGCGAAGCCTGTTCACCCTCACCCCAACCCCTCTCCCAGAGGGCGAGGGGCTATCTGTGTCGCAGTGGGTTGCGATTTGATTGAGAACATCCCGGGTATCATTCAATAGTTGCGCATTGGAAAAACGGAGAACTTTCATACCCAAAGAAGTCAAATAAGCATCGCGTTTTTGATCTTTTTCTTTTCGTTCAGGGGAGTCATGTACCGAACCATCCAGCTCGATCACCAGCTTCTTTTCGTCGCAGTAGAAGTCCATGATATAATCACCAATCTGGTGCTGGCGGCGAAACTTCAACTCCATAAATTGCCGGTTACGCAACAACGCCCAAAACATTTCTTCAGCCGGTGTTTGCTTCTTCCTTAAATCCCTGGCTGTTTCCAGTAATCCGGAAAAATCCAGCATTCCACGATAGTGTCTTCTCCCCTCTACCTCTGGGAGAGGGGCCGGGGGTGAGGGTTGCCCGGACTTGCTCCGGGCAATGAACCAGAGACACACCGGAATCTGGGTGGCATAGAAGAGCTGGCCGGGCAGTGCCACAATGCAGTCCACCAGATCGGCTTCAACCAATCTTTTTCTGATTTCTCCCTCGCCGGAGGTCATCGAAGACATCGAGCCATTGGCCAGTACAAAGCCCGCCGTGCCGGATGGCGACAGGTGATGAATGAAATGCTGCACCCAGGCGAAGTTGGCATTGCCCTTGGGCGGCACACCGTATTTCCAGCGCACATCGTCCCTTAATCGCTCGCCGCCCCATTCAGAGATATTGAACGGCGGATTGGCAAGGATGAAATCGGCCCTGAGATCGGGATGCAGGTCTTCATGGAAGCTGTCCGCATGCTTGTTGCCCAGCTTGGCCTCAATGCCGCGAATGGCCAGATTCATGCGCGCCATGCGCCAGGTGGTGTGGTTCATCTCCTGACCATACACGGTAACCGCATCGCGCTTGCCATTGTGCGCCTGAATGAATTTCAGCGACTGCAC
>CAYTFI010000215.1:0-3145 GCA_964437065.1 uncultured Zetaproteobacteria bacterium | reverse complement strand
GTTATTTTTGACTCACTCCCCTACCTGCTCGCTACAATTGCCCTAAGTCCGACAGGCTCCTAGGAATGATATTCATCTCCTTGCCTTATCGCTAAAACGGCATTTCTGTAAACGACTGTTGGGCCAACAGGTCAGGGTCATTTCTATTAATGGATAATCGGCAAATCATTGTGGGGAAAAACTGAGAAGATTACTGTTGCAATCCAAACGCCCAAATATCAAACTGGAATTTGAAAGCGCGGTCGCAGCCAATGTTAAAGGCGTGTGAAAGTGAATATGCTGCTCTTGACTTCCGATAGTTATGTCCACGGAACTGTGCGACTTCACAACATAAAAGCAGATGTTCCACCGATCTCAACCATGCAGGCGCAAGCAATCCTGACCTTCCGAAGGCCATAACTGAGGTTTCCGGAATTATTTTGTCCAGTCGAACGGGGCGGATGAGAAGGTTAATTTGCTTTTGCGATCATTGCGCCAGATCAGCCATGCCTGCGCCTGTTCGGACGCAGGCGTTGCAGCGTGGGCTGCCATATTTGAAAGTTCCTGTTTTCGGGGGTTGAGTTCAATATGAAGCAGAAAGGACGGATTGACGCCCGCCGCGCCGCCGCCGAATGCCAGGTCGCCAAACTCGACAACATTGTCGCTCTTCTTCAACAATACAGGATAGCGGGCGAACCAGCGATAGAATGCGGTTCCCGGCAGTTTTGACGCCAATGCATCGCTGTGCATGGCAGGCAATTCCTGCCAGTGGATATGATCGACTCCGGTCAATTGCGTTGAAACAAGGCTGTAAACAAAGCCCTGCCGAAAAAATATAGTCGTGCCGGGAAAATCCGGCATCAGATTAACAGCGGCCCGGAGATAGTGATTCGGATACTCGGCGATCAATTGCCAGTTAAATGGTGAAAAGGCCATCGGCAAGGCAGCGTAAGCCGTTGCATCCGGATGCGACTTGCGCGCCAGTTCGATGGCCTGTTGCCGGTTTGACCAGGCCAGACCGAGATAACCAACGGCCAGAATAAAGCCTGTAATGGCAAGGAATCGCCGCTTGCCCTTCCAGACCAGACCGGACAATAAAGGAATCAGCAAGCAGGCCATAAACAGCGGATCGATGATAAACACCAAATCAAGCGTAGCCCGCCAGTCTGAAACCGGGGCAAGAATCATGGTTCCATAAGTGGTGATCAGATCGAGGCAAATATGCAATAGCAGCGCCGCCCCGATCAACCACGGCAATTTCGGCTGTTGCTTCATGCGGCGGGAGGAGAGGCTATAAATCAGCCAGGCCCATAGCGGCAGCATCAACAGGGAATGGGTCAGTCCCCGGTGGTGCAATAAATAAATATTGTCAGAGAACAGCCTCAGTACGACATCAGCATCCGGCAACATGGCGACCAGCGCCAATAAAACAACCTGCTTGCCTGCCAAAGCCTGTTTTGGAAAGGCACGGGCAAGCGCCGCGCCGGAAATGGCATGGGTTAGCGGATCCATTTCGGGATGGCTTGCAGCAAATCAGGCCAGTTCTCTCCAGGCGTAATCTGGCCGCCGCATACGGCATGCGCGGCGCCGGTAACTTCTGGCAGGGTGTTCGAAAGGCCCATCAGGGTTTGACGGGCCAACAGAGCAAAGCTGACTGCCTCAACGGCCCGAGGCGGGATGCCCGCTGCCGCAGTTGTTTGCACCAATGCCGGTGACAGCTGCCTTTTGAGCAAACCCATCAGATGCGCGTTGCATGCGCCGCCGCCGCAGATCATCCATTGTTCCGGTGCGCCCGGCATAAAGCCGATGCTGTCCAGAATACAGTCAGCGGTGAACTGGCAGGCAGTCGCCATGCGGTCGGCATCGGATAAATCGGGCCATTGCATAATCTGACTGATCACCCCGTATCCAAACTCCTCGCGCCCGCTTGATTTCGGCGGAGACCGTTGCAGGAAGGGGTGGCTCATCAGCTTATCCAGAAGAGGCAGGCATATCTGGCCCATGGCAGCCAGCGCGCCATCTTCGTCATAAGCATGGCGACCATCGGAAATCGCCAGCATCAAACCATCCATCACCATATTTCCCGGCCCAACATCAAAGCCGGTGACGCCACCGTCGCTTCCCAGCCAAGTGACGTTGGCAATGCCGCCGATATTAAGAATGGCAAGATTTTCCTGTTTTGACGCAAACAGTTGGCTGTGCGCAAATGGCACAAGTGGCGCCCCCTCTCCGCCTGCAACCATGTCGCGGCTGCGGAAGTCGGACACGGTGGTGATGCGGGTTGCTTCTGCAATGGTTGCGGGGCAACCGATTTGCAGTGAAAACGGATATCGCGTTCCCGGTCGGTGCCGGATCGTCTGGCCATGGTTGCCAATAGCGGCAATATCGGACGGTTTAAGGCCTGCCGCCTTGATCGCCGCCAGTGCCGCATCGGCAAAAGCAAGCCCCAACGCCCTGTCCAGCCCGCCCATGTTATCGATCTCGCCAAACCCCGGCGCAGCCAGTCGAAATACGGGCTCGCGCAATTTTGGCGACATGGGGAATTCAGAGAAGCGGATCAGTTCCGGCCGATCTGCAAAGCGCACAATGGCGACATCAATGCCATCGACGGAAGTGCCGGACATGATGCCGATAAATAGAGGTTGCGCTAATGGCATGCAGATTCTATTTTATGCAATGGTGCCGGGAGCGCATGGAAAAGTAGCAGAGGAACTCAGACATAAGAGTTTGCGTTCGCACAACAAAACCGGATAATGCAATACTTGCACTAAAATCTCCACAATGCGTGCATGGCAACATCGCCGTCCACCTCCTGACAACAGTTTCCTGTAACGAGCGTACAACCTAGCGTCCGAAGGCAGGGCAAGCAAAAAGAAGCCTGCTTATGAAGTAATTTTGAAGTCTAAGCCTTCTTTTATGATTCATGTCAATGGCCAATGTTTCAGTGCGGATATATTTTCCCTTCCCTGAGCTAGCATTTCATTCAGGCACAGACTCATGGAACACGTGTTCAGAATAAAGATGCGACAGTAATTATGGCGAACGACTGCAATCACTTGCCGCTTCGGCTACGGAAAACACTTAGAGCAGGGTGCGCGCCCTGGACTGCATGATAATCTCCGCCCGGCGCCAGTCCTGTTTCAGAATAAATTTCCAGAAGAACTGT
>CAYTFI010000214.1:0-3152 GCA_964437065.1 uncultured Zetaproteobacteria bacterium | reverse complement strand
CTATCTGATCGGCGTATTCCTGACCGGCGCCTATCAGGAGATTCTAGGCGATCTGCACAACCTGTTCGGCGATACGCATGCCGTGCATGTGCGCATGGACGGCGACCGCTACGAGCTGGAGCAGATGGTCGAGGGCGAGAGCGTCGCCGACGTGCTCGATTATGTGCAGTTCAACGAGAAGGTGCTGCTCGACCGGATGCGCCGCCAGCTGACGCAGGCGCGCGCTGAAAAGCGGCTCAGCGCATCGGAGGCGAACCGCTTTCTGCGCTTCTACAAGGAGGGGCTGGAGGGCTACACCTATCTGGAGGAGAACCTGCCGCCGCAGGCCGGCGGTTGACGGAGGCGGCAATGTTGAATGCGACGATGCAGCTGCCGCTGTCGATCCATTTGCTCGACCTGTTCGGCACGGCCGTTTTCGCACTGACCGGCGCGCTGCGCGCTCTGACCAAGAAGCTCGATCTGATGGGGGCAGTCGTGCTGGCGATTGTGACCGCGCTCGGCGGCGGTATGGTGCGCGATGCGCTGATCGGCAGGCATCCGCCGGCGGCCTTTGTCGATGAGATCTATCTGATTATCGCAGTGGCGACCGGCGTGATCGCCTTCTTCTGGGGGCGGCGGATTCGCGAGCAGGAGAGCTGGCTGATCAGCTTCGATGCCGTCGGCCTCGGCGTGTTCACGCTGGTCGGCGCACAGGTAGCGATGCAGGCAGGCCTCGGCGCGATGGGCATCGTATTTATCGCAATGCTGACCGCGACCGGCGGCGGCGTGTTGCGCGCGACGCTGATCTCCGAAGTGCCGTTTATCCTGAAAAAGGAGGTCTACGCCTCCGCGTCGTTGCTCGGGGCGCTCTGTTTTCTGCTGCTGAACGCCGCCGCAGTACCGCCGGCGCTGACGATCTGGAGCGTCGTGCTGGTAACGATCATCGCCCGCCTGCTGGCTTGGCGCTGCAATATCCAGCTCCCGCAGGCGTAAGAAGGGGAGGGGAAAGCGGCCATTACCCTTTATGAACCTTGGTTAGGGCAACATGATCATCTACTTGGAGGGTCGGGGTAGGTTTTTGAAGTTTGATTTTCCATGGTTCGGTCCGTTCCAAGCATGTGGTGGCGCACCAAAGTTGAAGTTGTTAAGATTTTTCTGCCGCAGATGCGGAGCATGACGTTGTGACTCTGGGTGGTGAAGGGGCGATTCATAACAATTCAACAGCGTGTCGTTGAGCTATTGAACCCGATAGGGATTGTGTCTTCGGGGGCGCTTGCCTTGTATCAACGGGCACATATGATAGGCAAATGCAGGTAAAGCTATGTGCGCACTCCCTTCATTCGGGCTGGTCCGCCGGAGCACTGGATGACAGCGGTAAGCTGGATGGAAAGAGTACGCTGATCATTGTGTTTGGGGCGCCGGAGTATCGCGACAATCCGCAGGCTCTAGCTGAGCTGGATGCTGCGTTCCCACAGTCGCTGAAGGTTGGCTGCTCGACGGCAGGGGAAATTATCGGCACATCAGTGTTTGATGCTTCGCTGTCGGTTGCCATTCTCTGTTTTGAACAGTCAGCAATCCGGATCGCCACAGCTAGAACTTCAATAGAGACATCCTATGAGTCCGGGCGGAGTTTGGGCGATGAGCTGGCAGACGAGGCGCTGCAGTCTGTCTTTGTTTTGAGCGAAGGTTTGCAGGTCAACGGGTCGGCCCTAGTCGAAGGTGTTGAGGACGGGTTAAACAAGACCGGTGTGGTATCCGGGGGACTGTCCGCTGATGGCGACAGGTTTGAATCAACCTGGACATGGCATGGCGGCGCGCCGCAGACAGGTCAGGTCGTGGCTGTCGGCTTTTACGGGCTGGCGCTTGAAATTGGTTACGGCTCCTACGGCGGGTGGCGGCCGTTTGGGCCGGAGCGTCTGGTTACACGGGCACATGCTAGCACCCTCTATGAACTGGATGGTTTGCCTGCACTGGATTTATACAAACGCTATCTGGGTGAATATGCGAATGAACTGCCTTCTTCGGGGTTGCTATTTCCGCTTGCGCTGCGCAGTAAGCGGGGGGATGAAGGGCCGATAGTCCGGACTATTCTGTCCGTTGATGAGGCAAGCAACTCCATTACCTTTGCCGGCAGCATCCCCGAAGGGAGCTACGCCCAGTTGATGACGGCAAATTTTGATCAACTGATCGATGGCGCCCATGTTGCCGCCGATCAGATCGGGATGACTTCTGAGAATAGCGAACAACAGGGGATTTTGATCGGAATCAGTTGCGTTGGGCGCAGGCTCCTGTTGGGTGAGAGAGTAGAAGAAGAGTTGGAAGCCGTGGCCGAGTCTTTCAGGCAGATGCCCCATTTTATCGGCTTTTACTCTTATGGTGAAATCGCGCCCAATATCTCTTCCGTAGGCTGTTCCCTCAAAAACCAGACGATGACACTGACCTTTTTAACCGAGAAGTGTGAACGGACATCATGCACTCAACCCTGATCAGGCAGCTTAGAAAGGCCGGGATCGATCCCGATGATGTGCGTCAGGATAAAAAGCTGGAACTGCTGCTCGAACGCATTGACCAGTCTTACAAGCAGTGGGATCGCGACAGGGCTCTTTCAGAGCGTTCGCTGCTACTGACATCGAAGGAGATGGCCTCGCTTTATGATCAGTTGCGCAAACAATCATATGAGAAAATTGCCTGGGAAGAGGCGCAAAAGAATATCCTGTATCAGGCTATTGAGCAGGCCGGCAGTTCAATACTGCTTACCGATGTGGAGGGCGTGATTGAATATGTGAACGCGGCCTTTACCACGCTTACCGGCTACAGCGCCTCGGAAGCAATCGGCCAGACGCCGAGAATATTGAAGAGCGGTAAGCGTGGTCGGGGCTTTTACAGGAAGATGTGGCAGAGCATCAAGGGAGGTAATATCTGGCATGGGAAGGTCATTGACAGGAGAAAGAATGGTTCGCTGTTCCCCGCAATGCTGACGATTGCTCCGATAGTCGATGCGAACGGAGTCATTACCCATCTTGTCGGGTCCCATGCCGACCTCAGTGAACTGGAATCGCTGGAGCAGCAATTTATGCAGGCTCAGAAAATGGAGGCAATCGGTACGCTGGTTGGCGGCATCGCGCATGATTTCAAATACTTCGGCTACATTAGCGCGAGTTTCTGCCGATAAA
>CAYTFI010000213.1:0-3165 GCA_964437065.1 uncultured Zetaproteobacteria bacterium | reverse complement strand
TGCCTCTGATCAAAATTGACCGACATCTGGATGGCGTTTTAAGTTCTGCCAATTACTTGCGAAAGATTTTGCTTGAAGGGAATGGGTTGCCGAACAAGACCTATATTGAATTGAATGGCTGCACCCAATGCGTGCTGGATGGTATCTGGGCTGAAGCGGGGAACATGAACGGGAAGCTGCTTGACATTATCGATTCCAATATCGTGCAGATCAAAGGCAGCATTGTTTACGTGACTGATAAGCAGCGGATTCATGTCACGCGCAGCAAGGGCGTTGTCATTGAGCAGATGAGTACGGATGGCGTTGGAGGTTCGCTGTGGTCTTATCTGAAGGTCGATGCTCTCTCTTCGGTTCATATCAGGGAACTCGAAACCCGCCGTGGCGGCGATCTGTACAAGTTGCAACCCATGCAAAATGTCAAAATCGACCGGCATTTCGCTTCCAGGCTTGATCCGTCATCGTCTCTTGCCAGTCCGGGCTGGATGGCGGAAACGCAGGTGCAGTTGCTGGCAGGCCAAAACCTGCTGATGAACCCCTCGTTTGAGGCCGGGCGCTATGGCTGGCTGTTTTCGGGCTCGGGAGGCCAGCCAAGTAGCGAGAATTATGTGACCAGCGAGGTCGGGGCCGGACTGATGGCCGACTATTCGTGGGCGGCAGGCGATGGCGTGGTCTATCAGAATGTGAATATCCCGCAAGCTCTGGTCGGTCGGGCCATGACATTTACGATCAAGGTGAAAATCGATACCCAGGGTCAGTTGATGCCGTTTGTCTCGGGGGCGGGCCTGACCAGAATCGTCGGATTTCACGGGGTGTCGGCCAACACCGGCTGGCAGGTCATTTCTCAAACGCTGGTTCCCAAGGCGGCCGGAACGCTGGCAATCGGGGTCGCGACTATTGCCGCCAGTGCGGCTACCCGGGTATATCTGGATGATGCTTCGTTCAGCTTCGGAACAGTCGGCGCCGGTAACATGGCCAAATTCGCCAGCATGGAACTGGGACCTGACGGCGGTAATACGCAAACATACGCAATAAGCGCGCCAACCTATGGCACGTGGAAAGCAGGCGATATTGTTTTTAACAAGGCGCCGGCTTCCGGTCAGCCGGTCGGCTGGGTATGCGTGACAGCCGGAACTCCGGGCGTTTGGAGGTCATTCGGAATCATTAATTAACCCGGCGTTGTTGCACGCAAAGCCGAATGGCAAAATTGCGCCTGTTGCTATCCCCTGCTCCATGGCTCGGTTATACTTTCGCCCCTGATCGAATAATGGATTTTCTGGAGGCGCAATGAGCATATCGGAAAACGCAATGGATATGAGCATGGAAGGTGACAGCTATGATGCCCGACAGCCATTTCCAAATTCGCGGAAAGTGTATATCGAAGGCTCAAGGCCGGATATCCGCGTGCCGATGCGCGAGATTTCGCTGGCGGATACGCAAACCGGCGGCGGCGTGGAAAAAAATGCCCCGATTCTGGTCTATGACACCTCCGGTCCCTACACCGATCCGGATGTGGAAATTGATCTAATGAAAGGGCTGAGCCCAATCCGGCAGGCCTGGATTGATGAGCGCGGCGATACCGAGGCGCTAACTGACCTCAGCTCTGAATACGGGCGGCTCAGGCGTGATGACAAGGATCTGGACACATTGCGCTTTGCCAACCTGCGCCCGCCCCGGCGCGCCAGGGCGGGCTGCAATGTATCGCAGATGCACTACGCCAGGCAGGGAATCATCACCCCTGAAATGGAATTTGTCGCCATCCGTGAGAACCAGCGCCGAGAACACCTGCGCGAAATCACCCGGCAGCATCCGGGCCAGAGTTGGGGCGCATCGATTCCGCAGGTGATCACGCCTGAATTCGTGCGTGAAGAGATCGCTCGCGGACGCGCCATTATTCCTGCCAACATCAATCATCCTGAGCTGGAGCCCGTGATTATCGGACGCAATTTTCTGGTCAAGATCAATGGCAATATCGGCAATTCGGCCCTCTCCTCCTCGATCGAGGAGGAGGTGGAAAAAATGACCTGGGCGACGCGCTGGGGCTCGGACACCATCATGGATCTTTCCACCGGCAAGAATATCCATGAAACGCGTGAATGGATTATCCGCAACGCCGCCGTACCCATTGGCACCGTGCCGATCTATCAGGCGCTGGAGAAGGTGGACGGCATTGCCGAAAACCTGAGCTGGGAAATTTTCCGCGATACGCTGATTGAGCAGGCCGAGCAGGGCGTGGACTACTTCACCATCCATGCCGGCGTGCTGTTGCGTTATGTGCCGCTGACGGCGAAAAGGCTGGCCGGCATTGTTTCACGCGGCGGCGCAATCATGGCCAAGTGGTGTCTGGCCCACCACGAGGAAAACTTCCTCTATACGCATTTTGAAGAGATATGCGAAATTATGAAGGCCTATGATGTATCGTTTTCACTCGGCGACGGCTTGAGGCCGGGGGCCATTGCCGATGCCAATGACGAGGCGCAGTTCGGCGAGCTGCATACGCTGGGCGAGCTGACAAAAATTGCCTGGAAACACGATATCCAGACCATGATCGAAGGCCCCGGCCATGTGCCGATGCAGATGATCAGGGAGAATATGGATGAGCAGCTTAAGCATTGCGACGAGGCGCCGTTTTATACCCTTGGCCCTCTGACCACGGATATTGCTCCGGGCTACGATCATATCACCTCCGGCATCGGTGCGGCGCAGATCGGCTGGTATGGCTGCGCCATGCTCTGCTATGTGACGCCGAAAGAGCATCTGGGGCTGCCCGACAGGGACGATGTCAAGGCGGGCGTTATCACCTACAAAATATCCGCTCATGCCGCCGATCTGGCCAAAGGGCACCCGGGCGCGCAGCAGCGCGATGACGCCCTGTCCAAGGCGCGTTTTGAATTTCGCTGGCAGGATCAGTTCAATCTCAGCCTTGATCCGGATACGGCGCGCAGCTTCCACGATGAAACCTTGCCCAAGGAATCGGCCAAGGTGGCGCATTTCTGCTCCATGTGCGGGCCGAAATTCTGCTCCATGAAAATCACCCAGGACGTGCGCGATTACGCTCGTGAGCATGGCATGGAAACAGATGAAGCGATTGAGGCAGGCATGGCTGAACAATCAGATGAATTTCTCAGGACAGGATCGGAGATTTATCATAAGGCCTGAACCGGCGGA
>CAYTFI010000212.1:0-3211 GCA_964437065.1 uncultured Zetaproteobacteria bacterium | reverse complement strand
TTGTGAAGCAATGGGTGTTGCTTCACAAGGCGCGATAGTCCAATCAATCACAGAGTGGAAAAAATCATGCGGGCGCGTTGTTTGTTTCATGTTAACCTGGGCTTGAAGAGGTTTCGCCATGTATATGCTGGATACCAATATCTGTATTTATTTAATCAGGAACAATCCACTCCATGTGCGAGCCCATTTCGAGCGTTTGCAGCCGGGCGAAATTCTGCTGTCATCAATTGTGCTGGCTGAATTAATGTATGGCGTATCCAAAAGCATGCACAGTGAACGGAACAGGGCTGCATTGGAAATGTTTTTAATGCCGCTGGAAATGACTGTGTTCGATGCCCATGCGGCTGAAGCTTATGGGGATATTCGCGCCAACCTTGAGCGTGCAGGAAATACTATTGGTGGCAATGATTTATTGATAGCCGCCCATGCGCTTAGTCTGGATGTGACGCTGGTGACGAACAATGAACGTGAATTTTCTCGTGTGTCAGACCTGAATACAGTGAACTGGGCAGACAACTGATTCCGTTTAAGCCACATAATTCATGAATAAGCAACTGATCATCGGGTTGGAGGGCTTGAGCCTGACAGAGCAGGAGAGGCTCTGGCTGAGGGAAAGGCCGCCGCTCGGAGTGATTCTGTTTGGGCGCAATATTGACAGTCCTGCGCAGGTCAAGGCCCTGTTGGCCGAGGTGCGTGATTGTACGGGGCAATTTACCTGGGCGGTGATTGATGAAGAGGGGGGCAGGGTAAACCGGATGCCTTGGCTGCCATTTAGCAATCGCAAACATGCGGCTGAATACGGGCGTTTATTTTCTGACCGTCCGGAGGATGCGATTGCTGCCGTGTATGAAGATAATCTGGCGGTCGGCAGGGCGCTCAAAGCGCTCGGGTTCACGCATAACTGTGCGCCGGTGCTCGATCTGTTTCATCCCGATGGACATGACATTATTGGTCAGCGAGCGTATGGCGATAATGTAACCGTGGTATCCGAACTGGCAGCTGCCTGTATGCGAGGACTGGCTGATGGCGGTATTGAGGCGGTCGGCAAACACTTTCCGGGGCATGGACGGGCCAATGCTGATTCGCATGTGGCCGTGCCTGAAGTGGATGTTTCGCTTGAGGTGATTATGGCGGAAGCGGCGCCATTTGCCGAGCTGATCAGGCAGGGATTGAAGCATGTGATGACTGCGCATGTGATTTATCGTAATGCAGATAAAGATGTGGCGACTATTTCTCCATTCTGGGTGCAGCAGGTGTTGCGCAAAAATTGGGGGTTCACCGGGCGCATCTGGAGTGATGATCTGTGCATGAAAGGCGTAGGCGAAGATGTGCCCGCCGCTGCCAAAGCAGCTTTGGAAGCTGGTTGTGATACGCTTCTGATCTGCGAACCGGTAGAGGTTCATGCGGTTTATGAACGGTTATAGCAATATTTTTTACCGCAGAGTTTCGCAGAGGAAGGCAATAGAATTTTCTTACTACTATGTGGTTTTGATTTTACTTCGCGAAACTCTGCGTACTCTGCGGTGAAAAGATTTTATTCAGGAGTGTGTAATGTCTGAAATTTTGAGTGCTGAGGAACTGGCGCGGTATGACAGGCATATTATTTTGCCGCAGGTGGGTCTGGAAGGGCAGGAGAAGCTGAAACAGACGCGCGTGCTGTGTATTGGCACGGGCGGTCTGGGCAGTCCGATTTCGCTGTATCTGTCAGCGGCGGGCGTCGGCGTCATTGGGCTGGTTGATTTCGATGTGGTCGATGATTCCAATCTACAGCGCCAGATTGCCCATTCTACGGCTGATATCGGACGACCAAAGGTGGAGTCAGCCAGAGAAAAGCTGATCGGCATTAATCCGCATCTACAGGTGAATCTGCATGGCGAGGGAATCAGGCGCGATAATGTGCGGGAGATCGTCAGTCAGTATGACATGGTGGTCGATGGCACGGATAATTTCCCCACCCGCTATCTTGTCAACGATGCCTGTGTTCTGGAAGACAAACCATTGATTTATGCCTCGATCTTTCAGTTTGAAGGACAGGCTACGGTGTTCAATTATGGTGTGGGAGACGATCGGGGGCCATGCTACCGCTGTCTGTATCCTGAACCCCCGCCGCCCGGGCTGGTTCCATCGTGCGCCGAGGGCGGCGTTCTGGGCGTATTGCCGGGCGTGATCGGCGTGATTCAAGCCACTGAAGCGGTGAAAATTATACTGGGCCAGGGAACAACGCTGAGTGGCCGCCTGCTGCTTTACGATGCCATGACGATGAAATTTCGCGAAGTAAAGCTGCGCCGCGACCCGTCATGCCCGGCATGCGGCGAACACCCAACGATTGACGGCGTGGTTGAATATGAGCAGTTCTGCGGCCTGCCGCCGACTGAGGCAAAAGAGGATGAAGATGTTTTGGCTGACTGCGATATTACCCCGAACAGCTTGCAGGCAATGATGAATGCGGAGCCGAATTTGTACGTGCTGGATGTGCGCGAGCCGCATGAGACAGCCATCTGCGCCATTGAAGGCGCACACAAAATCCCTCTGGGGCAAATCAGCGAACGCTATCTGGAGGTGCCGAGCGACCGACCGGTGGTCGTGCATTGCAAAATGGGCGGTCGCTCAGCCCGGGCCGTCGAGTTTCTGAGATCAAAAGGCTACGCCAACGTAATGAATCTGGCAGGCGGCATCATGCGCTGGATTGATGATGTTGACCATTCGCTGAAGAGATATTGATTATCCCTGATGCTGAGAGAACTCCTGCAGCGCCATCAGCGGATCGCTGGAATTAAACAGGATCAGGCTTTCCAGATCGTTAGCGCGCTCAATCTGTACGGATTTAAAGGCTATGGCGATATTTCCATGATCTCTTCTCACCACCTTGCCGGCGGAAACGATTGGAAGCGCCTTACTGGTGCGGCCAAGAAGAATCTTGATCTCGCACTCGCTGCCGGCATCCGGCGCCACCTCTTCTCCTGCGTTGACTAGAACGCCATTCATGCTGATATCCATGATTGTGACGTTGAATACATCGCCTTCAGCAAACCGTATTTGCGCGGATAATGGAACATCCACCCGGCTATATTCACGTAGATTATTAAATTCTGACAAAGGCGTCTCCTGCTCTCAAATGCCATAATACGTATTCATAGCGCATAGCGGGCGGTGATATCAGGTTAACGCGCATGGATTTTTCCACCCCGTGATATGAAACATTATCACAGAG
>CAYTFI010000211.1:0-3223 GCA_964437065.1 uncultured Zetaproteobacteria bacterium | reverse complement strand
GACGATATGGCTAACCAGTTGAATTTATTCGATAAAACGTTGGGACACTAGTGAAAATGTATGATACCGGGGCGGCAAGGAGAACTGCGTTGCATGTTCAACACAAGGAGGATGCGTGACGATTCAGAGATTAATACGCGGCCTTGCGCTGCTCGCATTTGTGCTGCTGTTGCAAGCCTGCGGCGCCAAAACGAGCAAGCAGGTGGCTGTTGATCTGTGGCGTGACTGGGAACAAATGGACACGCTGTTGCAAATCAACTATTCGGATCAGGTTCCGATCGTTCTGGTGCATGGCTGGAATGGCGGCGAATTCACCTGGCCGTCGCCTGCCAGGCTGATGCAACTGGAGCAAAGCCTTGATCGGGACATCTTTTTCTTTACTTACCGCAGCGGCATAGTGGCCAATCGTTATCCGCCTATTGAGATCATGGAGGAACATCTTGCCCGCTTTCTGCAATCTTTCCAGAGGGTTGATATCGTCGCGCATAGCATGGGCGGGCTGCTGGTTCGTCAGTATCTGGCGCATCACCGGGAAAATCCGGTGCGCCGTCTGGTGTTCCTGTCCACCCCCCACTTTGGCAGCAATGTCGCAAAAATTCTGACAGGCGTGGCCAGCGTCAGCGCTATGGGCAATATACAGGCTGAGGAAATTCAGCCCGGCAGTGATTTTCTGTGGCGACTCAACAGGCTCGCCGGCGCCGAGCTGGAAGGCAGGGAAGTGCTGAATGTTTATGCTGGCGGTCAGTCATGGCTCAAGTCCGATCTGGTCGTTGATCCGGGTTCGGCATATCTGCCATGGGCGTACAATGTCAAAGTGGAGGGAGATCACCATACTCTGGCCTCTCATCTGACAGACTTTGACTGGATTCTGGACTTTCTGAATTATGGTCTGTTGCCGCCGGAGGCCCAGCCGCCAAAGCGGCGGGATATCTGGCTGCGATTTCAGCGAAAGGATGGAACATGGCTGCATTTCAGCGATGCTCATTTTCACCGACTTGATGCAAAAGGACTGCCGCGCACAGGCGGCTTTGTCATTTGCTGCGATCAGCGCTCCAGCCTGCATTCGGAATTTGCCCGAACTGTTGTGCTTGAAGATGCGCAGGCAGATGAAGTATTCGAGATAACGATTGGCGGTGGCGCTGGAACCGCAACCCTGGATGCCAGGGATCTGCTTGATTCCGGAGTGCCTGTAAGCCTGATTATCAAATCTGTGGAAACACCTGCCGGAAAGTCGGATCAGCCGGTCGGGATGCCTTGACGCGCCAGTTGATCAGCGCGTTCATTGCCGGCATGCCCGGCATGTCCCTTCACCCATTGCCAGCGCACATCATGCCTGAGCACAGCCTGATCAAGCGCCTGCCATAACTCCTGATTGGCGACCGGCTTCTTGCTGGAATTTTTCCAGTTATTCTTTTTCCAGCCATGAATCCATTCGGTAATGCCCTTGATCACGTATTTGGAATCGGAGTGGATCGTGACCTCGCAAGGCCTGGTTAAGGCATTCAACGCCTCAATCGCCGCCCTGATCTCCATGCGCTGATTGGTGGTCGCCAGCTCGCCGCCGCAAATCTCCTTCTCATGCCGGCCCATGCGCAGTAGCGCGCCCCAGCCTCCGGGACCGGGGTTTCCGGAACAGGCGCCATCGGTGAATATGTCGACCACCGGTTTCCGGGTCATGCGCCCTGTTCAATATGCAGCGTGCGCGTCGGAAAGGCAAATTGCACGTCAAGCTCTTCAAGCAGCGACATGATCTGCATATTCACTTCCTGCCGCACCTGAAGATATTCCTCCCAAACCTTGCTGCTTGAAAAATAGTAGAGAAAAATGGACAGCGATGAGTCTTCAAATTCATCGAACTTCACCAGCTTATAGCTCTGATCAACGCCGGGATGGCGGCAAAGGATGGCCTCGATGCCTTCAATCACGGCCTTGATTTGCCCCGGCGTGGCATCATAGGTCAGGCCGATGCGCATTTTTATGCGGCGCGTTGAACGCGCGTCAATATTATCAATAACCATATTGGCCAGTTGCGAATTAGGCACATTGACCAGTGTTTTGGCAAAGGTGCGGATGCGCGTGGAGCGAAAGCCGATGGCTTCAACCACGCCCTCGAATTCTCCGGTTTTGATCCAGTCGCCAACCATAAACGGGCGATCGACAAGAATCATCACCGAACCGAAAATATTGGCGATAGCGTCCCTGGCGGCCATGGCGACGGCAATGCCGCCAATGCCGAGGGAGGCAATCAGGCCGGAAACCGAATAGCCCATATTCTGGGCTACGACAAGAACAGCCGTCAGTATCAGGAAAATTTTCATCGTTTTGGCAATGAACGGGACGAGTTGGTCATCAAGCGGCGAATCCGATTCCCCGGCGCGCGCAGTAAAATAAACGGCCAGGCCCTCAATCAGACGCCACAGAAACCAGACGCCGACAACAATCGAGGCGATTCGTCCAAGCTGATCGATAAGGCCGATAATGGGGAAAACTTCAGCCGGCGGTTGCAAAACATGAACGGTGAGCAAAAGCCCGAGTATAATAATAAGCATATTCGCAGGGCGCTCGGCAGCGTTTAGCAACAGATCGTCCAGCGGTGTTTTGGTGCGCGACGTAATTTTTTTCGCCAGGCGATGAAAGCTGTTAAGGGCTACGCGCTGGGCCACCACGGTGGCAAACAGAATCGCGGCGGCGAGCAACCAGTGCGCCATCGTAATATCAAGCATGGTAATGCCGGTAAACTGTGTCCACAATTGCGTCAATCTGGCCTCCTTGCATTATTTTTCCGCGCATGCTGCACCAAAGATGATTGACGTTGAAGCCAGGTGTTTCTATGGTGTTCATTACATTTGAATTTAAAAAACGGGGTGATGCTCATGACTAATCCGATATTGCAGAATATGGTTGACGATTCTGAACAAATGTGCCTCCTGATCGGGCGAAGCGTGCGCTACCTGGACGGAGAATATGAAATCACCGATCTGTTATTTGATGAAGGCCTGGTCATTCTCTCCGCTGATCAGGCGGATGATGTACAGGAAGATATTTATGGGCGCCCGTCGCGCCTTGTTCCCAAACGCCATCACCTGCATTTTCGCGATCCTGATGGCCACCCGACCGGCATCTGGGACGAGATAGCCTTTCTCGACGGCCCGATTTCAGGCTAGGAGTCTGTCGGACTTATGAGAAATCTACTGCGCGGCAGGGATAGTGGCCAAAAATACCC
>CAYTFI010000210.1:0-3238 GCA_964437065.1 uncultured Zetaproteobacteria bacterium | reverse complement strand
GGCCATCGCTGAAAAGCTGCAAATTCTGGGCCTGATCGAGGTCTGAAATGCGCAAAATCCGCGTGCTGATCGTCGATGACGCCGTCGTGGTGCGGAGGATGATCACCAATGTCCTGTCCGAAGACGCGGCGCTGGAGGTCGTCGGCATCGCCGCCAACGGCCGGATCGGTCTGGACAAAATCAGGCAGCTCAATCCCGATGTGGTCACCCTCGACATCGAAATGCCGGTGATGGATGGCTTGCAGACCATGAAGGAGATCCACAGGCTTCACCCCCGTCTGCCGGTGATCATGTTCAGCACCCTGACCGAACGCGGCGCCAGAGCCAGCCTGGATGCGCTGTCGCTGGGGGCGCGCGATTATGTGACCAAGCCTGCCAATGTCGGCAGCGTGACTGCGGCCATGCAGTGCCTGCGCGATGATCTGATTCCCAAGATCAAGGCGCAGTGCCCCGGCATTGGCGTCGCCGCCCCTGCGAAGCCGGCAAAATCTGCGTCCCCCTCTCCTGTGCGCCAGCCGCTGCGAAAAAGGCCCGGAACAGTTGCAAGGCGGCAGGAGCGCATTGATATCGTCGCCATTGGCGTCTCCACGGGCGGCCCCAACGCGCTGGCCGAGGTGATCCCCCAAATACCTGCCAGTCTTCCCGTTCCGGTCGTCATGGTTCAACACATGCCGCCGCTGTTCACCAGGCTGCTGGCCGAGCGGCTGAACGATCAGTCTTCTGTCCGGGTGCATGAGGGGGCAGAGAACGCAAAGCTTGAGCCCGGCCATATCTGGATCGCGCCGGGCGGCAATCATATGGCCCTGAAAAAGAATATTTCCGGCGTTCGTCTCACCCTGAATCAGGATCCTCCGGAAAATTCGTGCCGGCCGGCGGTGGATGTCCTCTTCCGCTCCGTCGCCGGGAACTACGGCGCCCATGTTCTGGCCGTCATTCTGACCGGCATGGGCCAGGATGGAAAACTGGGCTGTGAATCTGTTCTCCAGGCCGGCGGGCAGGTGATTGTACAGGACGAGGCCTCCAGCGTTGTCTGGGGCATGCCCGGCGCCGTCGCCAAAGCCGATATGGCCGATGCAATCCTGCCGCTTGGCAGGATTGCCGCCGAGATCACGCAAAGAGTTCGAAAGGGGCGCCCTGCCGCACGGTCACAGCATTGTGGCCATTAATCCGAATGATTTCGACTATATTGCGAAGGTGGTCTATGATAATTCAGCCATCGTGCTCAATCGTGGCAAGGAGTATCTGGTCGAGTCCCGCATTGCGCCGCTGGCGGCGCAGCACGGGTTTGACTCAATCGCCGCGTTTGTGGCCAGCCTGCGCGCGACGCCATATTCAGCAATCCATAAGGATATAATCGAGGCCATGACCACCAACGAGACCAGCTTCTTTCGCGATATTCATCCCTTTGACGCCATCCGCAAGGATGTTCTGCCCGGTTTGATTGAGGCCCGCAGAGCGACCAGAAAGATTCATATCTGGAGCGGCGCCTGTTCAAGCGGTCAGGAGCCCTATTCCCTGGCCATGCTGATCCGTGAACATTTCCCCACGCTCAACAACTGGAATGTCTCGATTACGGCCAGTGATATCTCCGATGATATACTGACCAAAGCCCGTAGCGGCTGCTACGGATCGCTTGAAATCAACCGCGGTCTGCCGACCATTTTCATGATGAAATATTTTGACAAAAAGGGCATTGACTGGCAGGTGAAAAAGCCTGTTCAGGACATGATCCGTTTCCGCCAGATGAATCTGATCGGGAAATGGCCGATGATGCCAAAAGCCGACATTATTATGCTGCGTAATGTGATGATCTATTTTGACAGGGAATCGAAGCAATCCATTCTCAATCAGATCAAACGAGTATTGCAGCCGGACGGCTATCTGTTTCTTGGCTCGGCGGAAACCACCTTTAATCTTGATGAATCATTTGAAAGAAAGATGTTTGGACGAGCGGTTTCTTTCCGCCTAAAAAAAACCTGAAGGAAGGCTATTTATGCACTTTTCACTTGATGACATTATAACAATAGAGACTGAAATATGGTCATCCATTCTCGATCTGGAGATTCGCCACGCATCTGATGCCGCAAATATCCTGCCGGGCGTCCGTTCAATGATCGGATGCATCCAGATTACCGGCCCGTGGGAGGGGGCGGTGACCGTCCATTGCCCGGAAACCCTTGCCCGCAAGGCCACCGGCGCCATGTTCGAGATGCCCGAGGAGGAGGTCGGCGCCGAGGAGGTTCAGGACGCGCTGGGCGAATTGACCAACATGACCGCCGGGAATGTCAAAACACTGCTGCCGGAAGGGTGCGCGCTATCCATGCCGTCGGTGGCGGAGGGCACGGATTACAAGCTTACTGTTCCGGGCGGGGAAGTTCAGATTCAGACCTGTTTCATGCATGCGGATGAACCATTTCTGGTCACAGTGATCCAGCGGGCCTGACGGTTTAATCATGTTGGACGGGAACAATCATCGGGAGTTCACGCGTGCGCAGATTCATGTGGAAGCGGATATTTGCAGCGGCGAGGAAAAAATACACGGCCATGTCGTCGATCTCAGCCTGCGCGGTCTCTTGTTGCGCTGCCGCAATCAACTCCCGGAAAAGGCGGAGTGCGCCATTGAAATATACCTGGCCGGAGACGCCATGCGCATTGGCGCCAGAGGCAGAATTGCGCGCGCTCTGGAGGGCGGTCTGGCCGTTGAGTTTACAGGAATTGATCTTGATAGCTTCGAACATTTGCGTAATCTCATTCGTTTCCATGCCGAGAACTCCGCGCAGGTTGAAAGGGAATTCAAAAACCACCTGGGCCTGAAGCGACCCGGTACGTTATAAAGGAGAAAGGATATGAAAATACTGATAGTTGATGACAGCAAGGCCATGCGCATGATTGTAAAACGCACCCTGCGCCAGGCCGGGTTTGGCGGACACGACATTAAAGAGGCCGTAAACGGCAAGGATGCCCTGAGCGTGATGAACGGGTGGACGCCCGGCCTTATCCTGTGCGACTGGAATATGCCGGAAATGAATGGTCTGGAGCTGCTGAAGAACGTGAAGAGTGAGGGAATTCCAGGCGCATTCGGCTTTGTCACCACCGAGGGAACCGCTGAAATGAGAGCCGCAGCTATTGATGCAGGGGCGAGATTTCTGATCACCAAGCCATTTACAGCTCAGACATTCGAGGCCGAGCTGAGCAAATATCTGGACTAACGCGCATGTTGCGTTGCCTTTTTTATTAA
>CAYTFI010000209.1:0-3265 GCA_964437065.1 uncultured Zetaproteobacteria bacterium | reverse complement strand
ATTCCATGCAGGCCTGTCTGCGTGCGTTCACGCACAGGCAGGCGCGTTGTTTGTTTCATGTTAACGGGCATGATTCCCTGCAAACGCGTTCTTTGTTTCACGGCAACTACTCAGCACCCCTGTGCAAAAGTGTCCGTAGCTGTTCAGATTGCCCTTGATTTGAGTAGTTACGTTTCATGTTAACGCGCATGGATTTTTTCCACCCCGCGATATGAAACATTATCACAGAGTGGAAAAAATCATGCAACCGCGTTATTTGTTTCATGTTAAACGCAACAGCCCCGCGCAACGAAGCAAGCCAAAGGCCTGACCGGCAATTTCAACCCGGGAAACGCCCGATTCATTCTGCTCCTGTCCGTCCAGAAATTTGATGTCTTCATCATTGACCTGCTGCAAGCCATGCACCTCATCAACCCGGACGCCGACATGCACCAGCGCATGCCGCAATATCATAAAGCGCGTTCGATTTGACATCTCCCGGTCGCCAGTCGTCAATCCGGCAAGTCTGCCTGCATCAATGATGCAGACAATCTGGCCACGAACATTCGCCAGACCAAGCAGGTGATCCGGCCCCATCGGCGTCTTCGTAAGCGGCACAGGTCGGATAATTTCCCTGACCTCGGAAGAGCGGACAAGCAGGTCTTTTCCGCCAATGACAAGGTGTAAATAATCAGTAAGCGCCGCGTCCGTTGCGACTCCGGCATTGTGAATAGCCTGAGCATCCGGTTGTCTGTCAGCATCGGCGCCCATCAATGCATCGCCTGCCTGCCCATGCGCGCATACAGTTCAAGCGTTCTTCTCACTCTGGCCTGAAGCTTCAGCGGTTCAACCGGCTTGCTGATATAATCATCCGCTCCGCTCTTCAGGCCCAGCACTTCATCCTCCTCATCCTGACGGGCAGTGAGCATGATCACAGGCATATCATTGAATTGGTCCGATCCTCGAATCCTCTGAACAAGTTCAATGCCCGACATCTTTGGCATTTCACAATCGGTGAGCACGAGGCTTGGCTTAACCCGCTGGAGCAAATCCCAGGCCTGCAGTCCATCTTCAGCCTGAAATATCTTGAAGCCGTCCGCATCCAGCACAAATTCGACCAGATTGCGCACAGTGCTTGAATCATCCACAACCAGCACGCTTTGCTGGTCGGACGATTCTGTTTGCTTCAGTTGCTCCCTGTCGCGCAGCTTCTGCATATCTCCCAGACTCCGCAACTGTCGATTATCGTCCAGCTGTTCACTTAATTTAAAACCTTCCGGCAGCGAGCAGGCGCGTATCACTTCCTGTATGCTGGTCTGTCCGCTCAATGCCTTGGATATCCCGTCTTCAAACAGCGTCAGCATGCCATCTTCGCGGGCGGCCTTCAACAGCTCAACTTCGTTTGCTCCGCGTGAAATAAGATTGCGAATACGGTCATTTACATATAGAACCTCATGAATTCCAAGGCGGCCCTTATAGCCAATATTCATACAATGTTTGCAGCCCCTTTTTTTATAGAAGATCAGGTCGTCGGGGATTTCAAGCCGTTCGTACAAGGGGTCGGAACTGCGCACTTTACGCCTGCATTCAGGGCACAGACGGCGAACCAGCCGTTGCGCCACAATCAAATTCAACGCCGATGACAGCAAGCTGCTTTCGATGCCCATATCCTGCAACCGGGTGATTGTTGACGGAGCGTCATTTGTATGCAATGTGCTGAGCATCAGATGGCCGGTCTGCGCTGCATTCAGAGCAATTTCAGCGGTTTCGACATCCCTGATTTCACCGACCATCACGACATCCGGATCCTGGCGCAGAATGGAGCGCAAGGCCGTGGAGAAGGTCATGCCCGCCTTCGGGTTGACCTGCACCTGACTGATCCCCTCAATCTGAAACTCCACCGGATCCTCAATGGTGACAATATTCATCTCGTCATCTTTAATATGGTGAAGGAAAGAATACAATGTCGTCGTCTTTCCGCTTCCCGTTGGTCCGATAACAAGCACGGAGCCCGTTGATAAGGCAATGCATTCCCGGATTCGTTTATAGGCGGTCTTTTCCAAACAGAGGGCATCCAGATTCAATGCCAGGCCCCCCTTGTCCAGTATTCGCATGACAACATTTTCACCATGCATGGCCGGCAGGGTTGAGATGCGCATATCGTAGCTTTTCCCCCATAATTTGACCCGGGATCGGCCATCCTGCGGCGTGCGAGAATTGGAAATATCAAGGTTGGACATGATTTTAATGCGTGAGACAACGAGTGGATGCGCCTTGGCAGGAAACTTCAGGGACGGCCTCAGGCGGCCATCCACGCGCAGGCGAACCACGCTCTGTCGCTCGCCCGGCTCGATATGAATGTCGGAGGAGCCGACTTTCATGGCCTGGACAATAATGCCGTTCACCAGCTTGACGATCGGCGAGTCCTCCGCGCCCCGCTTCAGTTCATCCAGATTGGCGACTTCAGATGAACTGTCCACTTCCTGAGTGATCGCATGCTCGTCATCCAGACTCTCCATCGCGGCATCAAATGCCGCAGAGTCCTGATAGGCCTCGCTGATTTTACGCCGAATGAAATCCGGGCGGGCAAAAATGGCCTTTATACGCCTGCCAAGTTTAAAGCCCAGGGCGTCAAGCATGGTGTAGTCCAGCGGATTTGCCGTGGCGACGACAATATTCGATTCAGATTGCTTGATCGGAACAATGGCATAATCCAGGCAAAGCCTTTCGGGGCAAATACGGATCAGATCATCATCAATCTTAAAAGACGAAATGTCACGATAAGGAAATTTATATATCTTCGACATTGCTTTCAGCAACGCATCATCATCCACATCCTCCATTTCCAGCAAGGCGGTAAAAATGCCTCCGTGCTTGACGCGGTCGATCTTCGCGGCCTCAGCCACCTGAGCCTCGGTAATGACGCCGGATCGAATCAGTTGTTGCTGTTGTTTTAAAAGCATGATGCGTTAACCAGACTGCTCTCCCTGAAAAGAATAGCTCACGATATACAGGCGACATGTTTGAATCAAGGCATTCTGTATTCACACGAAACAAGCAATGCGCCGGCATGATTTTCTCCACCCCGCGCATGCGGATGGCTGAACAGGATTCATTGCGAGCAAAAAGCATGCCCCCGGCTCGAACGATGGGACGGCGAGTGCGTGGCAGAACGGGTGAAGGGTTTGCGCTTGTGTGAGTTGACACCTTCTCAGCCCTGATTATAGTTCCGCCTCCCTGACGCGGGGTGGAGCAGTGGTAGCTCGTCGGGCTCATAACCCGAAGG
>CAYTFI010000208.1:0-3308 GCA_964437065.1 uncultured Zetaproteobacteria bacterium | reverse complement strand
TCATGGCCTTAAAATAATTGTTTACCACATAGCTAGAGTCTGAAAATATAAGAATTCTTTTAAAGCGTTTCATATCAGGAAAAAATCTTTTTGCCTCACGAATGGCTTCGACACATGCTTGAATTTCCATTTCATCAATGGTCGCAGACTGCCATCCTGCTGGAGCGTAATCTTCAATTTCCTCGTCTCCCGATTTATTCACCCACACAAAGCGGATACCAACTCCAGCAGCCCTTTGCCTATTCGGAAAAGATGCCCCATCTGTGAAAATATTTAGGGCCTTTTCATCTATAATTCCAAGTCCTAACCCCAATTATTAATCCTCTTTATTGTCTTTCCACGATATGTGAAATTTTGAAGACATATGAGTTCCGCATTGAGTTCCGAGTTCCGGGGATATAATACAGAACTATTTTTCAAGCTCTGCCTGTCCGCGTGTGGCCAGTTTGAGACAGTCAGAATAGCATGGATGGCCTGAGCCAAGAAGCGCCGTAGCCACACATACGGATGACTGACAAAGTATTCGTTGCGCCTGCCTGTGCATTGCACGCAGCCAGGGGCAAAGGAACAAGCGAGGGCGCGGCAGCATTTGTGAATAGTCCAGATTAAAGAGCCGCGACTATTGCAGCGTAAAAATGCTGAACCGATAAGCATATGTCAGGCTGAGAACCCTGGCCCGAAACTTTCCCCTTGGCGCACTCATATAACCATACATGCCAATCAGGCTGTGAGCGTCAGACAACTGATAGCCTATGCCGGCATTGCCCTGCCAGACAAAGCCGCCCGACACATCCAGTCCGCCGCCTCCAGCCGCTCCGGCCAGCGCCTCGGTTTCCAGAAACAGCGGGCCTCCGAACAGTGGAAAATGAAGGCCTGCGCCCACCAGGCCGGTCATATAACCGCCTGCCTGGCCCTTGTATGCGGCGATGCCCTGTCCGGACATGTATATATTGCGGCTTAAAAAGTAATCGGCCTGAAAGCCCAGCAGATTCACATTTAAACCGGCGTGATGATTTCTCCACCCCGATGCCGCCTGAAAATAATTCTGCTGCGTCATGCGAATTCTTAAATTTCCGGGCTTGTAGTCAGCAAGATCGGCCAGCAAAACAGTGCTGTCGCGGACATCGGGCGTAGCAAACCGATATCCGATTTTTCCGGCAAGACTCGCCGCCCTGAAATCGCCATCGGGCGCATTTACGAGGCCGCCGCCGATTTCGACAAACAGGCTGTTCCCCAGGCTGTGATGCAGTGCAACAGCTGCATCAATCAACAGCCCGCCGCCGGTTGCAACGTTGCCGCCGCCGGCCGGGCCGAGTGATGCAGACAGCTTCAGGGCGGTTCTCCTGCTTATGGAAAAGCGATAGCCGCCCCCGAACAAAATCTGCATATAACCGTTGCTGCGCCCTCCGAGCGCGCCTTCCGACTCAATCTTCAGGAACACATGCTCATTCAGGTAGCGCTGCCATTCAACACCCAGCAGCCGGACCGAGGGATGCTGGGCTCCTCCATCATCCGCCAGCACCCCGTTGGGAACCAGATATGAGCGATAGACAAGCGCGAACTCATGCCGGGCCGGACTGATGTTGTCGTCAGGATTATGCATCCAGTAGATCTGGTCGAGCCAGCCTGGCGCAATCAGCGCCCTGAATGGATATTTATAGGAAATGTACGGTTGCGCGCTGTGGATGTTTCCATTGGGGAAATCCACATAACTGAGGCCTGCGCCCAGTTCGCCCAGTTCGTCGCTGTTTATTTGCATGCCCAGGTGATAGCGCAGCATCAGCCCGCCGCCCTGCAGGGTGAATCCGCCTCTGCCGCCGCCAGCGCCGACAAAGAAGCCCGAATTAATTTCAATCAGATCGGTGATTTCTTTTCTGGCCTCAGCCGCCAGTCCCAGGGTGATGAAGCCGCCGCGCTGGCCGGTGAGGGCGCCATAAGCGCTTCCTCCCAATGAGAGCCATTCATTGGTCTCATACAGAAACGAGGCGCCCATCAGCCCCATATGCTCATTTTTTGGCAGCGTCACCTGCTCAAAAGTGACATTCATGTTGACCTGAACCGTATTCAGCTGTTCCACGGGCGCAGCGCCTGCTATGCGCTGCATCAGGAAAAAACAGATGATGAAACTCAACAGCTCTATCGTCTTCGATCTGTTTGCAATCAATAAGATCTCCCGCCCTGTGCAGGCCGCAGCATAAGAAGAATCAGGCAGTCAGGCAAATCAGATATCGGATCCCGGGGTTAACATGAAACAAACCATGCGCCTCAGGCAGTGACTTGCACATCCATGCCAAGTGCGCTGATTCGGGCGGCCATAGACTCCAGATGCCTGATATCCAGCGCCGACAGGCGCAATGCCTCTTCCTGCATGGAAGGGCGCGCCAGCCCGTAGAGCATGACGCCCCGGACGGGAATGTCGGCGTTTTTCAGGCTTGCGAGAAAATCGAGATAGGCCGAAACTTCAGTGTTGGAAGGGCCAAGCCCGTCGCATGCGAACATGCAGGTTTGAATCCATGTCGGACAAAGCGCCGCCGCTGTTCGCACTTGTTGACGCAGACGCTGTTCGCCAAGCCTGACGCCATTGATTCGCCGGATTCCCTCATCGGTGGCGCTATCCACCTTGATCCACGTTTCGCCGCCATGCAAAGCCATGGTGCGCAAGCCATTCTGCACATACGGTTTATGCATGTATGAGCCGTTGCTGATCAGGCGCAGCGGCAGATGCAGTCCGAATGTTTGCATCAATTCGACAATTATGTCGATGACGGCGCCGATGGCCTTGCAGCTTGTCGGTTCGCCGTTGCCCGATATGGCGATATCGCAAAGCCTGCGATAATGCTCCGGCGCCCGTGTCGCCATAAAGTCGCCATATTGAATATCAGTCAGCATGGTTTCCAGTTCCTGCCGTAAACCGGGCAGATCAATATCAGGCGCAACGCCCCGGGAAAGATTCGGCACCTGGCAATAGACGCAATGCCAGTCGCAGGCATTGTTCGGGTTCAGGTTGAGGCCAATTGAAACGCCGCCGGCGCGGCGGGAAATTACCGCATAAACATAGGTCATGCCCGTAGCATTGCGGTCATGATTTGACGTGCCCAGCCGGTTGTCACGCTCCTCCGTCATAATTTACGAATGCTGCGGGCTAATGCATCCGGCATGTCTGCACCATGGCTGAAATAACGCGCTGCATCTGATCGGGGTCGATGACAAAAGGCGGCATGGTGTAAATCAGCTTGCCAAACGGACGCAGCCAGACGCCCTGTTTCACCAGCTGTCTTTGCACCGCATCCACATCCACGGCCTGATGC
>CAYTFI010000207.1:0-3338 GCA_964437065.1 uncultured Zetaproteobacteria bacterium | reverse complement strand
ACTTCACAAACGGGATATGGTGAAATACGGATTCCCGGTCGGCAAAGGGTTTCGGCGGAAGCATCATTTTTTATGCTCCAGCCGCAAATCGTTCGCATTGTCTTGGCTGACAATGCTTTTTCAGGTCTTTGAAACGTTTGTATTCCTTGACACTTTTATCAGCCCATGCGCGGGTAATCTCATCGGTCAGGATGGCATATTCCAGGCCTTGCTCTACGCCTCGATCCTGCCATTCATCGGTCAGATCTTTTCGGACTTCGATGCTTTTCAGGCGTTGATTGATCCACTCTTTGGAATAGCCTTTTTTCAAATAGGTTTGCATAGCCCGGTCAAAAGCTAGTTCCGGATCTTCGGTTTCTTCGATGCGTTCATAGCCAACTTTTGCCAGCCACAGTTTGAAAGGCTCGGCTTTGGGCGAGGGAATGGACTGGACGAGGCGTAGGATATTTTCTGTGTCGGCAACATCAGTAAGGTACTTTTTGCCATCGGACGCAAGCATTTTCAGTTGTCCGATTTTTTCGGACAACTGACTACCTTCTTGCTGTAGCTTCTTCTTTAGGTCATTCCAGTATTTTCTTGGTCGCTGGTTGTCCGTTAAAACTTCAATGACATCCACAACAGAAAAATACCACAATTCCTGTTCCTCATCCCAATGGCGACGCACCTGCTTTTGGTGAAATAGAACAATGGAGTTTTCTTTCTTCATTGCATCACCTCCAAAACGACAGTTTTTCACCTGTCGCCCAATTGATAAATGCTTCGGCGATGCCGTCGGGTAATTCGCCGTCATGGTTATGCAGGTCATGGTCAACGATCAGGTGGCCGTTTTTGTCCAGCCGCTCCTTGCCATCGCCATTTTTGACGTAGATGTAGTCGCCCGAGTTGTTCTTGCCGCCTTTTTCGCTAACGGCGAAAAAGATGGGATAATCGACCACTTTGCGACAGAGCGGCCCGGCATCGGGATTATTGTTCCATTTCTGCACAAACAGCACACTGGTTTTGGTGCCGGTATGAGGTTTGAAGGTGTTGCCGTGCAAACCCACCACGGCAAGGATGCGTCCGTGCCAGGATATGAATTCGCGGATGTGCTTGTCCGAGGTATTGTTGAAGCGCCCCTGTGGTAGCACAATCGCCATGCGTCCGCCGGGTTTGAGAAAGTCCAGATTACGTTTGATAAACAGAATATCGCGCCCGACCTTACTTTGCGCTTTGCCATTTGATTTAAAGCCCAGTTCGTACTGATGCAAGATACGGCTTTCCTTGATGTCGCCTGCAACCATGAATATATCCAGTTGCTTTCTGTCCGCCGCGGGTGCCAGTTGAATCTGAAAACGAGCGTTTGCTGCATCATCGCGGAACAGGCGTAGCAGTTTCTCCGCCTGTTTGCCCCAGCCAGCCCATGTGATCGCCGCGCTGTTCAAACCCATGGATTGCGCATGCGCCAAAGCCGCATCCAGCATATCAAGGATACGCTGGCGATTGCCGATAACCGCGTCCTCCAGACAAGCCGCATCATCCAGACGCCATGCCTCGTAATCACTTTGCCGCATACGATGACTGGCAAGCAGGCATACCACCGCATTCCAGATGCCATGATCGGCTAGCGTCTGTTCCACCAGCGCCGGGGCGGTGCGATTTATTCTCTCACAAGCGGTGATGCTCACTTGATGCCAGTGATCAACGATGAGACTTGCTTTCTCTGATTTGCACCAGGAATGCGGCATAAGCAGCCCGCGCCGCGCTATCCAGCGGGCGTTTCTTCTCATTGGCCCAGCGTAACATGTCCTCGGTATCAACCGATACTTTTACAATATTGAGCCCTGTGGCTGTTAATTCGGTGACACTCTTTTCCGCATCCGCCTTCCACCGCTGGAAGGTATCTTCAATGGATTCAGGATCCGCAACGATTTCCTTCAACCTCTCCCATTGCTCTTCCCTGTACCAGCAAACGCCAACATGCATGGGTGCATCATTTTCCATGGCTACTCCCTCTTCATTCCTCCAATGGCGCAAACAGGGTGATCATATCCTCTTCGCTCCAAAATGGCCTGGACTGCTTTGCGCCCTCATACAGCGCATCAGCCAGTCTTTGCTTGCGCGTCTGCAT
Organism: uncultured Zetaproteobacteria bacterium; assembly: GCA_964437065.1. Lineage (GTDB taxonomy): Bacteria > Pseudomonadota > Zetaproteobacteria > Mariprofundales > Mariprofundaceae > Mariprofundus. Next base: position 1,231 of record CAYTFI010000207.1, on the reverse strand, counting down.
GTCAAGAATGCGCGATTCAATGCTGTGAATCATGGTGGTTTTCCGTGGCAGTTCAGAGGCCACTGCCTCCTTGGTGCGGCGCAGGATGAAGGGTCTGATGCGGCAGGTTTAATTGCTGTTGGCGCATGCCGCTGCCCTCCTGCTCAATGGGCTTACGGAAGATGCGTTTGAATGTCCGTGCATCAATAATTATTCGTATAAATGATCGGGGCAACCGGACGTGATTGGGCCGCAACTGCTTTCATCCTCCGACAGGTAAAATGGCGGCGAGGAGGGTATAATGAGGCTGGCTGGCGACATGGCCTCAGCACTTTCCCTCCGGGCGCGCGCAGGCAAAGCTTTTGAGTGGCGCGCTGATCGGTATGCCAGAACCATGTTCCGGGGCGTGTTGCACCCAGCGTGGCGAGCTGTTGACATTTTTCCAATGGCAGCGGCCTGTCTGCAACATCAGCTTCATAATCGTCACGCCGCGATCGCCCAGGGGTGTAAAGGAGGCGCTGTCAATGTTCGATGGTTTTGCACGTTTGATGATGTCCAAGTCAATCTGTAGCACAAAGCGATGTAAAATATGGTTGAAGAAATTGGAAAACCGGTAGGTCGATGTCGCGCCATAGACGCCATCCTCCATCTGCCGTGCGGACACGACTTCGACATAGATTCGATCCCCTTTACATTCGGGATGAAGCACATACAGAATGCGTTGATGCACGTCGGCGGGGTGCTCATGGGACGTTTCTACCGCATTCGTTGTCTTCAACCTTCCCACTGACGGCGCAGCCGGAATGAAGCAACGCCATTGCACGCACGCGGCCATGTAAACAACAGGCTTCGCCGATAGCCAGCGCATCCTTGGCAATATGATCTTCCAGCCATGTACGGGCAAGATTCCAGAAAGAACGTCCTTTAGCCCTCATTTTATTTTGGCAAGGCTGCCGAATTCATGTGCATTTAATCCTAATTCTCTGGCTATTTAAATCTGCGCATGCGATAACCTGAATTTCTTGCGCCACGAATAATAGACACGAATAAAGGTCAAAGCCGTGCAAGCATTGGTTGTGATCTGCTTTCATTCGTGTTTATTCGTGGTTCACTTTTCATGTTGTTATTCTCCTCTTGGCCGCCGCGAAGCGGGGTATTCAATCGTTCCCCTTTTTTCATGCAGGGCTCTGCCAATCCTCAATCATGTAGTCATAGCCTTGTTCCGCCAGAAATCGTTGGCGATTGGCGGCAA
>CAYTFI010000206.1:0-3342 GCA_964437065.1 uncultured Zetaproteobacteria bacterium | reverse complement strand
GCGGCGACGGCAGAGCCGATAACGCCCGCGACATTCGGGCCCATGGCGTGCATGAGCAGGAAATTATGATGATCCGCTTCAAGCCCCACTTTGTTGACGACGCGTGCGGCCATGGGTACGGCCGATACGCCGGCGGCGCCGATTAACGGGTTAACCTTGCCGCCCGACAGACGGTGCATCAGCTTGCCCATGAGCACGCCTGCGGCGGTGCCGATGGCAAATGCGCCCATGCCCAGCAACAGAATGCCCAGGGTTTCATAGCTGAGGAACTTCTCTGCATTCAGCTTGGAGCCGACGGCCAGGCCCAGCAGGATGGTGACGATGTTGATGATTTCATTCTGGGCGGCATTCGACAGGCGATCCACCACGCCGCATTCGCGCAGCAGATTGCCGAATGTGAGCATGCCGATCAGCGGGGCGGCGGTGGGCAGAAAAATAACGCAGAGCAGCAATACAATGAGCGGGAAGGTGATTTTTTCCAGCCGACTGACATGCCGAAGCTGGCTCATTTTTACCTTGCGCTCTGCTTCGGTGGTTAACAAGCGCATAATCGGCGGCTGAATAATCGGCACCAGCGCCATATAGGAGTAGGCGGCGACGGCAATGGCGCCGAGCAGGTCAGGCGCGAGTCGCGAGGCCAGAAAGATGGCTGTCGGTCCGTCGGCGCCGCCGATAATGCCAATGGCGGCGGCATCTGCGAGACTGAATTCAAGGCCGGGCACCATATTAAGCGCCAGAGCGCCGAGCAGGGTGATAAAGATGCCGAATTGCGCCGCTGCTCCGAGCAGAAGGGTATTCGGCATGGCAATCAGGGCGCCGAAATCGGTCAATGCCCCTACGCCCATAAAAATGAGCAACGGGAAAATACCTGTTTTGATGCCGACATGGTAAATCATGCCCAGCAGGCCATCAGGGCCGGACATGTCGGCGACCGGGATGTTAGTAAGAATGGCGCCAAAGCCAATGGGCACGAGCAGCAGCGGCTCGAACTTTTTCTTAATAGCCAGGTAGAGCAGCAGAACGCCAACACAGATCATCAGCATTTGTCCCCAATCAAAGTTGGCCAGGCCGGTGGTGGCCCACAGTTGTTGCAATAATTCAATCTGCATGCCGCACTCCGCCTGCCGATTTCTGATCCCTCTGTCCTCTGATCCCTGCCCTCATGCGATCATAACCAGCGCCTGCCCCAGGGTTACGGCGTCGCCTTCCTTAACTTCAATGCTGGCAATCACGCCGCTCCGGTTTGAGCGCACCTCGGTTTCCATTTTCATGGCTTCCATGATGACGACAACATCGCCTTCATTCACCTGCTGACTGGCCGACACCTGAACCTTGAAAATATTTCCGGCCATTGGCGCCGTTACGGGCTCAGCCGGCTTGCTTTCTGCTGGCGCCGCCGCCTGCATGGAAGTGATTGCTCCCTCGGGCGACACCACGACGTCATAATCCTTGCCGTTGACATTGATATTGTAGCGCTCGGTGACTTCCCGCGCACCGCCCTTTGGTTTCTCCAGCCATGGAGCCGGCTCAAAGGCATCCGGATTGTTGCGGTTTTTAAGATATTTCAGGCCGATCTGGGGAAACAGGGCGTAGATAAGAACATCATCTACGACATTTTCGGCAAGATCAAAGCCTTCCTCGTTGGCGATGCTGGTCAGTTCCGCTGTCAGATGATCAAGTTCATCCTCGATCAAATCTGCCGGACGACAGCTGATCGGCTGTTCGCCATCAAGCGCCCTGGCCTGCAATTCAGCATTCACCGGCGCCGGGGTTTTGCCATATTCTCCCTTAAGTACGCCGGCTGTTTCCTTGGTAATGATTTCATAGCGCTCGCCGGAGAGCACGTTGAATACCGCCTGAGTGCCGACAATCTGCGAGGTAGGGGTGACCAGCGGCAGAAAGCCCAGATCCTCGCGCACCTGGGGGATCTCTTCGAGCACTTCGTCGAAGCGGTTTTCCGCATTTTGCAGTTGTAGCTGGCTTTCCAGATTGGTCAGCATGCCGCCCGGCACCTGGGCGACCAGAATCCGGGAGTCGATGCCGCGCAACGAGCCTTCGAACTTGGCGTATTTTTTACGCACCTCCCTGAAATCGGCGGCAATCTCTTCGAGCAGCTTGAGATCAAGGCCCGTGGAGCGCTGTTCATGTTCAAGAATCGCGACGATCGATTCGGTGGCAGAGTGGCCGTACGTGTGGCTCATTGATGATATGGTGGAGTCAGCCATGTCCAGACCCGCTTCCACGGCCTTGATAATGGCCGAGGTGCTCATGCCGGTGGTGGCATGGCAGTGCAGCGCGAGCGGGATTGAAATGGATTCTTTCAGGCGCGCCACCAGTTCTTCAGCCACATAAGGCTTGAGCAGTCCGGCCATATCCTTGATGCAGATCGAGTGGCAGCCCATGTCCTCCAGCCGCTTGCCCATTTCGACCCACATATCAAGGGTGTGAACCGGGCTTACAGTATAAGACATTGTGCCCTGGGCGTGTTTATCGACCCTGAGCGTTGTTTTGACGGCTGTTTCCAGATTACGCATGTCGTTCATGGCGTCAAAAATACGAAACACGTCCATGCCGTTCGTGGCGGCGCGCTCTACAAACGCATTAACGACATCATCGGCATAATGGCGGTAGCCAAGGATGTTTTGCGCCCGAAACAGCATTTGGGTGCGCGTATGCGGCATGGCCAGTTTGAGCAGCCGTAATCTTTCCCATGGATCTTCGCCCAGAAAACGAATGCAAGCGTCAAAGGTGGCCCCGCCCCATACTTCCAGCGACCAGTAGCCGACCTTGTCCAGTTTTTCTGCAATCGGGAGCATATCCTCAATGCGCATGCGCGTGGCGAGAATCGACTGATGTCCGTCACGCAGGACAAGCTCGGTGATTTTCAATGGCTTATTCATCTTCTTTGCTCCTTGATCGGTTGTTACGGGGCTAACGAGGATGATCTGAACGGTAACGTTGCACGGCGGCGGCCATGACCTCCAACAGTTCATCTTCAGGCGAAGCAGTCAACTCGGCAGGCGTCGCCAGGCTCGCTTCAAGGTTCTGGATGATACGGGAACACAACGTGACCACGACCACCAGCAGTCCCAGAAAAAGGAATACGGTTCCCATGCCCAGCACCATAAGTTGCAGGCCGTCGCCTATTAGTTCATTCATTGAATCCGGCTCCCCCCGTCATCTTTTTGCAACCTCGTAAGCGTGAAAAAAACTGCGCGCCGTTGCTCAGGAACGGCTAACGCTATGCGAATCAGGGGCCATATTCCACCTTTCATCCGCTTCAATGTCGGATGGCCGGGGCCGCTCTTCGCGTTATAGTGCTGTTTTAACTCAATATTTTTC
>CAYTFI010000205.1:0-3360 GCA_964437065.1 uncultured Zetaproteobacteria bacterium | reverse complement strand
GTGCGCCGCCCGTGCAGCGGCGATGGCGGCCATGTTGACGATGTCGTCAACGCTTGCGCCGGTTTGCAGTACATGCGCCTGATATGGCAGGCCCAGCAAAACCGGGCCGATGGCGGCGGCGCCACCCAGTTCGCGCAATAGCTTGTAGGCAATATTTCCCGCCTGCATGGTCGGAAGAATCAGCACATTGGCCGCTTCCTTCAGGCGACTGAACGGATAATGTTGAAGGATGGCTTCATTGACGGCGGTATCGGCCTGCATTTCGCCATCGACAATCAGTTCAGGCGCCTGTTCATGCAGCAGACGCGTCGCCTCGGCCATTTTTTTTGCCTCCGGGTGGTCAACGCTGCCGAAGTTGGAGAATGAAAGCATGGCGATGCGCGCCTTAAAGCCCAGCGACTCAACCGTGGCAGCGGCCAGTTTGGCAAGTCTGACAAGATCTTCGGTGCTTATTTGAATATCAACCGTGCAGTCGGCCATGAAATAGACGCTGTTCTCCATGATCATCATGTACATGCCGTGAACATGGTGATAATGGCCGTTTTCTCCGCCGCCAAGCACCTTCAGCAGCGGGCTTAAAACATCAGGATAATGCGCCGTGCGCCCTGATAACATGCCATCGGCAAGGCCCTGCCGCACCAGCATGGCGCCGAGGATGTTCTTGTCGCTGCGCAGGGCCTTGGCGGCGCTGCCGCGCAGCATGCCGCGACGCCTGCGGTCAAGGTAATAAGCCTCGGCAAGGCTGTCGAAACGGCAGTCATCGACTGACGGATCAATCAATTCGATTCCCTCTATGCTCAGTTTAGCTTCGTCGCATAACTGATGCACCGGCCCGGCGCGGCCAATCAGAACGGGCTCGGCAATGCCGCTTTCTTTCATGGCAATGGCGGCGCGGACGACGGTTTCATCCTCGCCCTCGGGCAACACCAGCCGAATCGGGTTGGCCCTGGCCTTGTCGGCAATCAGGCGCATGAACAGCCGCGAGGAGTTGATGCGTTCGGCCAGTGAATTGCTGTAGGCGGCGGCGTCCTGCAATGGCTTGCGGGCCACGCCCGATTCCGTGGCGGCCTTTGCAACGGCAACCGGAACAACTTCGATCAGGCGCGGGTCAAAGGGCTTGGGAAGAATATATTCCGGCCCGAAGTGGAGCTCTTTCACGCCATAGGCATTGAGCACAGCCTCCGGCGCATCCTGTCGGGCCAGTTCGGCCAGAGCATGCACGGCGGCGACCTTCATTGCTTCATTAAAGGCTGTCGCCCGCACATCAAGCGCGCCTCTGAACAGGAAGGGAAAACCGAGCACATTGTTAACCTGATTGGGGTGATCGGAGCGGCCCGTGGCCATAATCAGATCCCGGCGGGTCGCCATTGCCAGTTCATAGGCGATTTCAGGATCAGGATTGGCCATGGCAAAAATGATGGGTTTTTTCGCCATGGATTTGACCATTTCCACAGAGATCGCATTGCCCTCCGACAGGCCCACGAACACATCTGCGCCCTGCATGGCCTCGGCCAGCGAACGCTCGCGGCGTTCGCTGGCAAAATACGCCTTGTGCGGCGGCAGTTTCTCTTCCCGATCTTTGCTGATCACGCCTTTGCGATCAAGAAACAGAATGTTTTCATGCCTGGCGCCAAGCTGTTCAATCAGCTTCATGCAGGCGAAACCGGCCGCGCCGGCGCCAAGGCAGACGATTTTCACATCTTCGATTTTCTTCTCCTGCAGGATCAGCGCATTGATAAATGCAGCGGCCAGGATAACAGCCGTGCCATGCTGATCATCGTGCAGAACCGGAATGTTCATGCGCTTTTTCAGCTCCCGCTCGATAATAAAACATTCCGGCGCCTTGATATCCTCAAGATTGATGCCGCCAAAGGTGGGTTCCATGCGTGCAATCGTCTCAACCAGGGCCATCGGATCAGATTCATCCAGTTCAATATCAAACACGTCGATGTCGGCAAAGCGCTTGAACAGCACCCCCTTGCCTTCCATCACCGGCTTGCCCGCCAGGGGGCCGATATTTCCCAGGCCCAGCACTGCCGAGCCATTGGTGATAACGCCAACGAGATTGGCCCTTGAAGTATATTCATCGGCCAGATCGGAGTTTTCCTTGATGGCCAGGCAGGGCGCGGCGACGCCGGGCGTGTAGGCCAGCGCCAGATCGCGCTGGGTCAGACACGGCTTGGTGGGCCTGATGCTGATTTTCCCCGGAGTCGGGGAGCTGTGATACTTAAATGCGGCGTCGCGCAGAAAATCATTTGTCATATTTTTTCCTGAATTCATCATTGTTGTTCGCAAGTATAGCGCGCTAGTCTGGCCGGGTCATGGAGGGGAAGATGAACATAGCGATTGCCGGCGCCGGGGCAGTGGGTTGCCACTTTGGCAGTTTATTGCAGCAGGCGGGTTGCCAGGTCGCCCTGCTGGCGCGCGGCGCGCATTTGCAGGCCATTCAGGCGCAGGGGCTTAAACATACGTCGCTCAGGCGGGAAACGACTGTTTTTATTCAGGCGGACAGCGATCCGGCCATAACAGGCGGCGCCGATGTGGTTTTGCTTGCTTGTAAAATGACAGCTCTGGAAGCGATGTGTCGTCAGTTGAGCGGGCATATTGGCGAGCATTGCCTGCTGGCAACCTTGCAGAACGGCGTTCAGGCGCCGGATCTGGTCGCCGGCCATTTTCCATTCCATGGCGTTGTCGCCGGCGCCGCCTTTATCGGCGTGCGAATTGACGCGCCGGGCCATGTCGTGCATTCCGCTGCCGGGTCTTTGAGGTTTGGCCTGTGGCGGGAGGGCAAGCAGAGCAAGGCCGGGTCCCGGCTGCGGGAATTGCTGCAACAATTGCGTATGGCCGGCGTTGCGGCGGGACAGGCGGATGACGCCAGGGCCCTGATATGGAATAAAATGCTGTGGAATTGCGGCTTTAATGCCATTACGGCGCTGACGCATCAGTATGCCCGGGATGTGGCGGTGCGCAGGGATACGGCGCAAATAGCGCTGGCCGCCATGCATGAGGCAAAAGCGCTTGCCACTTCGCTGGGCGTGACTCTGCCCGAGGGCGCAGCCGACAAGCAGCTTGCCATTAGCCGGGGCCTGGGGCCGGTGAAAACCAGCATGTGGCAGGATCTGGATCGTGGATGCCCAAGCGAAATCGACAGTATCAACGGCTTCGTGGCGGACAGGGCGGAGGAAACAGGACTGGGCGCTCCTGTAAACCGGTTGTTGACTACCCTTGTCCGGGCGCTGGAGCGCCGTTGACAGCCTGTTGCATTATCCTGGAACACTCAGTTAGCACCACCCGCATGGCGCAAGCAATTGATTTGCTTTGCTAAACGAAAAAAGCTCTTGTCACCAACAAGGTGACGGC
>CAYTFI010000204.1:0-3404 GCA_964437065.1 uncultured Zetaproteobacteria bacterium | reverse complement strand
TTGACCGATTTCGCCTGCCATCCCTTCGGCAGTTCAAGATGGCTGCGCACGGGAATTGAACGCGTAACAATGCGATCCACATGGATCTTAAGGCGATCCGGCTGCACTTTCTCAATACGCAAGCCAACCGGAAGAGCGACTGAAGATAACAGCAGCGCCCGCTCATAAACGCCGGAAGTTGTAATATTCGAGGCGTCGATCGGCACCGTCAGGTCCTGTTGATTCAGCTCCTTGAGCCGCGTCTGCAAGCCATTGATAGTAACCCGGACGTGCTCGGGAAAATCATTAACGATCACCATTTCCGCCGGCAACCCCTGCACCTGCAACGGCACATCCATGCTCAGCGAGCCCTCGCCCTGTCCATGCACCTGCAACCACAGAGCAAGGGCGATCACCACGGCCAGCACTTGCAAATTGTTGCGGCGCAGGAATTTCAGGGCCTCCATCATATATGCTCGCTGATGGCGGCTTGCGCCGCAGGCAATACATTCAGTCGCCGCGCCAGCCCCTGACGCAACTCATAGCTGGTTAAGGCCTCGCCGAGGCGCCCCGCGTCAACCAGATGAACCTCGCCCTTCTCTTCAGACACGACAATGACCAGCGCGTCTGTTTCCTCGGACAACCCCACTGCGGCGCGATGACGCGTGCCAAAGCTGCCCGGAACAGCATTGGCCTGCGCCAGCGGCAGCAACGCCCTGGCCGCCATAATTCGCCCTTCGCCATTGCTGCGACTTACAATTATTGCCCCGTCATGCATGGGCGCATGGGGGCAGAAAATGGCCTGAATCACATCCGGACGAATCGGTGCATTCATTTCCACGCCCGATTCATAAAGGTGTCTTAGGCCGGTATCGCGCTCAATGACGATCAGACCGCCCCAACCGCTGTGCACCAGTGAAAACGCCGACTCGGCAAGGGCGTCAATCATGGCTTCATCCGGCCCGCCTGACGATGATAGCGGATTGGTCGCTACGCGCATCAGGGCGCGACGAATTTCCTGCTGAAAAAGCACTACAAGAATCACCATGAAGGCTGAGAAAAAATGGCCGAATATCCATTCCACGGTAAACAGACCAAAGAATCGGGCCAGTTCATAAGTGACAACCACGATAGCCAGCCCGATCAGCATCTGCACAGCCCGCGTGCCGCGAATCAGACGTAAAAAGAAATAAACCACGACCGCAACAACAGCAATATCGACTGCATCCAGAATGCCAAACTGCCAGCCACTCATTGACCCAAACCCCCAGAAACGCCCGTAGAATGATTTGCCGCAACCGACAGCGCCGAGGCGACACGAATCGCCCTGCCCTGTAAGCCCACATCATGGACGCGAAGCATATCCGCTCCCGCTGCAATTCCAAAGCCCCCGGCGACAGCCGTCTCAATTTCCCGATCTTCAACCTCGCTGCCGCTTAACATGCCCAGAAATGATTTGCGCGAGACGCCCAGCAGCACGGGCATGGAAAATTGCCGCTTAATTTTCCCGATGCCTGCAATCAGGGCCAGATTATCCTGCAATCGCTTGCCAAAACCGATGCCCGGATCAAGCAGAATAGATGATTCTGCGACGCCTGCGCATACGCAGGCCTCTATGCGTTGAGCAAAAAAGGCCATCACCTCGTCAACCACATCATTATAGCGGGGGTTTTTCTGCATCGTTTCCGGACTGCCCTGCATATGCATCAGACACACATCCACGCCGGCTTGCGCCACCGTATCAAGCGCTTCCGGATCATGGCGCAGGGCGCTGACATCATTGACCATGCCCGCCCCCGCCTTAATCGCCCGGGACATCACTTCCGCCTTCATGGTGTCGATCGACACCGTGCAGCCGCGGGCGACCAGTTCGCTGACAACCGGGATTACCCGCTCCAGCTCTTCTTCCGGCGCCACGGCATTTGCGCCGGGACGCGTGGACTCGCCGCCGACATCTATAATTGCCGCACCCGACTGAAGCATGGCGAGGCCATGCGCAACAGCCGCATGCCTGTCATAATAATCGCCGCCGTCAGAAAATGAATCGGGGGTGCAATTTTGCACCCCCATTATCCAGACATCGCCATCTTCCGGGCGATGCCAGCGTGAAATCATTGACTCGCTTTATTCATGAATCGCTGCGACGCTCGCACCCGCCTGCGCACAACATCCGTACGCACGCAATCCGGCCGTTCAGGCCGTAACGAATCATGTTAACATGAAAAAAACAACGCGCCTGCATGGAATTTTCTGCTCTGTGATAATGTTTCATATCACGGGGTGGAAAAATCCATGCGCGTTAACTGGCCTGTCCGGCCTCATCGCCGGACGCCTTTGGCTTGCCATTATCGCCCACATCCACTTTGGTCGTTGGCTCCTCTGTAGCCGGCCTGGCCGAGCCTCCCCCGCCGCCCGCATGCTCATCCCGATGCAGTTCCTTGCCTTTCATCACCCGATCAATCTCTTTGCCTTCCAGCGTTTCATATTTAATCAGCGCCTTGGCAATGCAATGCAACTGTTCCATATTGCCCTCAATAATTTCTCTGGCGCGATCATAATTTTCCTCAACGAGCGCGCGCACCACGCCATCAATTTTACGCGCGGTTTCTTCAGAAATATTGGTCTGGCGGGTGATTTCGCGCCCGAGGAAAGGCTCGTGCTCCCGCTCTCCATAAACCATCGGGCCCAGCTCATCCGACATGCCCCATTGCGTCACCATATTACGCGCCAGCTGCGTGGCCCGTTCAAAGTCGTTGGAGGCGCCCGTGGTCATCTGGTTGAGCACAACCTCCTCGGCAATCCTGCCGCCCATCATAATGGCGATCTGATCACGCAGATATTCCCTGTCGTGATTGAATCTGTCTTCTTCAGGCAACTGCATGGTGATGCCAAGCGCCTGTCCGCGCGGAATAATACTCACCTTATGCACAGGGTCGGCAGTTTTCAGGTGTTTGGCCACCAGGGTATGTCCGCCTTCATGGTACGCCGTGGTTTCCTTCTGCTCATCCGAGATAATCATTGAGCGACGCTCTGCGCCCATCATAACCTTGTCTTTGGCCGTCTCAAAATCAGGGCCGGTCACCTTGTCACGATCATAGCGGGCCGCATTCAACGCCGCCTCATTGACCAGATTGGCCAGATCAGCGCCTGAAAACCCGGGCGTTCCGCGCGCCAGCACCTTGACTTCGACATCGCTCGACAGGGGAACCTTGCGCATATGCACTTTCAGGATCTGCTCCCGGCCCAGCAGATCGGGACGCGGCACCACCACCTGTCGGTCAAATCGACCGGGGCGCAACAGGGCGGGATCAAGCACGTCGGGGCGATTTGTAGCCGCCACCAGGATGACGCCCTCGTTCGATTCAAAGCCATCCATCTCGACCAGCAACTGGTTCAGGGTCTGTTCGCGCTCGTCATTGCCGCCG
>CAYTFI010000203.1:0-3420 GCA_964437065.1 uncultured Zetaproteobacteria bacterium | reverse complement strand
CTGAATTGCCACGGCCTGGACTTGCTGACTGTCCCTTCGACAGTGCGGAACTGGCCGATATGCAGGCTGGTCGCCAGTTCGCTGTCCAATACCTGAAAGCGGGCGGTGCGCCAGATCCCGCGTCTGGCCTGACGGGCCTCGGCTTCCGCCAGCAGGAGTTTCCTTGCGCCGCGAAAGTTGGGGGCGAAGGTGTAAACATGGGCGAATCCCTCCCGCACAAGCACTTCATTGATCCACCTGTGATCACGCAAATAGATGTGGGCCAGCGTGCGGCCATATTTATCGCGCCGCTCTTTATCCAGCCTTAAACGAACTGTTTTGCCCAGCACCAGCTCGCGCAGTCGCTGGCCTGCTTCATTGCCCAGCGTCTGGCCGGGTTGCTTGTCATGTGCTATTTCCGGCGTGTTGATGCCGAGCAGTCGGATCTTCTCGCCCTTTTTGGTGCGCACGGTGTCTCCGTCAAAGACATGTTCAATTTCCACCCAGCGACTTTTTTCAATAACGGAAAGCGTGCCCGCCCGTGCGGCGCCGGGACAGAGCGACAGCGCCAGCAAAGACAGCGCAAGCCTGAACAGACAAGAATCATTCACGGGCTGGTTCGGAGCGCGCCGACGAGCTCCGAATAGGCATTCAGGCGGTGGTAATGCAGGTAATCGCTCAGGCCGGCAAGTATTTTCCCGCACAGCAGGGGATCGTAGAACAGCCCGGTGCCAAGGCCGATGGCATCTGAGCCGACGATGGCGAATTCAATGGCGTCCTGAGCGCTGGTGATGCCGCCCTGACCGAGAATCGGGATATTATGCCTGGCTGCCGCCATCCGCGTCTGATAAATTTTCCACAGCGCCACCGGCTTGATGCATGGCCCGGACAGGCCGCCGGAAATATTGGCGAGCACCGGCTGCCGCTTGTCCGCGTCAACTGCCATGCCCACCAGCGTATTGATCACGGACAGGCCATCCGATCCCGCTTCAATCACCATCCGGGCTGTTTCGGCAATATCGGCATTGTTGGGCGAAAGCTTGGTGATCAGCGGCTTTTTCGTCATGGGCCGCATGGCCGCAACCACGCGGGCGGCCATGGCCGGGTTGTTGCCAAAATGCACGCCGCCCTCTTTGACATTCGGGCAGGAGATATTGATTTCCATGGCCGTGACCGGCGAATCATCGAAAATGCGGGCGACCTCGGCATACTCTTCAAGCGAAGCGCCATTCACATTGGCCCAGAACTGCGTTTCATCATGCGGCAGGCCGGGCAGAATATGTTCAACAACATAGCGCGCGCCCGGATTTTGCAAGCCGATGGCATTGAGCATGCCCGACGGCGTTTCATAAACCCGGTGCGGGGCGTTGCCCAAACGCGGCTCAAGCGTAGTTCCCTTGATAATAACCGCACCGACCTGTCGGTTATCCCAGCCCTCAATATGCGTATATTCATCGCCAAAACCAACGCAGCCCGAGAGCAGCACCAGCGGCGTTTGCAATGCCAGCCCGGCATAGGAGCAGGAAAGATCAGGTTTGTTGTTCACTGCGTTGGACATATGCGAAGCATAGCGCAGCGACAAAGCGACGCCTACTCTCTGCATACGCGTGAGTTTACAGGATGCGCGTAAAAGGGTTTTCGATAGCCATGCCTTTCCATGATCGCTTATGCTGCATGTCTTCGCTGTACAGGCATGTTACTCCGGCCTGTACAGTCGTTTCCAGTATCATGGCATCCCGGAAAGAGAATTGATGCTCCTGCACGGCATTCATTGCCATCCTCAGCGTGGACTGCATGACATTGACGACTGGAAACAGAGACATCCAGTCGTGAACCTGAGCCATTGCATCCTGTATTATGTAGGACATACTACATACATCCATAAAGCATTTCAGCAACAGGGAGGTTCAGGGCCGAATTATTTGTGCAGGGAAATAAAAATGCGTTCGGCAAGTTGGTTTGAAATGCCCGGTGTTTGGGCCAGTTGTGCGCGGCTGGCCTTTTTGACGCCGTCTATGCCGCCGAAATGCCTGAGCATGGCGGCGCGTCTGGCCGGGCCAATGCCGTCGATGGCATCCAGAGATGATGTAAACATGGCCTTCTTCTTACGCTTGCGCATATAGCTGCCGGCGAAGCGGTGGGCTTCATCGCGCACCCGGGCGACCAGCAGCAGGGCAGGGCAGCGCCTTCCCGGTTGCAGCGGCGCCCCGATGCCCGGGCCATCTCCTGTCCATCCCGGCCAAAGCGTTTCCTCGCCCGGCCGGCGCGAATCGCCCTTGGCCACGCCAACCAGCTTCAGATCGTGCAGGCCGGCATCCGCAGCACAGGCCAGCGCAACGCCTAATTGACCTCTGCCGCCATCAATGAGCATGAGATCGGGGCAGGGGAGGGAATCTTCCACGATGGCGCGGAAAAATCGATCCAGCACCGCCTTCATGGCGCCATAATCGTCGCCCTCAATAATGCCGCCGGGGACGCCATCCAGCTTATAGCGGCGATAATGATCTTTTTCCGCCCCTTCCCATCCGGCATAGGTGATGGCGGCCACCATCTGTTTGCCGCCCAGATGGGCGTTGTCCACGGCGGCAATGCGTTCCGGGACGCCCTCCAGCGCCAACAGCTCCGCCACGGATTCAAAGGCTGCGCGCTGCGTCTCCTGTTTGCGGCTGGCAATCGCCTGCTCGCCGGAATGTCGTATTTGCTCCAGCCAATGCAGTCGGGCGCCGCGTCTGGGATGGTGGATTTCAGTTCTTGTCCCGGCCTTAAACAGGTTAATCAGGCGCTTTAGCTCACTAATGTTAACATCCGAAGTTATAAGGAGAATATGCCTAGGAGGGGGCTCTTTTTCATAACGTTCGACAAACAGCGATTGCAGGATTTCCAGATCTTCCGCATCGATGGCCTGATCAATCCGGATATTATGACTGCCCAGGTCGCGCCCGCCCCGGCGAACGCCAATGCCGGCCAGCACTCCGCCGGCATGGCGAATCAGGGCGATGGCGTCCGCATTATCCGGCAGATGACTGTCTTCCGACCCGGCGAGAATGGTGCGCAGGGCTGAAATTCGGTCGCGCAACAGCCCGGCCTGTTCAAAGTTCAGTTGATCCGAGGCCGATTGCATCTCGCTTTCCCATTGTTCGATCAGTTCGTTATCCCCGCCCTTGAGGAAGATGCGCGCCTGATCCACCTGCCGGGCGTATTCGGCGCCGGAAACGATATCGCAGCAGGGGGCGGAGCAGCGACCAATCTGATGTTGCAGACAGGGGCGGGAGCGGTTGCTGAACACGCCGTTCTCGCAATCCCTGAGCTGAAAAACGGACTGCATGACATGCAGGGTCTGATGCACGGCTCCGGCATTGGGAAACGGGCCGAAATATTCGCCGGCCCTGCTGCGATTGCCCCGATATAGCTGCAACCTTGGATAGGCCTCATCGCTCAGCA
>CAYTFI010000202.1:0-3440 GCA_964437065.1 uncultured Zetaproteobacteria bacterium | reverse complement strand
CGTTTGGACGCGCAATGCGCGCCCGCAGGGTGAGGGGCATGGATGCCCCGAATCAAATCCCAGCCCGGAAATGGGCCAAAGCTGGGCCGCCGATTGCCGCTCACGAGTTTTGCAACTGGCTCCCCGGGTTTGAAATATTGACTTTTCTCTGAATAAGAGTATGGTGGTCGAGCAGGCATGATGTTTTGTTTCTCACATGGGGGCGGGATAATGTTTCATGTTGTTGATGATCTGCCTGACTTGCGCGATGTCCTGTGTCAGATCATTGCAAGCAAAGGCTATAAAGCCATGCAATTTGACTCAGCCGAATCGTATCTGGAGTATTTTAATTCGGCAGGATATGTAGCTCCGACTGCCATTCTTTCTGATTATCTGATGGGCGGACAAACAGGGCTGCAATTGATCAAAAAGGTTCGCGAAAAAGCGCCGCATCAAAGAGTTGTGATTGTTTCAGGAACCCCCTGTGCAGACCTGGATGCAAAAATTGATTCGCACCTGTGCTTTTCATTGGCCAAGCCTTACCGAATGGAACAGTTATTTTCGCTACTGGATGCGCTGACTAACTGTGAGAAGAACTACTCTCCAAATTCTGAAAATCCCGATCGGGTTGATTGCAGATACGGCCTTGAACATGAATGCCCGTTCTATCCCTGTAATCCGGCAATAGCATAAGAAGCTGCCGTCCGATTACCTGACTGATTCCACAACGCCTGGAAAATTATCCCGGAGAACTGCTAGTTCATGTTATTCTTTTATAACTTCATCAATGCGCTTCAATCTGTTCAGCAGCGCTTCCAGATCGGCCAGCGCCAGCGAATTCGGCCCGTCCGACATGGCATTGTCAGGATCGGGATGAACTTCCATAAACAGCGCCGCCACGCCTGTGGCCACTGCCGCCTGCGACAATCCGGGCACATGCTCGCGATTGCCGCCGGTTGCGCCGCCGAGGCCGCCCGGCTGCTGCACGGAATGGGTGGCGTCAAAGACCAGCGGCGCGCCAAACTCTTTCATGACCAGCAGTGAACGCATGTCCGATACAAGATTATTATAACCGAAACTTGCGCCACGCTCGCACAGCATGATTTGATTATTGCCGGTCGCCTGCGCCTTTTCGAGCACATGCTTCATATCCCAGGGGGCGAGAAACTGACCCTTCTTGATATTGACCGGCTTGCCGGCCCTGGCGACCGCTTCGATAAAATCGGTTTGGCGGCACAGAAACGCCGGCGTTTGCAAGATATCGGCGACTTCCGCCACCGCTGACACCTGATTCGATTCATGGATATCGGTGACAACGGGCAGGCCAATCTCATTTTTGACGCGCTGCAAAATACGCAGCCCCTCATCCATGCCGGGGCCGCGAAAGCCATCTTTTGATGTGCGATTGGCCTTGTCGAAGCTGGCCTTGAAAATCAGCGGCATGCCGACTCGAGCGGCAATATTTCGTATCCCTTCAGCCAGTTGCAGGGTGAATTCTTCTCCCTCAATGACACATGGCCCGGCCAGTAATGCCAGTGGTCTGTTATTGGCGATGCAAATATCGCCAACAGCTACGGCGTCGCTCGTCAAGCTGCTGCCTGAGCTTTGCCTGCTGCGACAAAAGCGGCGAACAACGGGTGCGCCGCATATGGACGTGATAAAAACTCCGGGTGGAACTGACAGGCGACAAACCACGGGTGATCTTTCACCTCGATGATTTCAACCAGTGAATTATCCGGCAGCGTGCCCGAAACAACCAGGCCGGCTGCTTCAAGCCGCTCACGAAAAGTATTGTTAAATTCATAGCGATGGCGGTGCCTTTCCCGAATTTCATCCTGCCCATAGGCCCTGCCGGCATGGGTGTCAGGCATAACTTTACAGGGATAACCGCCAAGTCGCATCGTGCCGCCCAGATCGGAATCGGAGGAGCGCTGCACGCGTGCGCCTTCCTGCTCCCACTCGGTCATCAGGGCAATGACAGGGTGCTCGGCCCGTTCATCAAATTCGGAGCTGACGGCATTTTTCAGACCGGCGACATGCCGGGCAAATTCAACCACGGCCAGTTGCATGCCCAGGCAAATGCCCAGATACGGGATCTTATTCTCCCGTGCAAAACGGATGGCGATCATCTTGCCTTCCGTGCCCCGTTCGCCAAAGCCGCCGGGGACAAGCACGCCATGCACAGACGCCAGTTGATCAGCACCCTCTTTTTCCAGCGATTCAGCGTCGATATAAATGATTCTGACACGTACGCCATTATCCATGCCGCCATGAAACAGCGCCTCATTCACCGACTTGTAGGCATCGGTCAGTTCTATATATTTGCCCACCATGGCAATGCGAATTTCCTCTTCAGGCTGACGCACCTTGCGACAGACATCCTCCCACTCTGACAGATCAGGATCTGAATCATCCATGCGGAAATGTCTCAGCACAGCGCTTCCCAGCCCGCCTTCGCGCAGGGAAATCGGCACGGCATAAATCGTATCCACATCCGGGGCCTCAATCACAGCTTCCTTGCTCACATTGCAGAACAGGGCGATTTTATCCTTCTGCCCCTGCGGAATGGGATGATCGGAGCGACACAAAAGCACATCGGGCTGGATGCCGATTTCACGAAGCTTCTGCACTGAATGCTGGGTCGGCTTGGTTTTAATTTCGCCTGCAGCGGCAATATACGGCACCAGAGTCAGGTGAATATACGCAGTGCGCCTTCTGCCCAGATCAAAACGAAGTTGCCGAATCGCTTCAAGAAACGGCAGCGACTCAATATCGCCGGCCGTGCCGCCAATCTCAATCAATGCGATATCCACATCTTCAGCCTGCAAGGAAAGCACTGCGGCCTTGATCGCATCCGTGATATGGGGAATCACCTGCACGGTGGCCCCGAGATAATCTCCCCGACGCTCACGCCGGATAACAGATTCGTAAATGCGGCCTGTGGTAAAATTGGAGCGTTTTGACATGTTGGCATGGGTGAAACGCTCGTAATGGCCAAGATCAAGGTCGGTTTCAGCGCCATCGTCCGTGACAAACACTTCGCCATGCTGAAACGGGCTCATAGTGCCGGGATCAACATTGATATAGGGATCCAGCTTCTGCATTGCGACACTCAGGCCGCGCGCCTCAAACAGGGCGGCAAGACTAGCGGCAGCAATGCCTTTTCCGAGGGAAGAGACCACCCCGCCGGTAACAAAAACGAAACGCGTATTATGTTGCATGACGGGGCGGCAAGGTAGCAGAACATGCCATTCCATTCCAGCGCGAATTCGCAAATGCCCGGCTCGCCGCTGCTGAACAGATGCGTAAATTCAAGCCCGGACTCCGGCTGGAAGCTGCGCCCCGCATGCCGCGTATCGCCGTGATGCGGCGCTTGCGCTTCCAACCGCCGTTTCCGGACTTATACTTGATGCCTTCGTAAAAAGGCATCAGACGCGCCCATGGACGGGCGCGCAAATCAA
>CAYTFI010000201.1:1947-3452 GCA_964437065.1 uncultured Zetaproteobacteria bacterium | reverse complement strand
TGTTTATATCAAACTGTGAAGGAAATACGAATGCCTAATTGAGAATTATTTCATTCCTCATTCTCAGTTCTTAATTCGTAACTATTCTCTACCTGCGGGGCGGCCATAATAATAACCCTGCCCGTATTCAACGCCGATTTTACGCAACAGTTCATGGGTTTGCTTGTCCTCGACAAATTCTGCGATGGTCTTCAGACCAAATGCACGGGCCATGCTATGGACATGCTCCACCATAATACGATCCTTGGGGTCAACTGTGATATGACGAACAAAGCTGCCTTCCAGTTTAAGGTAATCCACATTCAGATATTTCAGATAGAAAAAAGAGGAGAATCCGCTGCCGAAATCATCCAGCGCAATACTGATGCCATGCGAACGCAACTCATCAATGACCATTTTAATTTTGTCCAGGTTTGGCAATGCGGCGTGTTCGGTAATTTCCAGGACAATCTCGGAGGGCGGCGCCTTTGCCGCTTCCAGCGTTGTCAGCACCTCTTCAACAAAACCCTTGCCGGAGAACGAAGAGGCCGAGAAATTAAAGAAGAACATGATGCCTGCCATCTTTTCCTGTTGTTTGATTGCAAGCCCTTTTTTGAATACGCGCCTGTCCACTTCCGGCGCCAGCCCCAGCTCTCCGATAGCACTGATAAACTGACCTGCCGGCGTGACGGTGTCGCCATCATGAATGCGGGCCAGCATTTCGTATCCGAACACCGCGCCATCGGCCAGCGCGACGATGGGTTGCAGATAAGCTTCCAGGCGGTCTTCGTCCAACGCCTGACGCACATGCTCAACATGACTGAATGCATCCATAATCAGGTTTTGCTCTGAGCTGTCCAGCGCAATCACCCGGTTTTTCCCCTGCCGTTTGGCCCGGTAGAGCGCCACGTCAACAGCCTGAAACAGGCCGTCCATATCTTCGCCGTTATCCGGATAGGAAGCGACGCCGATGCTGATAGAGACCCGTGTGTTTCCCGAGGGCAGCACAAGCTCGGCAGAGCCCAGTAGCATACGCAGCTTTTCAGCCACCATGATGCCCGTCTCACTTGTTGTTTCAGGCAGGATAAGGGCGAATTCATCACCGCCAAGGCGCGCAACAAGATCGCTTTTGCGTGAATGCCTGCGCAGGATATCGGCAAACTGCTCCAGCACCATGTCGCCAACAGGGTGGCCGTAGGTGTCATTGATCGCCTTGAAATTGTCCAGATCAATCATAATCAGGGAAAAACTGTGTTTATGCCGGACGGAACGGGAAAATTCATAGCGCAGAAACTCTTCAAACTTGCGCCGGTTATACAGGCGCGTCAGCGGATCGCGGATGGAGACCTCTTCCAGTTTGCTGCTGTATTCCTGTAGTGTCGAGAGCAACCGGTTGAAATAGGCGCTCAGCCGGTTGAACTCCCGAACATGGCTCATGTCGCTAACCCTGCGGCCCAGATCAGTGTGCTGGATGATTTCGCTCATCACCATCACCAGCTGACTGATAGGACGAATCACAAAGAAGC
>CAYTFI010000201.1:0-1847 GCA_964437065.1 uncultured Zetaproteobacteria bacterium | reverse complement strand
TTTAAGATCTTTAACGGGATAGGTAATGTCGATAACGCCGTTGATATCACCCACACTGGCCTGAGTGTGGCAGGAAAGGCACTCCTGCCTGACCCTGACCGGATAGAGATAGCGGATATCCTCGCCCTGTTTGAGCAGGCGATCCTCGCCATGTTCAAGGGCCGATGCGATGGCCTGGTCGGCTTCCCGGATCTTCTTTTCCCCTGCGATCTCGCCAAACTGCCTGATCACGGGTTTGCCGCGAAAAACCCGAATTTTCATATCCGGCTCGGCTCTGTTCAGGCGTGCGATAATCTGCCTGATATCCTGCTTGTTCCACCCCTTGCTCATGGCGGAATAGAGGCTCTGAAAGATCAGCTCCGAGGTTTGCCGGGCCTCCTCCCTGGCCAGATCATTCACCGCCTTGTCCCTGATGATGCCGGAAAACAAAAATATGCCGAGCAGGGAGAGAATCAGAAATGCAAAGCTCATGAGCGCAATCAGTTGCACCAGGCTGATGGAGCCGTTCTGGTCTGAAAACCATGATGCCGGGGAGTTCCACCGCCTGCGGCGACTGGCCGTGATTACAAAAGACCCGCTTTTATCAGACTCACTCATATGCAGGAACAATAGACGATAACAACAGAAAAAAATATAAGGAAAAACCTTGCCTGATCATAGGATTTTTCCAATGTTCACTTTCCCTCTCATCTGTTTGTATTTCGCATTAACTTGCTGGAAGCGAGTTTCCGTAGCCGGTCGCGCCATTGGCGCAGCTCCCATGGCATGGCGGATGCAGCCGGTTGCCGGAAGCGGGCTGTTATTGAAGGCATGGAGCCTTAAGGATATGAAATGATACGCACCACTTTCGCCCTGCGCGCGGGATTAAAACTAATCCTCACCATTATCACGGTCGAGACTCTCATCATGTCCTGTTTTCAGGCTTTCGGGGTTGATACGGGACAGCATTGGGCGGGCATTCTTGACGCATTGATCCTTGGTCTTGCATCAACCGTTGTCATATACCACTGGGTGATTCGCCCGCTGAACAAGTCCAGGCAGCAGAATGACCTGTTTAACACCCTCATCAACAGCGTCGATGCCGGCGTCGTTGTCGTTGATCCGAATCAGGAGGGCAATCCGGTCACCTTCGCCAATCCCGCTTTCAGCCGCATTAGCGGATATGAATTACAGGAACTGCTAGGCAGGAATCCATGCCGGTTATTCAGGCGCGACCATGCCGGGCATGATGCGCTGATGACCATGAGGCAGGCTATCGGGGAAGGAAAGTCCACACATATCCTGCAACGGAGCAGCCGCAGGGACGGCAGCCTTTTCTGGAACGATATGTATCTGAATCCAATTGTGGATGATCATCGAAAAGTGTTATTCTGGGTAGCTATTGTGCACGATGTGACTGAGAAAAGAGAGATGGAGAGGGAGAACAGGCGTCTGGCCCAGGCCGTGCAGCAGTCGGATGAGGCCGTATGCATTTTTGACAAAAAGGGCGAGATCGAATTTGCGAACCGGGCGTTTTATCATAACAACGGCATTGCTGAGCAGAGTCTGAAAGGCCGGGATGTCTGGCAATTCTGGCAGGATCATCAACTGGTGGACAATGAAATAAAGCCGGCGGTTGAGAATGGCATGGCATGGAGCGGGCGTCACCTTTGCCGCAGGGCCGATGGCAGCGCCTATGAGGCCCTGACCTCCATCGCGCCTGTCATCGACAGCGAAGATCGGGCGGACTTTTATATGGCCATGCATCGGGACATGAGCGAAATGGTCGAGCTGGAGAAGAGATTCTGCCAGGCGCAAAAAATGGAGGCTATCGGCACGCTGGTGGGCGGCATAGCTCATGACTTCAA
>CAYTFI010000200.1:0-3471 GCA_964437065.1 uncultured Zetaproteobacteria bacterium | reverse complement strand
TTTAATTATTATAGTAGATTCACCAGGATCATCCGACTTCATATTCTTCGGCAGCGCACCATGCGAACAGGCGGCATCCGCCGAATGTATTGATGCAACCCCTTGGCTATTCACATGCAACACAATGTTTTTTCTACATATTTTTCTTATCCAGCAACGATGCCAGCATCGGGGTCGCCTTGCTCCAGTCCCGCTCGCCTATAATCAGACCGGAAAATTTGCCGTCGCGACCAATCAGATAAGTCGTTGGCAGGGCGCGCACCGCATAGGCGTTGCGCACCTCCCCGTCCGGATCGAGCAGGGTGTGGAAATGCAGATCAATGTCATGCATGAATGTCTCGATGGCGTCTTGATTGCCGCGATCCACGTTGACGCACAACATTTTGAAATCCCTGCCGACAAACTCCTTGCGCAACTTATGCAGGACAGGCATCTCATGGCGGCATGACACGCACCATGTCGCCCAGAAATGCAACATCACAATCTTGCCGCGATAGGAGGACAGGGAGCGGGACTTGCCATCGATATCCGTCAATGTGAAATCCGGCGCCGGCATTCTGGTCTTCGGCTCAATAACGCCAAAATCATGCAGCGGGCCGGCCCGGGCTATGCCTGCCCAGGCCAGCAGCGCCAGCAACGCCAGCGATTTAACGCGCATGAGTTCTCAGATAGCGGGCAATAGCCTGCCACTCATCATTCGTTGGCTTTTCAAATCCCCGTTCATCCATTCGTCGCTCCATCAGATACAATATATTTCTCCAGCCCTGCCAGTCCAGCCGCTCGGGGTGCGGCAGATCATGACAGGCCATGCACTTGGCCTCAAACACCTGTGCGTCGGTCAAACCCGCATCAGGAATATCAGTCGCCTGCGCTGCCAAAGTTATTACCGGAAAAAGCATTGCCATCAGTAAGCTTGTCGCAATTCTGTATTTCATCATCCCCTCCTAAAAACCGAGATGGCCGGGGCCATGATCCGGCCGTTGATAGCGGATGCTGCGGCTGGTCGGAAATTCCACATACCAGGTTAGCGATATCCGCCAGTCTGTTTCCAGTTGCACGCCGTTGAGCCTGCGCGCCAGCGGCACGCTGAATTGCAGATTGATAATATTCAGCGGCATCGGTTGCCACTGCACGCCCAGTGTTGTGAATAATTGCGAGCCGCCGTAATTCTGCGGATTCCACAACGGCGTCATAAACGGCGATGCGGCAGCGCCCTGCGTGGCATGGCCGGATGCGCCGGTAAGCGCCTCATCGGCCTGCCCCCTGATGCGCCCGCTCCATTTACCGTTGAGCTGCAGCTCAAGCACAGTGTCGACGCGCGGCTGATACATCAGATAGGCGTCAACGCGCCCTTCATTGCCTTTGCGATAGCCCCGGCTGTTGTCATTGAGCCGGCCCGTAAATATGCCGTTAAGGCCCCACCACAAGGGCGAAGAGGAGCCCTGGTACAACAGGCCGAGCATCGGGTCATAAGTGCCTGAGCCCAGTTGCATGCCGTAGGGCAGCAACTCCTTCCTGCGCATGGCCAGCGGGTGCTCCGTGTTGCGCTTGCTGATTGAGCCGGTGGGCAGGCTCAACCCGGCGAACAGGGACACCTGGCTTGTCGGAATTAACGGATCATCGGCATACAACAGATACTTCGTCATCAGCATGGTGTCGGCGAGGCCATCCGATTTCATCGTGTAACCGATTCTTCCCGTCAATGTTTGCATGGGCGCGTTAAAGCGCATATCCATATCTTTTTTCCCGTACATGCCCATCACGCCGGCAAAAAACTTCTCGCTGAAGCTATAGCCGACGGCCAGATTGAGCATGCTCATGTCCATGCGCTCCTGCACGGCCATGAATTTCCCCATCGCCGGCATGCCCAGCAGGCTGCCTGAATTGATCCTGCTTGCGCCGTTGCGAAGGCCTTCCATGCGCATGAATTCTGGATTGAGTTTTAAGCGGAATTCATAGGTTTCCGGCACCCCGCCTCCGGCAATATTCATCGGCATATTTCCACCGCACTTGCTACAGCAAATGCCCATATAAGCGGCTGCCTGTTGCGGCGCCGCGCACGCGAGTGCGCCTGCCAGAAGCAGCGTTAATCGTATTTTCTTCATGATTTCTCTCCGTTATGTTTATATCTGAAAAACAGCGCGGCAAGCCCCGGAACCGGGTTCAGCAAACGCGCCAGCGAGCCAGCCTTTGCAGGCGGCTGATTGAGTTCAGGAAACTGTCAGATATTGTATTGCGGAGGGGGAAGAGGAACGCGAACCGGCGAGGACTGCCATGCCATTCCGGGCTGAAGCGAAACCTTTATGGAAAGCTGTCCTGTCATCCGGACAGCATCGCTTGCCATATGCGGGGCCAGCAGGTGTGGCAGAGAATCGACGCTGCTATGGCAGCCACAGCCGCATTCAATGCGATCGTTTTGCCAATCGCCAATCAATGCCATGGCATGATCATGCCTGCCCTGCTGTTGCAGATCGTGGACATGTGCATGATAGTCAGCCCCGGCTCTGGTCATGGCGGCTTCATGCGCCGGAGGGCAATCAGCGGCAGCGGCAACCATCGGTGCGCTGCTGACAATCAGCAGTGTCGCGGACATAATCGTGACAATCAGCTTTCGCATAACAGCAAAGCATGGCATAAAAATATTTCTCCGCAACCTTGAACAGCATTGCGCTGTTGGCATGAAACCTGCTGGATTTCGAACAGCATAGCCTGACATCCCGATTCCGGAGGTTTTATGCCGCCACGGCAAAAGGTCAACAAGAGGCAACCGACGAACCTGACAATATCGACTCTGAGTGAACGGCCAGGCGGTTTCTTCGCCGCCATGCTGGTCGAGGAAAAAGTGCTGCGTGCAGAAGAGATTGACAAGGCCATGCGCGTTCAGGAAAAGCTTGATAACAGCAAGCTTCTGTCCACCATTCTGGTTGAACTCAACATGCTCACCGAAGATGAGCATCGGCGGCTCATTCGCAAGCACGGGCGTGAATTCCGCATCGGCGACCTGTTTTGCGAGCTTGGCTATGTCACGCCGGAGCAACTCAGGCAGGCGGAAAAGGCGCTCGCCGGTTCACCCGGCAAACGCATGGGCGAAATCATGCGCGATCTGGCCCTGATTGATGACCGACAATTGGCCCAGGCGCTGTCGGAGCAACTCGGATTGCCGCTCATTCACCTGGACATGGACGCTATCGATGTTGAACTGGTGCGGGAATTTTCTGTTAAATTTCTGAAATTACATCTGCTCATTCCATTTAAGGCGGGCAGAAACAGCGTCTCCATTGCCACTGCGAATCCATTGAATAATGAAGCTATTGCCGAAGTTGAGGCACGCCTGCACAAAAGGGCCAGCATATCTATAGCCGCCGAAGGCGCATTGCTGGCCCTGCTCGACAAACTGGAGACTCCCGATTCACTGACAGGGGAAGCAGTCGATCATGTCGCAGACGTGGTTGACAGCATTCTGCTCTCGGC
>CAYTFI010000199.1:0-3479 GCA_964437065.1 uncultured Zetaproteobacteria bacterium | reverse complement strand
GACGCGATAGTCCAATCAATCACAGGGTGGAAAAAATCATGCAGGCCTGTCTGCGTGCGTTCACGCACAGGCAGGCGCGTTGTTTGTTTCATGTTAAACAAATATAGCGTCAGTCAGGTTGCGCCGGGATGGTGGAATTGGTAGACACAAGGGACTTAAAATCCCTCGGAAAGGAATTTCTGTGCGGGTTCGACTCCCGCTCCCGGTACCAGCTTTATGGGGCTTTTTCCACCAGTTTGTCGATATGATCAATGCGCACGGGCGCTGGCGGGTGCGAATCATGCCAGGCCGAGTAGATGGGATCGGGCGTTAAGGTGCTGGCATTGTCTTCATACATTTTCACCAGCGCGGCGCTCAGCGCTTCACCGCTGCTGTTCGCCACCGCGTAGGCATCGGCCTGAAATTCATGTCTGCGGGAGAAATAACTCATCAATGGCGTCAACCCGAAGGTGAAGACAGGCAGAACCAGCATAAACAGCGCCAGCGCCGCATGGTTTGAAACATGCGACACGCCGAGCCCGGCATAGAACCATGTCTGATCGGCCAGCCAGCCCAGCGCTGCAAAGCCAAGCAGCGACAGAAATATCATGCTTAACAGACGCTTTTTTACATGCCCATGATGAAAATGCCCCAGTTCATGGGCCAGTACGGCCTCAATTTCCAGCGGCTCAAGCTGTTTGACAAGCGTATCAAAAAAGACGATGCGCTTGGCCTTGCCCAGACCGGTGAAGTAGGCATTGCCGTGACTGCTGCGGCGGGAGCCATCCATCACAAACAGGCCATTGCTCTCAAAATTGCAACGCCGCAGTAAATCTTCGATCCGGCGTTTCATTTCGCCTTCCGGCAACGGCTCGAATTTATTGAACAATGGCGCTATGAATGTCGGGTAGGCCCAGATCATCAACAGGGAAAAGGCGGTCCAGACGCCCCATCCAAACAGCCACCAAAGCTCACCGGCGCCATGCATCAGGGCAAGTATCGTCCAGGCCAGCGGCGCGCCAATGACCAGCATCAGCCCGAGCTGCTTGATCATGTCGCTAACATACAGGATCGCAGTCATCTTGTTAAAGCCAAAGCGGGCTTCGATGGCAAACGTCGCATAGATATCCAGCGGCAGATCAAGCACATGGCCAATCAGAAAAAACCCGATCAGAAAGAATACGCCAACCGGGATATCCGGCCAGCCTGTCGCGAGGCTCATCTCGTCAAGCAGGGACAGGCCCCCGCCCAGCGTCCAGCACAGCAGCAGAATCAGGCTCCATATCCGGCAGATTGCGGACATGTTGATCCTGGCACAGACATAGTCGGCAGCCTTTTGATGCGCTGCAAGCGACACCTTGCCGGCAAACCGGGGCGGTACGGCGCTGCGGCGAGATAAAATAAATGATCTTTGCCGCGCTTCCAGATATAAGCCGACCGCCGCTGCTAAAGTCGCCAGACCCAAAACAGTCCATGTCCATGTATTCATATTATTCCCGCCAGATTGAAGAAAAGTAGTTGCCTGGATTGTCATGCGCGACAAACAATGTTTACGCAACAGAGGCATATTCAGGCGTGACGCCTATACGGTCGCCAGCCCCCGATGCAGCGCCAGCGCAGACTGTAACAGCGGAATCATCAGTGCTGCGCCAATGCCCTCGCCCTGACTGAGATGCAGGTTTATCAGCGGCTCCAGCCCCAGCTCATCCAGCGCCTGCCGATGGCCCGCCTTGTCCGACAGATGGCTGGCCAGCATCCAGCCTGCGATATGAACATCCCACGCCGTGGCAGCCAGCGCCGCCGCCGCTGAGGCGAATCCATCCAGCAGTATCGGCGCGCCAAGCTGTGCGGCGCCCCGGTAAAATCCGGCCATCGCGGCAATTTCCAGTCCGCCCAGCTCGCGCAGAATGTCGTGTGAAGGCGTCCCCTGCGCGCGCGCCAGGGCTTCTTCCACAGCCACCAGCTCATGGCTGTGAATGTTTTGCTTCGACTGCCCGCACGGAGCCAGCACCTCGTCGGGAGTTAGGCCTGTCAGTTCGCATATGATTGCCGCGCTTGCGACCACATTGCCAATGCCCATATCGCCCGCCACAAGCAGGTTGGCGCCGTCCGCCGCTGCCTGATTCGCCATATCCTCGCCAATGCCTACCGCTTCCCAATATTCTTCCTGCGACATGGCTGAACTACGGGTGATATTTCCACATCCCTTGCGTACGACGGCATGTTCAATTCCGGCTACGTCGCTGACATCAGCCTTAAGCCCGACATCAACCAGCTTCAGGGAAATATTCTCTTTCTGGATAAGCATGTCGATGGCCCCGTCGCCTGAGGCGGCATGGCGCAGCAAATCTTCCGTGCTGACTTCCGGATTGGCGAAGTCCGCCATTTCAGCTACCCCGTGATCGGCTGCAAAAATGACAACGGCGGCCTGCAAAGGTTCGGGGAGCTCCCGGCCCTGTCTGGCCGAAAACCAGCAGGCAATCTCTTCCAGCCGGCCCAGAGCGCCCCCCGATATCAGCAAATGCCTCTGATGTTCGCGGGCCAGCTCCATCGCCTTGCGTTGAATGGGAGGTATTTCCATTGCCTATGCTCCTGTCGCCCTGTTCATGAATAATGCGGGTTAACTAACACCGGCTACGCGCCTGCATGCGGTCGCCAGACCACCTTGCGTCCTGTAATCAAAAAGCCGTCTTCAACCATGCGCTTGAGCGTTGCCGGATATAGCCGGTGTTCTTCCTGCTGAATGCGCGCGTGCAGCGTCTCGGCAGTATCATGATCAAGCGCCGGCACGACGGCCTGCGCCAGAATCGGGCCGCCATCAAGCACCTCGTCGACAAGATGCACAGTGCATCCTGAAACCTTGACGCCATAAGCCAGCGCATCCTCAACCGCCTTTGCGCCGGGAAACGCCGGCAGAATCGAGGGATGGATATTGATAATGCGACCCTGAAAGCGGCGTACGAATGAGGAAGAAAGTATGCGCATGTAGCCGGCCAGCACAATCCACTGACAGCCAGCCGCATCTATCGCTTCGGCGCAGGCTGCGTCAAACGCGGCGCGGTCGGCGTAATCCTTCGCCCTTAGGCAGCGCACCCCGGCCACGCCGGCGGCGCGGGCAATATCAAGCGCGCCGGCATCGGCTCTGTCGGAAATCACCAGCCTTGCCTCCACCGGACATGCTCCGGCTGCCGCCGCATCCAGAATAACCTGAAGATTGCTGCCCTTGCCGGATGCCATCACGGCGATTGGCGTTTTGTTCACTGTTTATGGCGGCGCACTAGCCTGCACTATTCATAAATACTGCCGCGCCCTTACTTGTTCCTTTGTCCGCACCGGATCCCTCATCGGTCGTCCGTATGCACGGCTACGCACTCCTTCCTCGGAATCCGTTGCGAACAAAGGCCCGGCGCAATCATCACGGCGATTCATGAATAGTGCAGGCTAGATGCGCAGGGCGGCAATACTTCGCCCGCATTCATTATTTTTTCTCGGACGATTTT
>CAYTFI010000198.1:0-3528 GCA_964437065.1 uncultured Zetaproteobacteria bacterium | reverse complement strand
GCGTTTATACCTATGACCGGAATATTTTGACTTCGGGCTTTGAGTATTCATATTAGCAGTTACGGAGACTTTTGCATAGGGGTGGCTGACCATGAAACAAACAACGTGCGCCAGGAGGTCAAAGATGAATAAAACATTCGCAATATACATGGCAACACTCTCCCTGTTTGTTTTAGCGCCAGTGCAATTATGGGCAGCGGAGCAGGCAGCTGCGGCCTTTTCCATCGTACGCGGCGATGTTGATTTGTTGAAGCCGGAGATTGATGAATCGATCATTGCGAAGGTGGGACTGCCCGCCTACACGGGCAATATTGTGCGAACCAAAAACCGCTCGCGCGCGCAGTTGAGGTTCATTGATAACAGCCTGCTTAATCTGGGTTCCAACTATCATGTTGAAATCAGGCAGTATGCCTTTGATGCGGAAAAGAAAATCCGCAGCAGCGTCATTCGCAGCCTGCGGGGAACAGTACGCGCTATCGTGGCGAAGATGCCCGGCGAAAAAAATAATTTCAGGATTGAAACGCCAACGGCGGTCGCTTCGGTTCGCGGCACTGATTTCGCCGTTACGATTGAAGCGGACGGCTCGACCACTGTGGTCGTATTTGAAGGGGCTGTGCTGGTTCGAAATCTGAATTCAAATATCCGGGGCGAACTGCTGCTGGTCGCCAGAGAGTTCACCCGGGTCAAAAAGGGCGAACCGCCAGCGCCAAAACAGTTGGCAAACCCTGCAACGCTTGAGTTGATCAAAGGCAGAACTGATCCGGGCGTTCAAACGATCGAGGATGAAGGGTATGCAGCGCTTGCCGCTGTTCCTTTGCCGGCAGGAGTCAGCAGCAATCAGGGAAACGGCGCCGGCGGTTTGATTGGCATCAAACCCCTGAAAGGCCGACAGGCCTCATCCGGAGCCGGTGCGCTTCAAACCAACGGCCCGATTATGAGCAATCTGGGCGTCCGGGGCGGCGGTAATATTCAGCCGCCGCCTGTAACGCCGCCTGTGACCGAGCAAATCCAGGGCAGCAGATCGGATGTCTCAATCACGCTTCAGTTCCCATGAGATGATTTTTCCGGGTAATCAAATACAATGAAACTGATGCAGGATATCAAGTGGCATTACTGGGTCTGTGTTGCAGGGGTGATGCTGATTACGGCGCTTTCTGTCTTTTATCCGCCGTTATTTCTACAATTTCTGGAAAACAAGGGCTTTGATTTCAGATTTCTGATGCGGGGAGAGCGCCCCGTGAATGACGAGATTCTCATCGTTGGCATTGATGATCAAAGCCTCGAAGATATCGGTCGATGGCCCTGGTCAAGAAAAACTACGGCCAAACTGATTGAAGCAATTTCTGATTCACATCCAGGCGTGATGGGCATTGACATGCTTTTCAGCGAGCCTGAATCCAATCCGGTTGAAAGCCCTGGTCATGAGGCGATTGAAGGCGATCAGAGCCGGGCTGAACTGAAAAACCATCTGAAGCGAAACCGAAATTCCCTGACTGCGGATAATCAGCTTGCCGCCACGATCAAAAATGCTGCGAATGTCGTATTGCCTATCGGCATGTTTGTGGGCAACCAGACTTCGACCATGCCTGTCACATTGCCGGATATTCTGTTCGATTTCCCGTTCATGTCGGTGAAGGAGCTGCCTTACAACGCCCCCTTGCTGGCATTCAAGGCCCTGGCGCCCATTGATGAACTGGCCTACGAAGCAGCATCGCTCGGGCATGTTTACACCATGTATGACCCGGATGGCGCTATTCGCTGGGAGCCCTTGTACATCCGGATGGGCGGATACTATTTCCCAAGTTTTAACCTTGAGATATCGCGCCTTTTTCTGGGCGTGCCGAGGCATGAAAGCAGACTGATGGCCGGCGAGGCCGTAGTTCTTGGAAATGCCGTTATTCCTGTTGACACCCACGGCAGATCGCTCATTAACTATGCCGGACCACAGGGGACCTTCCAACATATATCAGCAGTTGATGTGATGCAGAGGAAGATCGATCCATCTTTGTTCCGTGATAAAATTGTCCTTCTGGGCGTTACTGCGCTGGGAGGAACGGACACGCACGTAACGCCTTTTGCCCATTTGTCAGGCGTGGAGAAGCAGGCCAATGTAATAGAAAATATTATCCACCGCCGGTTCATGCAACAGGAAGAGTTTACGCGGGCGGGAATCATGATTTTTGCGCTGTTTGCAGGCATAGTGTTTTTATTTACGCTTCCACGCGTCCATGTAATGACAGGCGCAATGATAACCTTGGCGCTTCTGGGCCTTTATTTGCTGGCAACGCAATATCTGTTTGTCTCTTATAATCTGAGGGTGGACTTTGTCGCACCATCGATCGCTGTGCTTTTGATGTACACCCTGATGACTGCCGTACGATTCCTGATGGAAGAAAGAAAGACCCAGGCCGCCATTGCACTGACCGACAAACTGCTTAAAGAGCAACTGCAATTGTTGCTGGAATCTTTCATTGACGTTATCTCCAATGCCATTGATGAAAAATCACCCTACACCGGCGGCCATTGCCGCCGCGTGCCTGAGTTGGCGATGATTATTGCCCAGGCGGCCAATGAGGAAACAAGCGGCCCGCTTGCCGACTTCAGCCTCTCCAGTGCGGAATTGTATGAGATGAAAATTGCATCCATGCTGCATGACTGCGGCAAGATCACGACTCCTGTCCATGTTGTTGATAAAGGCACGAAACTGGAAACCATTTATGATCGTATCCATGCGCTTGATCTTCGCCATGAACTGTTGAGGCGAGATATGCTGATTGAGGAAATGAGCAAAAATCCGGGAGAGAATGTTGATAAGATCATGGAGCGAATTAAGCAGCCATGGGCCGAGTTGGAGGAAGAGATTGCCTTTCTGCGTAAAAGCAATACCGGCGGCGAATATATGGCGCCGGAAAAACAGCAGCGCGTACTTGCTATTGCAGAATCACGCTCATGGATTGATGCAAACGGCGAGAGGCAACCCTTGCTTAGTGAAGATGAAATCAACAATTTGAACATTCAAAAAGGAACGTTGACAGATGAAGAGCGCGAGATTATCAATAACCACGTTGTCTCCACCATTAGCATGCTCAAGTCTCTTCCCTTTCCCAAACATCTGACTAATGTCCCTGAAATTGCCGGCGGCCACCATGAACGAATGGATGGCAAGGGTTATCCCAACGGGCTGACGCGGGATCAGATGAGCATGCAGGCCCGCATCCTCGGCATAGCGGATATCTTCGAGGCGCTCACCGCAAATGACCGGCCATATAAAAAATCCATGCCTGTCTCAAGGGCGCTGTCGATTCTGGAAAGCATGAAAAATGAAGGGCACATCGACCCGGAACTGTTCGACCTGTTTGTCGAAAAAAAGCTCTATCTAACCTATGGAGAAAAATTTCTGGATGAAACACAGTCGGACATCGACGATTATCAGCTAAAGGACGCCGCAGTTACGCGGAATTGAAATCGTCAAAATTGATGACTTTGTAAAAAGTCATCATCGCGCCCATGGACGGGCGCGCAAATCAA
>CAYTFI010000197.1:0-3557 GCA_964437065.1 uncultured Zetaproteobacteria bacterium | reverse complement strand
CGTGAAACAGGCACTGGAAAAGGCATTGCAGCAGGCTTTGGATCAATTGCTGACGGATAATCCGGACGTGCAAATGCCAGCAGTGCATCTGACGCGTCCGAAAATAAAAGAACATGGTGATTATGCCGCTAATATAGCGATGCCCCTGGCCCGGCTGCTTCGCCAGAATCCGGCACAGATTGCCGGCCGCATTCTGGAGATCGTGCAATGGCCGGATGCAGTTGAAGGCGCTGACATTGCCGGACCGGGATTTATTAATATTCGCCTGAAAAGGGCCAGTGAAGCAGAAGTGTTGAAGACCATTGCGCGCGCCGGTTCAGATTATGGGCGCGTTGAGCCCGCCGGAAATTCTGAAAGGGTTAATCTGGAATTTGTCTCGGCCAACCCGACCGGCCCCATGCATGTCGGGCATGGACGGGGCGCGGTTGTCGGCGATGCTCTGGCGAATATATTGACAGCCACGGGCAGGCGCGTTCACAGGGAATATTATATCAATGATGCAGGGGCCCAGATCGAAGTCCTGGCCAATAGCGTCTGGCTGCGCATGCGCGAGCTTGAGGGCGAGGCGATCGTCTTTCCTGAATCGGCCTATCCGGGTGATTATATTATCCGGATTGCCGGTGAAATATCGCGCAGGCACGGCTATTCCTCGCTGTTGGCCATGTCCGATGCCGATCGTCTGACGCTGATCGGGCGCGAAGCCGTCGCCGCCAACATGGCGATGATCCGTGAAGACCTGGCGGCTATCGGCATCAACTTTGATCTCTATTTTTCCGAGCAGGCGCTGCATCAGTCCGGTCGAGTGCAGGCGTTGATTGAGCGCCTCAAAACCGACGGAGCGGTTTATGCCGGTTCGCTGCCGCCGCCCAGGGGCAGGGAAGTGGCGGACTACGAGCCTGTCGAGCAGTTATTGTTCCGCACCACTGATTTTGGCGATGATGTTGATCGCCCGTTGGCCAAGCAGGATGGATCGGCCACCTATTTCGCCGCCGATATCGCCTATCATTATGATAAATTTCAGCGTGGCTTTGACCGCATGATTGATATCTGGGGGGCTGATCATGGCGGCTATGTGACGCGCGTGCAGGCCGCCATGAAGGCGCTGACCGGCAGGCAGGGGCAGCCGGACGTGCTGCTGGTGCAGATGGTGAACCTGAGCCGGGACGGCGTGCCGGTTAAAATGTCCAAGCGGGCCGGAACATTTGTCACCCTGCGTGAAATTGTTGATGAAGTAGGCGCCGATGCCGTTCGCTTTAACTTCATGACCCGCAGGGTTGAGAGCCAGCTTGATTTTGATCTGGAGGCAGCCAAAAAACAAAGTGATGAAAACCCGGTTTATTATGCGCAATATGCCTTTGCCCGCATATGTGCTATTTTTCGCAAAGCTGAGATTGAGGGTGTTCCGCAGTTGAACGCCGGGGATGTGAATGTGTCGGTGCTGGTGGAAGATGAGGAACAACGCTTAATTGCAAACCTGCTGGCTTACCCGGATATGCTGGTCAAGGCAGCGGATCGACTGGAGGCATATCGAGTGGCGACTTATGTGATGAAACTGGCAGCGGACTTCCATAGCTTTTATCACAAATATCGCGTCATCAACGATGATATGACATTAACACAGGCCAGGCTTCTACTGGCCGGCGCAGTGCGCCAGGTGATTGGCAATTCACTGTCGCTGCTTGGCGTTTCAACCCCGGAGAAGATGTAATGCCAGGACAGGATTTCGCCCAGCTTGATTCGCCCTCAACGCAGCCGCGACCTGAGGGCGGCAGGATGCGTTCCACGCTTTCAGCGATTGCAGTTGTGATTATTGCAGGCCTGAGTTTTGTCGTGGGTTACTGGCTGGGGCACGACAGCACAATCAACGTCCCTGGCGCGGGCATAGGCTCTGCAATGATGTCTTACGCCGATCAGGATCGGCTGAATGAGCAGGCGGACAAGATCTCGGAGCAGGAGGCCAGGCTTGATGAGCTGGAAAAGCTGCTGGCCCACTGGAAGAAAAAGGCGGCGCAGAGCGGGCGGGCCAAAGTGGGCGAATTGCATTTTTATACCGATCTGCCAAAACAGTCGGTGACGCCAGCCCCGGTTTCCGGCGCACCCAAGGCTGCAAAAAAGCCGCGCGTCAGCCATGCCGCCAGCAAGAAAAAGCGGAAAGCCAGTGCGCCGGCGGCGAATCGCCTGGAGGTGGAGACGCGGATTGCTGATGCAAATCACCCCTCCGGCGCCTATCGAATTCAGCTGGGCTCTTTCCGGACAATGAATGATGCGAGCGCATTGGAGCATCTGTTGCGCAGATCCGGCTACCCGTCCTATGTTCAGGCGGTGACACTGGTCAACAAGGGGCAGTGGTTCCGGGTTTTCGCCGGCCCGTATGCCAGTCGCAGCAAGGCCAACGAGGCAAAAAAAATGATTTATGACCGCTTGCGCCTGAACGGAATATTAAAGCGGTAAAGTGATACAGGCCCGGCGTGCATGATGAGCGACGGAGCGCCGCCCGTCACAACTGGTTGCAGCGCATCCTGACAAATCCTTTTGAAGTTCAACCGCTGGCCGGAGATGCTTCATTTCGGCGATATTTCCGTATTTTCGAAAACCAGCAAAGCTATGTGCTGATGGACGCGCCGCCGGGGCATGAAGATGTGCGCCCGTTTCTGGCTGTGCGGGCATGGTTTGAGCGGGCGGGCCTGCGCGTGTCGCATTTATTCGCCGAGGATGCGCAGCAGGGGTTTCTGTTGCTGGAAGACCTTGGCGATGTCTCATGGGCCGGCCATTGCGCTTCGGGCGGCGATGCCGGCCCGCTGTTCACGGACGCCTTGCGGCAATTGCATACGTTACAGGCCTCTTCGGCCGGTTTCAGACTTCCGTGTTTTGATATGGCGCGGATGCGGAGCGAATGCGATTTATATCTCGACTGGTATTTGCCCAAAGTGGCGAAGCTGACGCCATCGCAGCGGCAGAGATCAGAATTTCATGCGGCCATGGCTGATTCGCTGACAGTGCTGACCGCCTTGCCGCAAACGCCGGTGCATCTGGATTATCACAGTCGCAATCTGATGCTGCCGCAGGGGCGTCCGCCTTTAGGCCTTATTGATTATCAGGATGCCGTCACAGGCCCGGCGACCTATGATCTGGCCTCATTATTGTATGATTGTTATCAGGATTATGCGGAAAGCGAGCGCCGGAAATGGAGCCGTTATTTCTTCGATGGCCTGCCTCGGGCTCTGTCGGCGGCCTTTGCAGATTTTGAGGACTGGCATCTGAAGTTGCGCCTGACTGCATGGCAGCGCCACATTAAGGCCGCAGGCATCTTTGCCCGACTGGCGTATCGGGACGGGAAAACACAGTTCCTGAATGAGATACCGCTGACGCGCAAGCATCTGGTCGATGAAATGAGGGCGCTGGGTATGGCGAAAGAAGATTTTCCACTGCTATGGGCAAACCCGGTCAAATCATCTGACCGCGTTTGACGAACAAATCTGATAGCATTATGTTGCGGCCTCTTTTGGGGGATCGTCTAACGGCAGGACAGCGGACTCTGACTCCGTCAATCAAGGTTC
>CAYTFI010000196.1:0-3566 GCA_964437065.1 uncultured Zetaproteobacteria bacterium | reverse complement strand
CTGGCCCGAGACGCCCAGAATCAGCGCCCGTTTACTCATGCCTGATTCTGCCTGCTTAATGTCCAGCGCCAGGCTGTCTCCACCATATCCTCCATGGCGGCATATTTTGGTTGCCAGCCCAGTCCATCGATTGCCCTTGATGCATCGGCAACCAGCATGGCCGGGTCGCCAGCCCTTCTTTTTCCGACCCGGAAGGGGACAGCCTGCCCGGTTACCCGCTCAGCCACTTCCATGACCTCGCGCACTGAAAAGCCTGTTCCGTTGCCCAGATTATAAGCGCCGGCGCCATCATGCTCATCCAGCATATGAAGCGCCCGCAGAT
Source organism: uncultured Zetaproteobacteria bacterium (assembly GCA_964437065.1). GTDB lineage: Bacteria > Pseudomonadota > Zetaproteobacteria > Mariprofundales > Mariprofundaceae > Mariprofundus. The sequence goes on along the minus strand of CAYTFI010000196.1, from coordinate 3,244 downwards.
GCGCATCGGCAAGATCGGTGACATGAATGTAGTCGCGGATGCAGGTTCCATCGGCGGTGTCATAATCATCGCCAAATACCGTCAACGGCCCCCGTTTTCCCGCTATGGCGTCCAGAACCAGCGGGATCAGGTGCGTCTCAGGATCATGCGCCTCGCCAGTTTCGCCGTCAGGGTCGGCGCCGGCGGCATTAAAATAACGCAGGCTGATTGAGCGCAAGCCATAAGCCTTTGCATAATCCTGCAATATGCGTTCAACCATATGCTTTGAAGCGCCATAGGGACTCACAGGCCGCTGGACATGAGATTCGGAAATCGGGATTTTCACCGGATAGCCATAAGTGGCGCAGGTACTGGAGAATACTATTTTTTTCACCTCGTGACTGCACATGACTTCGAACAGCGACAGGCTGCCGGCAACATTATTGCGATAATATTTACCTGGATCATTCACCGATTCGCCGACATAGGCGAAGGCGGCGAAATGTAGCACGGCTACCGGCTGGTATTGCTGAAAAACCTTGCCAAGCCTGTCCTTATCGGCAATGTCTCCAACCTCAAGCGGTCCCCATCTGGCCGCCCGACGGTGACCGTAAACCAGATTATCATAGGCTACCGGCGCATATCCGGCATGATGCAAAGCCTTGCAGGCATGACTGCCGATGTAACCTGCGCCGCCGGTCACCAGCACATGTCCGCTCATGCCTTGCAGCCCGAAAAATATGCGATCGTCCGGCGCAGCCCCTCTTCAAGCTGGATATCAGGCGCCCAGCCCAACTTTTCGCGGGCCAGTGAAATGTCCGGCTGGCGTTGCAACGGATCATCCTGCGGCAAGGGCTTAAAAATTATTTTCGACGATGACGCAGTCAGCGAGACAACCTTTTCGGCCAGTTCCCTGATGGTGAATTCATTCGGGTTGCCAAGATTCACCGGCCCTGTGAACGCATCCGGGGCTGCCATGAACCGGACAAAGCCATCAATCAAATTATCGACATAGCAGAATGAACGCGTCTGCGAACCATCGCCATAGATGGTGATGTCATCGCCCTTCAATGCCTGCACAATAAAATTGGAAACGACGCGGCCGTCATTCGGATGCATGCGCGGGCCATACGTATTGAAGATGCGCGCAACCTTGATGCGCAGCCGATGCTGGCGGTGATAATCAAAGAACAGCGTCTCGGCGCAGCGCTTGCCCTCGTCATAACAGGAGCGGATGCCGATCGGATTGACATGGCCCCAGTAGTCCTCTGTTTGCGGATGCACTTCAGGGTCGCCATACACCTCGCTGGTGGAGGCCTGAAATATTCTCGCCTTGGTGCGCTTGGCCAGGCCAAGCATATTGATCGCCCCGTGCACGCTTGTTTTGGTGGTCTGCACCGGATCGTACTGATAATGAACAGGCGAGGCCGGGCAGGCCAGATTGTATATTTCATCCACTTCGACATAGAGGGGAAAGGTGATGTCGTGGCGCATCACTTCAAAATGGGGATTGTCCAGCAGATGCAGGATATTGTCCTTGGCGCCGGTAAAATAATTATCCACGCAGAGCACGTCATGGCCGTCACCAAGCAACCGCTCGCACAGATGCGAACCGAGAAAGCCGGCGCCGCCGGTAACCATAATACGCTTGCGAATCATATCAGGCATAGGGAAAACCAGTAAGAAGTGGAAAGTGGAAAGTGGAAAGTTTCTTTTCACTTTCAACTTTCAACTGATCGCTGCCTCTCGCCTTTAACTTTTCACTTTCAACTTTCAACTGATCACTGCCTCTCGCCTTTAACTTTTCACTTCCAACTTTCAACTTTCAACTGATAACTGCCTCTTGCGCCCGATTGAATAATAAGTAATTCCATGTTTCGCCATGCGGGCGGGATCAAACAGGTTTCGGCCATCAAATATGACCGGCTCATTGAGGGCATTCTTTATAAGATCAAAATCTGGCGCCCTGAAATGCTGCCATTCGGTGACGATGATTAAGGCGTCGGCCTGGTGCAGGGGCGCTTCCGGCGTTCCCGCCAGCGTCAGGTCCGAACGCTGGCCATAGATGCGCCGGCACTCCTGCATCGCTTCGGGATCATACGCGCGCACATCTGCGCCTGCCTGCCAGAGCGCCTCCATCAGGACGCGCGACGGCGCCTCGCGCATGTCATCTGTGCCGGGCTTAAAGCTGAGGCCCCACAGCGCAAATGTCCTGCCGCCCAAATCTCCGTCAAAGTGGCTGTTGATCATATCAAACAACCGCTCTTTTTGACGATAGTTTACCGCTTCGACTGATTTGAGAATCTCGGCCTCATAGCCAATGCCATCGGCAGTGCGGATCAGCGCCTGCACATCCTTGGGAAAACATGAGCCGCCGTAACCGCAGCCGGGATAGATAAACTGGTAACCGATGCGGCTGTCTGAGCCAATGCCGTGGCGAACAGCCTCAATGTCAGCACCCAGTCTTTCAGCCAGATTGGCCATCTCGTTCATAAAGCTGATCTTGGCGGCCAGCATGCAATTGGCGGCATATTTTGTTAATTCCGCACTTTTGATATCCATGACAATCAAACGATCGTGATTGCGATTAAATGGCGCGTAGAGTTCACGCAACATATTTGCAGCTTCTTCGCTGTCCGTGCCCACAACAATCCGGTCGGGGCGCCGGCAGTCGCTGACAGCTGAACCCTCCTTGAGAAATTCGGGATTGGACACCACGTCAAATGCATGCGATACGCCGCGCCTTTCAAGCACCTCGGCCACGCTTGTCTTTACCCTGTCCGCAGTGCCGACGGGCACTGTGCTTTTATTAATAATGATTTTTGGCCCCTGCATGTGGGCGGCGATTGTTTCGGCGACAGCGAGCACATACTGCAGGTCGGCCGAGCCATCTTCATCCGGCGGCGTGCCTACTGCGATAAACTGAATCTCGCCATGCTCAACGCCCAGCCCTGGATCCGTAGTAAAATCCAGTCGTCCGGCCTTATAGTTTTCGGCCACAATTGGCGCAAGCCCGGGTTCATAAATCGGAATCACGCCCTGTTCGAGCTTATCAACCTTGTCCTGATCCACATCGACGCAGACAACATGATGACCGGCATCCGCCAGAATGGCCGCCTGCACGAGGCCAACATAACCCACGCCAAAAAATGTTGCTTTCATGATGAAAAACTCCGTTTTGAACTGGCATCCGGGCAGCGCCCGGATGCCAGCCTGCACTATTCATAAATACTGCCGCGCCCTTACTTGTTCCTTTGTCCGCACC
>CAYTFI010000195.1:0-3568 GCA_964437065.1 uncultured Zetaproteobacteria bacterium | reverse complement strand
GACACATAATCAATCCAGGCCTGCGTCACATCATTGCCGGCCTCGTTGATATATTCATCCTTCATCTCGGTCGCCTCGCGCGCCACGGATGAAAGCGGCGTGATAAAACATTCGCTCTCATAGGGAATGCTGGAAAGCCTTCGAATCGCCACCGAACCGGGCTGCGCAGTGTTAACCGCATGATTGACGCCGAATGCGCCCACCATGCGCGCCTCTTTTGCATCCACTTCAGAAATAACAGTCGGAAAACTGCGCTGTAAATAGCCAAAGGTGTCAGCGCGCACGCGCACGGCTTCTCCTGCATACGCCTCCTTGACTTTGGCCGATAGAAAATCTCCCAGAGCCCCGGTGCCGGAGAGTTGCAGGTTGCCATGGCTGTCGCGCTCGCCCGAAGTCATCACCGGAGCGCCATCGGCATTGGCAATGCCCTCCGACACTGCGATCAGGCAACGCCCCTGTTTGGCTGCAACAGCTTTTACATCCGCCTGAAACTGCGCCACATCAAAAGTGCGCTCCGGCAGATAGATCAAATGCGGGCCGGCCCCCTCACTATGGCGGGCCAGGGCCGACGCAGCGGTTAAAAACCCTGCATCACGACCCATCACCACATTGATTTTTATGCCTGACAGCGCGGCGTTATCACGGTCGTCGCCCATAAAGGCCAGCGCCACAAATCTTGCCGCCGAGGCGTAACCGGGACAATGATCGGTCACTTTCAGGTCGTTATCAATGGTTTTGGGGATATGGACGGTGCAAAACTCATAATCGGCCTCACGGGCCATTTCGGCAATAATGTGGGCGGTTTCGGCTGAATCGTTGCCGCCGATATAAAAGAAGTAACGCACATCATGCCTTTTGAACACTTCAAATACGCGCTCGCACTCGGCCCGCCCCGGCTTCAAACGCACTGAGCCCAGCCCGGCCGCTGGCGTTGTCGCAAGAATCTCCAACTCATCCTGACTCTGAGTGGTGAGATCAATAAAATCCTCATTCATAATACCGGCAATGCCATGACGGGCGCCGAGCACGCCGGTGATATTCGCATGACTGCGTGCAGCCAGCACTGCGCCCACCAGCGACTGGTTAATCACTGCTGTCGGCCCGCCGGATTGACCGATAACCATGTTTCCCGTTAATGCCATGACAAGACCTCCATAAATGCGAGGGGCATGATAGCGGATTTCCTGTTCACCGCATCATTGGGTTGCCTCCGCCAATATACGAACCGGATGCAGCGAGTCGCCGACTCATGCTGCGCCAGGCGCATTGACGCGGCATGAGCCCGGGCTTGCCGGATGCAGCCATTGAGGTTAGAAAATAGCCATGATAGCCGGTTCGGTATTTGAAGATCGCCGTCAGGTGTTCGTCTGGGTGCATCTGGTCAGCGGCATTTCGCTTGCAGTATTCATTTGCGTGCATCTGCTTGAGGACTGCTGTTATACGCTTTCGTCCATCGAAGCGGTTCTCGCCATGATCATGCTTGCTTCCTGTCGGCGCATTCGCCGGGGCGCTGATCTTGCCAGCATCGAGAATATGCTGATGGCTGCGGCAGTTGTTTTGTTCTCTGCGCTGATATTTTTTCAGAGCATTGAAAACACCGGGGCCTTCTGGGTGGCCGGGTTTCCTTTTGTGGCCTATTTCGTGCATCGTGTGAGAAAAGCGCGTTTCTGGGTCGCTCTGCTGGTGTCGGAGATTGTCGTAGCCGCATTGTTGCAGGTGTTTGCGCTGGTCAAGACCCCCTATTCTGTCCCCCAGTTGCTCTGCCTTGTTGCCATCGTGCTTTTTTTCTGGGCGTTCGCCCATATCTATCAATCACAACTTGAGATCCGGAAGGCATTGCTGGATGACTCCTACCGCAGGCTGGAAAGTCAACAGAATCGGATGCAGGTGGTGCTCGACCACTCCCCCATCGGCATCTGGATGGTGGATACCCGTCGCCATATTCAGTTTTTGAACAGGGCATGGGTGGCGTGGAGCGGCATTGAAGAAAAAAAGGCGCAGCAGACAGAGGATTACAGCACCCTGATGTCGGATGAACTGGCGGCAAAATCGCTGCTCTCTGATCGCGCCTGTCTTGACGGAGATGACGCATATTATTTTCGCGAGGTTCTCCAGTGCGCCGATGGCAGGCAACGGGCATTCGATATGATCAAGGTTAAACTGACCGACCCTGACGGTGCGCCCGCGGGACTGGTCGGCTTCGCCATCGACATCACCGGAAGGCTGGCGGCGGAAGAGAAAAACAAATCTCTTGAACTGCAGTTTCATCATGCCCAGCGACTGGAGGCGATGGGCGTGATGGCCGGAGGCATCGCGCATGACTTCAACAACCTGCTGACAACTATCCAGGGAAATATCGATCTGGCCATGCTGGAGGAGAACCTGTCGGAGCCGGTGAAGGTTTCGCTAACCTCGATCAATACCGCCGCGCAGGAGGCGACAGAACTGTGTCGGCAGATGCTTGCCTATTCGGGCAGAGGGCTGTTGAAAACTGAAACTTTCTATATCCGTGATCTGGTGGAAGAGATGCGGTCGCTGCTTGATGTTTCGATCGGCAAGCATATTTCCCTGCAGTTTCATTATGATCAAAAACCGACGGCAATAGACGCTGACCGCTCTCAGGCCTCACAGGTGTTGCTGAATCTTGTTATCAACGCATCGGAAGCGATCGGTTCGGACATGCATGGCGAAATCCATGTTTCAGTAAAGCGCCGGCATCTTGATCAGAGTGAGCCGGAGCGCTTTTTTGGCGCTGAATTAAAGCCGGGTTGTTATGCTGTGCTCGGCATTGAGGACAATGGCGTCGGCATGGATGCGAAGACGCTTGAGCATATGTTTGATCCTTTTTTCACCACTAAATTTACCGGTCGCGGCCTTGGCCTGAGTGCGATCCTCGGCATCCTGGGCTCGCACGGCGCCGGACTGGAAGTGGACAGCAGGCCGGGTTCCGGCACGCGCATGAGCGTCTGGTTTCCATGCAGCGCTGGAAGCGTTGAAAAGGCGGAGGTTGAAGAAAAGCTTGAAGATAGCGCCCGCTTCTCGGGTCGCGTATTGCTGGTGGATGACGAACCCGGCGTGTTGCAGGTGGCGGATAGAATGCTGGAAAGACTGGGCATAACAACAGCGACAGCCGGGGATGGTCTGGAGGCGATAAGAATTTTTGCCGATGATCAGACGTTTGACTGGGTGCTTCTGGATGTCACCATGCCTGGCATGGATGGCATGGAATGCCTGGCCGGATTGCGGGAAATTCGACCGGACATCTACGTGGTGATGACGTCCGGCTATAATGCCGACAGCGCCCTGATCCCTTCAGGCGAAACGGCGCCGGACAGCTTCCTTGCCAAGCCGTTCACCTTTAGCGCCCTGCGAGATGCGGCGGAAAAGGCAAGCCAGGCTCGATCCGGCTGAAGGCCGATAGCCGGGGCCTGCAGCCATGAACCTAGATTCCTCAGTTGGAAGCACCCACATGGCGCAAGCTCTTGATTTGCTTTGCTAAACGGAAAAACTCTTATCATCAGTAAGGTGACAGCGATTTTTTCCGTTACGCCCTTCAAATCCATATCTT
>CAYTFI010000194.1:0-3598 GCA_964437065.1 uncultured Zetaproteobacteria bacterium | reverse complement strand
GCCAGGCAAATCAAGAGCTTGCGCTATCTGCGTGCTATCAACTGCTTTTTCTAGGATGATATGCGCATGATATTTCGAAATGTGTTTGTCAACTGAGGTTTCCAGGGTAATTGGGTGGTTCGTTCCGCTCACGTACGGTATCGCAATGTGCCAGAATAGAAGAGTCCGGTGAGGACAATTATTTACCGGAATTTGCATACAGGTTGCATTTTATAGGAGAAAGACCACAATCCGTTCCACATTCCTTGATGAATTAGCGGGTGTCTTCCAGTGGCAGGAAAGCAGCTTCCCAAGCTGATAATGCGGGTTCGATTCCCGCCATCCGCTCCAGAAGGCCGTAACTGATAATCAGCACCATAACTCTGCCTGTCTGAGATGCCTATTGTGAAACCCACAAAAACCAGCCCAACTTCCTACCGCCTTGAGATCAGGTTTTCAGGGCATGCGCTGTATGCCGAGGCCGGTGAAATTGTTCAGCTAAGAGGCGCGGTCGGCAGTGGCAAGAGCCTGTGGTTAAAGCGCATGGCCGGGCTGGCCGGGCTTCCTGCCGGGCTGACCGTGACGATCAATGGCGCATCCGTATCCGCCCCCCGATCCGAGCATGCAGTCCGCATGTATTTTGACCGCTGGCCGCCTGTCTGGCTTGGTCAGTGCGTCGCCGAGGAGCTGGCTTTTGGGTTGCAACGCAGTCCCTCTGCGACTGCAATGAAAGATGTCCTGAGGCATTGGAAAATCGGCGATTTAGGGCTCGACGCCGAGATGAAGGACATCAACCGCTTGCAGGCGGTGCGCCTCTCTCTGGCCGGCATGGTACTGGCCTCGCCGGCCCTGGCGTTGCTGGATAACCCTGTCGCCTCTTTGCCGGAGGCGGAGGCCAGGGCCGTTTGCGCCGATATCGCCGAGTGGGCGGAGCAAGGTGAAAGCATCATAGTCGTAGCCGCTAATCGCTGGCAGGATTGGCATCCGGCGGTCGGGCAAGTCTGGCGTATTGATCCGGCCGGAGCCTTGTTGCAACAGGAGCCCAGCCCTGACTGATCTGATTCGATTTTCATTTGCCCTGAGTCCTCGCATGCGCGCCTTTATCGAACTGAGGGATACGCTGGCCTGCCTCGAAACAGCCCGCCTCCGGCAGCAGGGTCGCAACTGGCTGCATGCGGCCTGCGATCTGCACGGTATATTGTTGGGCGATCAGGGGCGCAAAGCGGTCTTGCCGGAAATGATCGGTCTGTTTGCGGACATGCAGGCGCATTTGAAAAAGCTGTCGGGGGATATTCCCCATTATGCCAAAGACATACAACGCGCCTGCAACGATATTCAGGCGCATATTGAAATGATGCAGGGCGGTCTGCCGCAGGCGACCGATTTTCTGGCCCGCGACGCCCTTCTGAATGCATACCTCAATGCCCAGAAAAAGCAGGACTGGCTGGCACACAAGCTGGGCCTGCAACAGAGCATCAATGTGTTGTGGCAAAATTCCAGGGCGCGCACGCAACCTTTGCATCAGGGCGTCAAGCCGCTTTACGAGGCCATCTTAAGCCTTGATCAGATGTTCAATGACTATGTCGGCTGGGAGAAGCGCAGCGCCATTCGCGGCAATGGAACCATAACGCCCGAGCGCGGGACATCATATGGCCTGCTCGTTATCGGGCTGTCATCATCGGCAGTAGCCAATGGCATAATCCCCAATGTTTCGGGAAACAGGCTGGCGATTCAGCTGCGTTTCCAGCAATGGCGGCCCGGTGAACCGGCCAGAGCGGTCACGGAGAATCAGGAATACGCCATGATGCTGGTTCCGGTGGGTTATTAGCCCGCTTTGTTCAAATATAATAACGCACAGAATATTTTGCTATGAAGTCATAAAGGCGCGAAGAATAAGGGAGGAGGGCGAACAATGCGCAATATCGATGTCTTTAACGGCGATGCGGATGGCATTTGCGCCCTGCATCAATTGCGTCTGGCCGCCCCATGTCAGGCCGGGTTGGTGACCGGCGTAAAACGCGATATTTCATTGCTTAGGCGCGTTGATGCGAATGAGGGAGACCGGGTGACAGTGCTCGATATATCGCTGGACAAGAATCGCGACGGGCTGGCGCGGCTGCTGGATGCCGGCGCCTGCGTGCAATACTTCGATCACCACTATCCGGGCGAAATTCCCGCATCGGATCTGCTTGACGCCCATATTAATACGGACGCCGATGTCTGCACCAGTCTGCTGGTGAATGATTTTCTTGGCGGACAGCATTTGCCCTGGGCTGTGGCGGCGGCGTTCGGCGACAACCTGTTTGCCTCGGCGCGCACGGCGGCTGCGCCGCTGAATCTGGGCGAGTTGCAGATGATGCAGCTCGAACGCCTGGGCACGCTGGTTAATTACAACGGTTATGGCCTGAGCACGGATGATCTCCACTTTGCCCCGGATGCCCTGTATCGGGAGATAAGCCCGTTTGCCGACCCGTTTGGGTTTATTGCCGAGTCGGCTGCCTTTCGACAGCTGGAAGAGGGGTATTCATCCGACATCAGCCGGGCGCGTCAATTGCCTGCCGAAATCGAGGGGCATGGCATCAGGGTGATCATGCTGCCGGATGCACCCTGGACGCGACGCGTTTCCGGCGTGTTCGGCAATGAGCTTGCGCGCGCCGCGCCCGCCTGCGCCCATGCCTTGATCACCGAGCTTCCGGATGGCAATTACCGGGTCAGCGTGAGAGCGCCGCTGGCCAACAAAAACGGCGCGGACGCTCTGTGCATGCAGTTCCCGACCGGCGGCGGCCGCAAGGCGGCAGCAGGCGTCAATGCCTTGCCTGCTGATCTGCTGGATAATTTTATCACTGCATTTTGTCAGCAGTACGGAGAATAGTCGCAACGCACCGGCAACCACTCAGATCAGGGCAATCCGGGCCGCCATGACAATCCTGTTGATTCCTCAATCAATCGTCGTTTGTTAAAAGTCCTTCCACATGATCCTTTGTCAGGCTAATATCGTACTCGGCCATCTGCTCTTTCCCTGCTTTTTGATGCGTCGTAACACCAAATCCAGCCTAGGAGTCTGTCGGCCAGACGCCTTTAACACATTTACAGCACTATAGGAATTTAACTGCAAAGAGAGTGATAAGGAGTATTTGATGAAACAATTATTAACCACGATTTTCACTGCCTGCGCCATGTTGCTTATGGCTTCTGTCGTGCAAGCTGGCCATATGGAACATAAAGGCGAGGTTAATCCATGCCATCACAGGGATGCAGCAGCCAAATCCTGTTCTCATGCCAGCCATCTGGCCGGGCCCTTTTTTTTAAGCCCGAAAGATGGATCGATAATATCGGGCAAAGTGCATATAGAGATGGGAATATATGATATGAAAGTGCATAAGGCAGGCGAGTTAATTGATGGAACCGGACACCACCACCTGATCATTGATGGCGCCTATATCCCCGAAACCAGCGTGGTTCCCAAAGATGCCCGGCGCCTCCATTTCGGCAAGGGGAAAAGCGCAGCAGATATTGATCTGGCGCCGGGAAAGCACACGCTCACGCTTCAGTTTGCTGATGGCCATCACATGTCCTATGGCAAGGTTTTCAGCCGCACGATTCACATCACCGTAAAATA
>CAYTFI010000193.1:0-3602 GCA_964437065.1 uncultured Zetaproteobacteria bacterium | reverse complement strand
TCAATGTCCATGGTGATTGCCTTTTAGCCCAGGTTACTAATAATATATTCCGGGAAATAATTTGGCGCGAAGCATAATCCCCGGCATTTGATTTCTCCACCGTCGATCCATAACACATCTTTCGCATCATCCTGGAAAAAGCAGTTGGAAGTTAAATCATTGCGCCCAGCCTTTTCATCCCGGCCATCATCTCTTCACGTTTCGCCATGCCTTCATCGAGATCATTCCGAACCTTGGCTACCACGGCCTCCGGCGCATTGCCCAGAAACTTCGGATTGCCCAGCTTGCGCTCACATTGACCAATCTCCTTATCCAGCCGGGCAATATTTTTCTTCAACCGGGCCATCTCCTCATCAACATTGATCAAGCCGGCGAGGGGCAGAAACACCCTCGCGTCGGGCAGCGGCGCGATGGCGGCATCTGCAACTTCCGCATCGGCATCCAGCCACTTTATCGCCTGCAGGCGAGCCAGGCTCTTCATCAGGGATTCCTGCATGATCAGATCGTCTTTGACCTCGCCGTCGCAGGCAATCACCGCCTCAAGGCGCTTGCCCGGATTGACGTTCATTTCACCGCGAATCGAGCGAATCGCCGACACCACCTCGATGACCCTGCGCATGCGACGAACGGCGTGCGCATCATGATGCGCACGCACCACATGGGCATGATCAGTGATCAGACGCGCATCGGCCCCGTGCAGGCTCTGCCACAATGTTTCAGTGATATAGGGGCAGACCGGGTGCAGCAATCGCAACCAGCCCTCCAGCGCCGTCAGCATCACCACCCGGGTTTCCGCCCTGGCCGCCTCATTCTCGCCATAGAGCGACACCTTGGCAGCCTCAATATACCAGTCGCAATAGCTGCCCCAGATGAAATTGTACATTGCCGCCGCCGCCTCATTAAAACGGTATTCTGCAATGGCTGCGTTAACGTCCACCGTCACTGCATCCAGTTCCGAAATAATCCACCTGTTCACGTCCAGAGTTGGACGCAGGCCGGAATCAGGAGACGCATCGCCTCTGTTCATAAACACAAATCGCGCCGCATTCCAGATTTTGTTCATGAAATTGCGGTTTGATTCGATACGCCTTTCATCCAGCTTCACATCACGACCCGGCGTGGCCATATGCGCCAGCGTAAAGCGCAGGGCGTCCGCGCCATATTTGCCGGACATCTCCAGCGGATCGATGACATTGCCCTTGGATTTGGACATCTTCTGGCCCTGCGCGTCACGGATCAGGGCATGAATATAGACATCCCTGAACGGCGCCTCGCCAGTGAATTTCAGCCCCATCATGATCATGCGAGCCACCCAGAAGAAGATAATATCAAAGCCGGTCACCAATACATTGGTCGGATAAAATCTATCCATCTCGTCGGTTTTTTCCGGCCAGCCGAGTGTTGAAAACGGCCACAGGCCTGAAGAAAACCATGTATCAAGCACATCTTCATCCTGACGCACGGCGGACGAGCCGCAGCCCTCGCAGCATTCAGGAGTTTCGCGGCTGACGGTAATATGCTCGCAATCGGCGCAATACCAGGCCGGAATCCGGTGTCCCCACCACAACTGACGCGAAATGCACCAGTCCTGAATATTACGCATCCATTCGAAATAGGTCTTTTCCCAGTATTGCGGGATAAAGCGGATGTCGCCGTCTTCCACAGCTTTGATGGCCGGTTCAGCCAGCGGCTTGATATCAACATACCACTGATCGGTCAGATACGGCTCCAGCACGGCGTGCGAGCGATCCCCCCGCCCTATTTGATGCGTGTGCTCTTCCACCTTGTACAACAGGCCCTCGGTAGCAAGATCGGCGACCACGAACTCCCGCGCCTCATAGCGCTCCATGCCATGATATTTCTCCGGCACCTGATCACAATCGAGCATGTGCGCCTGCGGAGTTAGGATGTTGATCAGCGGCAGGCCATGGCGCTTGCCGATCTCATAATCGTTAAAATCATGCGCCGGCGTAATCTTGACGCAGCCGGTGCCGAACTCAGGATCGACATAGGCGTCGGCAATCACCGGAATGGTGCGACCGGTCAGCGGCAGGGTCAGCTCCCTGCCAATCAAATCCCGGTAGCGCTCATCATCAGGATGCACAGCCACTGCCGCATCGCCGAACATGGTTTCCGGGCGCGTGGTTGCGACAATCACATGCTTCGACGGTTCATCGGCATGCGGATAACACATATGCCAGAAATGCCCCTGCTCTTCATCATGCGTCACTTCCAGATCGGATACCGCCGTTTCCAGCACAGGGTCCCAGTTGACCAGGCGCTTGCCCCGATAAATCAGGCCCTCTTCGTACAGGCGGACAAACACTTCCCTGACAGCTTTGGAAAGCCCCTCATCGAGCGTAAAGCGCTCCCGCGACCAGTCGCAGGAGGCACCAAGCCGCTTGAGCTGGTTGACAATCGTACCGCCCGAGCGCTCTTTCCACTCCCACACCCGGTCAAGGAAGCGCTCACGCCCCAGATCACGGCGATGAACGCCCTCCTTGTCCAGAATCCGCTCAACAACCATTTGCGTCGCAATGCCGGCATGATCGGTGCCCGGCTGCCAAAGGGTGGATTTGCCCTGCATACGCTGCCAGCGAATCAGTGTATCCTGAATGGTGAAGGTGAAGGCATGGCCCATATGCAGACTGCCGGTCACATTCGGCGGCGGAATGACAATGCAGTAGTTTTCCCCGCTCCGCCCGGCGCATTTGGGGCTGAAAGCATCCGAATTCAGCCACTGTTCATTAATAGCAGGCTCAACCGCCTGCGGATCATAGGTCTTGGCTAGCTCATGCTGGCTCATCGGTCATCCCTTGTTCAACAAATATAATCCCGCCATGCTACGTCTTGGCCTGAACCGGGCAACCTCCCGCCGCTATCGCCTGTCATAATCAGGCAATTTCATGGCCATGGAAGAGTTTGACTTTGGTTTTTTCCACCCGTCGCAGACAAGTGGAATTGAGACAATGGCTGGAAATGTTCGGTGGTGATTACCGAGGGCTACTTAACAGCTTTGATAGCGGCAGTCATGCCATCGTGCAGCAAACAGCGAATTTCATAAGTGCCGGGCCTGTCCAGTTTGAAAGCATATGAGGTTTCCGGTTGTTCGACATGATCCCTGAGCGCAATATAGCCCGGACCGCCGCCGGCAAGCAGTTCCGTGACACGTGATTTATGCTCGAAAGGATCCTTGTTGATCAGGCGAATCGTCTGACCAACATGCACGACCTGCTCTTCCGGTGAATATTCAATATCCTCTTCGGTAATCGTCGGGACCTGATCATGCGCTGCAGCAACGGAAACGGCCGCAAACAAAGCGCATCCTGCAATCAGCCCTGTATTCATAGCTCGGAAATTCATCACAGTCTCCTTCTTGATATCAAATCGAATTGTCATCGCGCTAACAGTTTTAGCGGAACCGGCCGCCGGAGAGGGATTGAGGGAGAGGGGGAACTCCGGCGGCCGGTTAGCTTTGCGGGTAAATTAACATGAAACAAACAACGCGCCTGCCTGTGCGTGAACGCACGCAGACAGGCCTGCATGATTTTTCCACCCTGTGGTTGAACGAGCTATCGCGCCTTGTGAAGCAACACCCATTG
>CAYTFI010000192.1:0-3608 GCA_964437065.1 uncultured Zetaproteobacteria bacterium | reverse complement strand
GCCAACGGCACGCGCGAAGCGCTGTTTGCCGTAGCGCATGCGCTGGTCAACCCTGAAGCGAAAAACAAGCCCTTTGTGCTGATGCCGAATCCGATGTATCAAATCTACCTCGGCGCAGCGATCACCGCCGGCGCCCGTCCCTTTTATCTGCCCTGCACGGCGGCCAGCGGATTCGCTCCCGATCTGGATGCCGCGCCGGAGTCGGTCTGGGCCGACACCGCGCTGGTTTATGTCTGCTCGCCATCCAATCCGACCGGCTGGGTTGCCGATCAGAACTATTTCGCCCGCTTGCTGGCGCTGGCTGATCAATACGATTTTAATGTGGTTTCCGACGAGTGCTATTCGGAGATCTACTGGCAGGAAAGGCCGATCGGCCTGCTTCAGGCCGCAGAGGCGCTGGGGCGCGAGGGGTTCAGCCGCTGCCTGGTGATGAATTCACTGTCCAAGCGCTCGGCCCTGCCCGGCCTGCGCTCCGGCCTGATCGCCGGCGATGCGCAGCTCATCGCAAGATTTGCCAGACTGCGCAGCTACACCGGCCCGGCGACGCCATTGCCGCTGCAACATGTAGCGGCGGCGGCATGGTCGGATGAGCGGCATGTGGCGCGGAATCTGGATGTTTATCGTCAAAGCCTTGAGGCATTTTACAGCAATTACGACGGGCGGCAGATTCCCGCCGGAGCCTTCTTTGCCTGGCTGCCGGTTGAGCATGATGAGTCTTTCGCTCTGGCCGCCTGCCGGCAGCAGGCCGTAAAGCTGTTGCCGGGCTCTTATCTTGGCGCCACGGATGACAACGGCGTCAACCCCGGTCGCGGTTTCGTGCGCGCCGCCCTTGTCGACGGGCCGAAAAAGGCCGCCGAGCTTGCACTTCGCCTGCGCGCAGTCAGAGTGTAAGCATGCAGATTCCGGCACATGTAGAAACACGATTGCGTCAACTGGCCGCCGACGGCGGCACGCTGAATTGCTATCTCTATGATACGGCGCCCATGCGGCGGAAAATATCCATGCTGGCCGGGATGATGCCGGCGGGCGTGGAAATATTTTATGCCATGAAGGCCAACCCGCATGCAAAATTTCTCGCCGCCGCACTGCGCGGCGGCGCCAGAGGCATTGAAATCGCCAGCCTTGGCGAAGCGAAAAAAGCGGTTGCGGCGGGATTCGAGCCGGCGCAGCTGATTTACACCGGCCCCGGCAAATCGCCGGAGGAGTTGCGCTGGGCGATTGAGCATGGCATCCGCACCGTTCATATTGAATCGCTGGCCGAGGCGCACCGCCTGAACGCCATCTGCGCCGGGCATGGCAAAAGCCAGGATATCCTGCTGCGGATCAATGCGGACTTTGATATTCATGAGGCGCAGGCCAGCTTTTCCGGCGGCTCCAAAAAGTTCGGCGTTGATGAAGAGAAACTGGCCGATGTTCTGCCGCAGATTCTGGCGCTGAAGGCGCTTAACTTTCGCGGCCTGCACGTCTATGCCGCATCCGGCGTGCTCAGGGTTGACGATCTGCTGAAAAATTGCGAACTGGTGTTCGACATGGCGCAGCAGATCGAACGCAACCATGCCGGCACATTATGCGACATCATAGATTTTGGCGGCGGCTTCGGCGTGGACTATCTCGAGACGGGCCTTGATTTTGATCCGCAGGCCTATGCCGACGGACTGACGGCATTGATTGATGCGCACGGCTTTGGCGGACGCACGTTTTTCCTGGAACTGGGTCGCTATCTGGCTGCCGATTGCGGCTGGTTCTGCACCGAAATTCTCGATATCAAGGAAAGCCGTGGTAAAAAGCAGGTTATTTGCGCCGGCGGCATTAACAATTTCAGGCGGCCTGCGGCGTTGACGATTAACCATCCGCTGGCCATTGTACGCATGGGCAGGGAGCGGCTGTTCAACGGGCAGGAGTGCGTGCGGGCCGAATCGGTTTACTTCGGCGGCCCGCTGTGCACGGGGGCGGACAAGCTGGCCAATGATGTGGATGTGGAGGCTGCTGACATCGGCGATATCGCCGTCTTCGGCCTGGCTGGCGCCTACGGACTGAGCATGTCCAATATCGAATTTCTCAGCCATGAGCGTGCGCAGGAGATCATGCTCGATTGCCATAGCGAACATGAAACAGGCAATATGCATGGCGATGCAATTCCTGAGCGGCGGGGCGGCGGCGAAAAAAGGAGGTTCAGGTGAATCATTTACAGAAAACCATTGAAACCGCATGGGCGACAAGGGCCGACTGGGATATGCGTTCGGCCCCGGCTGATGCGCGCGATGCTGTTGAGCGCAGCATCCAGTTGCTGGACGACGGCGGCGTGCGCGTGGCTGAAAAAAACGCCAGTGGCGACTGGGTGACGCAGGAATGGCTGAAAAAAGCCGTGCTGCTCTATTTCAAGCTGCGCGATAATTCGGTCATTCGAGCGGGCAACACCAGTTATTTTGACAAAGTGCCGCAGAAATTCGCCAACTGGGGCGAAGATATGTTCCGCAAGGGCGGCATGCGCGTCGTGCCGCCGGCCACGGTGCGCAAGGGCGCCTATATCGCGCCAAAGGTTGTGCTGATGCCTTCCTATGTAAATATCGGCGCTTATGTTGATGAGGGAACCATGGTTGACACCTGGGCCACGGTCGGCTCCTGCGCCCAGATTGGCAAGAATGTGCATCTCTCGGGCGGCGTCGGCATCGGCGGCGTGCTGGAGCCATTGCAGGCAACGCCCACGATTATTGAGGACAACTGCTTTATCGGCGCGCGCTCGGAAGTGGTCGAAGGCGTGGTGGTGCGCGAGGGAAGCGTGCTTTCAATGGGGGTGTACATCAGCAAGTCCACGCGCATTTACGATCGTGAAAGCGGCGAAAGCAGTTATGGGGAAGTGCCTCCATATTCTGTCGTGGTTGCAGGCGCCATGCCGGGCAAATCCGGCGGCCCGAATCTCTACTGCGCTGTGATCGTCAAGCGGGTGGATGCGCAGACCCGCGCCAAAACAAGCATTACCGAGCTGTTGCGGCAGTAACAAACCAGGGAGGGAAAAATGCCGTTAAGCAAACTGGAAGCAAGTATTGAAATCAATTGTCCCGTCGAAAAGGTGATTGCCTTTGTCGATGACAACAACAACGACCCGATGTGGCAGACATCGGTGCTCGAATCCGAGCAGAAAAGCGAAGGGCCGCCGGCTGTCGGCACGATTTATCATGTCAAAGAGAAATTCCTCGGCCGCGTCATCGAGCAGGACTGGGAAGTGACAAAGCGCGCCGAAGACGGCAGCTACTGGGAAGCCAGCAGCATCACCGGCCCGTTCCCGATGTCCACCTCAATGAAGTTCGAATCCTGCGACAAGGGCGCCCGGGTTCACCGTACGCTGAGCATTGATGTCGGTCGATTCTTCAAAGTGGCCTCTCCGGTTGTCGGCCATATTGCCAAACGCGAGCTGAACATGGACTTCGCCAACCTCAAGGAACTCCTGGAAGCAGGCGTCTGACAAGGCCATTACTGCAATCCTGACCCTGCAAAGCTGCGGGAAGGCGTTAACATGAAACAAACAACGCGCCTGCATGATTTTTTCCACCCCGTGATTGATTGGACTATCGCGCCTTGTGAAGCAACACCCATTGCTTCACAAGACT
>CAYTFI010000191.1:0-3649 GCA_964437065.1 uncultured Zetaproteobacteria bacterium | reverse complement strand
TTTTTGATTTTGAGCAAGGGATATACAAGAGCGGAGATAAAAAATTATAGCGCCAACTAAGATAGCTATTATACCAGTTGCTAAACCAGTCATATTTGATTCACTCCAAGATTATAATGGCCGAGTTAAGCGGAACCTCGCCTCTCTCCAAAAGGAGATGCCATAGGCATTTTCTTTTGGGGAGGCGAAGGGGGCGGAGTCCTGAAAGGATTCCGCTTGAACGATTTATTCTCACGCAAAGCGGGAGGACAAATGTTCAATGGAGCTGAACTCGGCCATTCTCCCGCGCAGCGGGAGAACTAACACAATATGAGTAATCGTTGTTCGACATATTACGCTCCTGTAGGCGGATGTCTTTTCCACAATATTGCATATTAAGCGCCAGAAAGGGAAAGCTGCGCTCCAGTCTGTGGAAGAAAAATAATGCCCGATAGTTGCGAAGCCAGCAATGCTGAAGCATTGAAGCCCGGAAGATGGCAGCATAAGCTGCGGCGGCTGGTTTTTTTACAACAGCCCAAAACCCTTCAAGCGGCTCAAAGGAAACAGCCATGCCAATCAAATCGAGAATCCGCACCATCCCGCATTACCCGCATGAGGGCATCATGTTCCGCGACATTACAAGCCTGCTCAAGGACCCTGTCGGCTACCGCGTGATGATCAATGAGCTGGTCAATCGCTATACCGGCAAGCGCATTGACAAGGTCGTAGGCATCGAGGCTCGCGGCTTTATCATCGGTTCGGCCCTGGCCTATCTGCTTGGAGTCGGCTTTATTCCGATCCGCAAGAAGGGCAAGCTACCGGCTGAAACAATTGGCCATGACTATGATCTGGAATACGGCAGCGACCGTATCGAGATTCATGCCGATGCCTTCGACAAAGGTGAAAGAATCCTGCTGGTGGATGATCTGATCGCCACCGGAGGCACGGCCGAGGCGGCGGCCAGCCTGATTGAGAAAATCGGCGGCAAGCTGATTGAATGCTGCTTTGTGATCGACCTGCCGGATATCGGCGGTGCCGAGTGCCTGCGGAAAAAAGGCCGCAAGGTGTTCACGCTCTGCGAGTTCGAAGGCGAGTAATTTGTCGAAGATGAAAGTCGAAACACTGCGCTGGCAGGATGGCCGGCTGGAGATGATCGACCAGCGCATACTGCCGCAACGCTTTCAATATCTGGCATACGACTCGGCCACCACGGTCGCCGAAGGCATCCGCGACATGGTTGTGCGCGGTGCCCCGGCCATCGGTTGCGCTGCCGCCTATGGCATAGCACTCGAAGCGCTGCGGCTTGCCGATTCAGATCAGAAGGCTTTCGATGCGGGCCTTGAGGTAGGGTTTAATGCACTGGCCGCAAGCAGACCCACGGCAGTCAATCTGTTCTGGGCCTTGCAGCGCATGCGGGATTGCTGGAAGAAGCTGCCCCGGCAGAACCCGTCAGACATTGCCGGACGGCTGCTGCAGGAAGCCCACGACATTCTCGCCGAAGACATTCAGGCATGCAAAAACATGGGCAGACTCGGCGCCGAACTGCTGCATGATGGCGACACGGTGCTGACACACTGCAATGCCGGCGCACTGGCTACAGCCGGTCACGGCACGGCACTTGGCGTGATTCGCTCGGCTGCCGAGGCGGGAAAGCGCATCTCCGTTATTGCCGACGAAACAAGGCCATTCTTGCAGGGTGCGCGACTGACGGCCTGGGAAATGGTGCAGGAGGGCATTCCGGTCACACTGATCTGTGACAATATGTCCGGCCACCTGATGAAAGAAGGCAAAATCAGCGCGGTCATCGTCGGCGCTGACCGGATTGCCGCCAACGGCGACGTGGCCAACAAGATCGGCACCTACATGGTGGCCGTGCTGGCAAAGCGGCATGGGATTCCGTTTTATGTCGCTGCCCCGCTTTCCACGATTGACACGTCAATCGCAACAGGTGCGGACATCCCCATCGAGGAACGCGCAGCACGTGAGGTTACCGGCTATGGCGATGTCACATGGGCGCCCGATGGCGTACAGATTCGCAATCCGGCCTTTGATGTTACGCCTCGTGAGCTGGTCACGGCCCTGATCACCGAACGCGGGGTTATAACATCTCCGGACCCGTCCCAAATTGCCGCATTGCTGTCAGACTGACACAGCAACGGGATCTGCCCCGCATCCTAGGGCCTGTTAACACTAATCAAACAGGTAGAGGTACTGTAGAAATACCAGGCTCCCGCCGCCGCCAAGGAAGAGCGTCAAGGCATGAATCCACGGTTGCCGGGCCAGAGGGCGGAATGCCCCATAATGCATCGTTTTAGCGAATTCAAGAAAGGCCATGATATCTTTCTGCTTTCTATCTGGTTCCTGCGACATCACCATAAACCGCTTCAGGTTGCCAATGAATTTCTTGCGGCACTTCTCAGCCCTTCGCCGGAGCACAATGGCGCAGCTTACGGTAAGCAGAAAACTGGCTGAAATCACGATGATCAGGCCGTATGGCATATCCCAGGCATCGAAATATCTGCTGCGGGCGGCCAGCAGCAGGATAATGATCAGGATCGGGTAATAGATAAGGTTTGAGACCGCCTCCGTGCGTTCGGCAATGAGCTGGATGATCAGGCGTCCGTCTTTCAGGCTGCCTGTACTTTTGTCATGCATACACAGTGCACTTAATGTGTCATTGCCGTAATTGGTAAGCCGGTCTACAAAGGCAAGAGAAGTCCATGTGAAGTCGAGAACAAACGCGATAAGGCACAGCAACAGGAACACGGAGATAATCACCATGGCCTTGTCAACAATCAAACTGAACATCCCCCGGTAAGGCACATGTGGAAAGCCATTGATGAGCATGACTACCATACCGAACACAACAAAAACAACAAACGGGAAGGCAACCCGCTGAATGGCAGGCCAGTAATTTAAATGAAGCGATGAGCAGTCAGCGGAGGCTTTCCGCTTTTCACAGTATTGTCGCCAGTGCTGTTGCCAGATTGATTTAACAGCCTTGTTTGTTGATGGCGCAAGCGCCCTGTCAATATGCTCTATATTTTCCTTCTGTCTCTGCCAGGCGTGATAAATCAGATAGGCGCATAACAGGGCTGAAACAAGGCGTATGATCTCAGTTGGCCAGATACTGATGCCTGCTGTCCAGGAAAACGGTTCGATATCCTTAAAGGCTAAATCCTTGAAAGGAAGAAAAAGAATAATGACGACCAGGATTGAGATGACACTGCCAGTGATAAAAAGTACGCCCCTTGGCCTTACGCCATAATTTTTCGACCACAACAGGGCCAGAATAATGGCCAGAATGACCGCGATGACCATCAGAGCGATAGCTATCTTCGGCGTTGAAAGACCAGCCGGATAGAAATCCGATTCGGTGGTCGGTTCAATGGGCGGCATGGGCACCGGACCTTTGCGGCCAATTTCAAAGATACGCGGTTGGATTTTGGCGTTAATCGCCGTTTGATTCAGGTCGCCCTGGTCTGGTCCCAGCGCAAGCTGGGTGCTAAGAAACGTGGCGCTCTGGTAGTTGCTGCGAAACGGCGGCGCACCCTTTTGCCATGTATCACCAAGCCTCAGGTCAAAACTTGATGCGACAATCAGGTTTCGTGTCCATGGAAACTCGGCCGGGTGCAGAAGGCTGGCATCCAGATCCGTAGTAAAAAAGATC
>CAYTFI010000190.1:0-3661 GCA_964437065.1 uncultured Zetaproteobacteria bacterium | reverse complement strand
TTGAACCTGGGTGTTCGCCATGTTCCTGCGACTGTTCAGATTGACTACGCCAGCAGTTCAGAAATTGTTCGGGACAGTGTTTTCATTTTGAATGGTTTTTCGTACAAGGCGCTGTTCTCAAATGTCTTTACTTCACGAATTTTCTCTTCTTCATCATGGGCCGTGGCAAAAATGACGGGCAGATCAGGCATGCTCAGGCGCATTCGCCTCGCCACTTCGCGACCGCTCATGCGAGGCATGACCATATCAAGGATGGCCAGCCTGATTTCGTCCTGATGTTGCTCGAACAGACGCATGGCCTCCGCACCGTCCGCAGCGGCAATAGCCTTGTAATCCAATGAACGCAGCGCCTCAACAATCACCTGCCGTATGATCTGATTATCGTCTGCAATGAGCACCAGTTCGCCGCGCCCTGTATATGTTGACTGCAAACCGGTTGCGGAGATCAGAGATGGCTGCTCTTCAATCAATGGCAGATAGATGTGAAATGTCGTGCCTGTTCCCTCTGTCGATTCAACTTCCAGCAGGCCGTCATGGCCCTGCACGCAGCCATACGCCATGGAAAGCCCAAGCCCTGTTCCATGGCCGGCGGCCTTGCTGGTGAAAAACGGATCAAATATTCTGGAAATGACCGCCTCCGGGATTCCACAGCCATTATCGCTGATGCTTAATTTGGCCAGCGCCTCTTCATGAATGTCCGGGTGGCGATCGGCAAAGGACTGATCAATTACAAAACGTTCCAGGCTGACGCGGATGCCTGCATCCGGAGTGTTGCCAAGCGCATCGCGCGCATTGTTGAACATATTCATCAATACCTGCTGTAGCTGGGTGACGTCTCCATGGACGGAAAATTTCTCTTCGCAGATATCCAGGCTTAATGTGATATGCTCCGGGATCGACACCCGCAACATGCTTATGCTATCGCGCAACATGGTATTGAGCACCAGCGGTTTTTTCTCACTTTCATCATTGCGCGAAAATATTAATAGCCCCTTGATCATCTCGGAGGCCCGGTAGCCCAACTTTTCAGCCTTGTTCAGTTTATCCAGAACCAGATCGGTATTTGCAATTTTCTTTTTTGCCATGTACAAATGCATAAGCAAGCCGGCAAGCATATTATTGAAATCATGGGCGATGCCGCCGACAAGAGTGCCGATTTCTTCCATTTTTTGGGCCTGGCGAAATTGCGCCTCAAGCTTTTCGTATTCAGACATGTCCTGCTGAATAGCTGCATAATGTTCAATGACATCATGATGCCTGATTGGCGCAATGGTCATCAGCGCCGGGTATTCGCTTCCATCCTTGCGCCGATTAATCATAGTTCCTTCCCAGACGCGACCGGAGCGAAGCGCGCTCCATATCTGATGAAAAAAATCAGCATCATGTTTGCCGCTGTCAAGCATGGACAGGGTGCGCCCTATTACTTCATCAGCGCTGTAGCCATTAATTTTTTCAAAGGCCGGATTGACATATTGCACCTTGCCGGAACAGTCGGTGATGATAAATCCCTCAGCCGACTGTTCCACAGCTTGCGACAACGTTTGCAACTGGCGTATTTTTGCTTCCAGATCGGCGGTTCGTTTTGCCACGCGGGATTCAAGCTCTTCATTTAAAATGCGCAACTGCGTCTCCAGCCCGACGCGCTCGGAAATATCGCGGAGCAAGCCTTCAACGCCTGTGCAATTTCGTGCATCGTCAAATATCAGATGCGCATTGGCGGATACATGGATGGCATGCCCGTCCTTGTGCAACAGTTCGAATTCAAAGTCTGAAACAGATTCATGCCGCTGCAACAGCGAAAGAAAGCGGGCGCTGTCTTCGGGGCGTTTATACAGAAAGGAGGCTGGCCGGCCTGTGATTTCATCACGATCGTATCCCGCTACAGCGCCGATTGACGGGCTTATTTCGGTAATATTGCCTGCAATATCAGCGCGATAATAAACCTCATGGATGGCATTGAGAAGCCGATGATATCTTGCCTGATCATCTTTTATCTGTTGGGCCTGGAGCGCCAGATCCGTTGATTCTTCTCTGACTGTTTGTTTCCTCTCGTCCATTTGGCGATACTCCCGACCCCGCATTATTCATGAATGCTGCGGGCTAAACGCGTGCGCTTAGTCCATCCGGACACGCAAGCAAGATTGACACCACACTTGCCTTTTCCCGGACATCGGCATCGCCAAAGGCAGGCCTATTCTCTGCGCTTGCGCACTGCCTTGGCAAAAGTGCGCAGCAATTCTTCAGAGGCTTCCCAGCCCAGACAGGCGTCGGTGATACTGATGCCGTACGCAGGCTGTTCGCCCGCCACGACATTCTGACGTCCCTCATACAAGTGGCTTTCAATCATAATGCCGGTAATATATTTGTTGCCGCCGGCGATCTGCATGGCCAGATCATGGCCGACCTCAACCTGTCGTTCGAATTTCTTGCTGCTGTTGGCATGGCTGCAATCCACCATCAGACGCCTGTCGGCGCCGGCGCGTTCCAGCTCGCCCACAGCCTGCGCAATACTGGCGGCATCAAAGTTCGGTCTTTTTCCGCCGCGCAGAATAATATGACAATCTTCATTGCCGGAGGTGGAAAAAATAGCCGACTTGCCCTGCTTGGTCAGGGAAATAAACACGTGCGGATGGCGAGCGGCGCCAATGGCGTCAATGGCGATCTGGAAACCGCCATCAGTGCCATTCTTGAAGCCAACCGGGCATGACAGGCCGCTGGCCAGTTCCCTGTGCCCCTGCGACTCCGCCGTGCGTGCGCCAATGGCGCCCCAACTGACCAGATCGGCCACATATTGCGGCGTAATCAAATCAAGAAATTCGGTGCCGGCGGGCACGCCCATGCCATTGATATCAAGCAGCAGCTTGCGCGCCAGCCTGATTCCCTTATTGATTTCAAATGTATTGTCCAGATTCGGGTCGTTGATCAGGCCCTTCCAGCCCACCGTGGTGCGAGGCTTCTCGAAATACACCCGCATTACAATCAGCAGATCATTGCCAAGCTCGGCGCGCATGGCCTGAATGCGCGACGCATACTCAAGCGCCGCAACAGGGTTATGGATTGAACATGGGCCGATAATCACCAGCACGCGATCATCCTCGCCCTGCAGAATTTCATGGATCGACTGGCGAGAGTCATGCACCGTCCGCGCAATCTTTTCGTTGATCGGATATTCCCTGTGCACGATCTCCGGCGCCGCTATTTCGCTCATGCCGCAGATGCGCAAATCATCAGTTTTATATTTCATTGCCATGCTGTATCCGCCCCGTCCATGCTGTAATGGTTGCCGACTGCCGCCGATGGCGGCGAAGTATTGCAGAAAAGTAACTACTCAGCACCCCTATTCAAAAGTACCCGTAGCTGCCCAGATTGCCCTTGATTTATTCGAGAACAAGGAAAACACGCGCAGTGCGCTCCTGCACTCCTGGCCTGCCTGTGCGTCGCACGCAGACAGGGGCAAATCAAGGGTGCGCTGAGTAGTTACGCAGAAAACAATCAAAATGTTAGCCCCGGCAGCAGTTGCCATGTAACGATTTTTCCATTTCGGGATAACGGGATGAAAACGCCGCATGCGCCTGAGTCGTCTCCCTGAATCTCAATCCTGTTTGATTTCGGCTCTGCCGGGGCGGGGTTTGACCTGTGTTTGCGCCATCACTTGCAGGAT
>CAYTFI010000189.1:0-3669 GCA_964437065.1 uncultured Zetaproteobacteria bacterium | reverse complement strand
CCCGACTCGGCTTAGGAGGGCGTTGGCAGTGCCTGTTCGCCAACGATTTTTGCCCAAAAAAAGCAGCCAGCTACCGGAAGAACTTTCCTGATAGTGCCGAACTGGCCGTTGACGATGTGTGGAATTTGTCTTCCGCGAATATACCGGCGAAAGCTGACATTGCATGGGCCTCTTTCCCCTGTCAGGATTTATCCTTGGCTGGTGCCAGAAAAGGGTTGTCGGCAAAGCGCAGTGGTTCATTTTGGGGTTTTTGGCGAATTATTCAGCACCTATCCGATGAAGGGCGCGCGCCGGACACGCTGGTGCTGGAAAATGTTACTGGCCTACTCACCTCGCATCATGGCGGAGATTTTCAGGACTTGTTGTCCGTGCTTATGGATGGTGGCTATAAGGCGGGGGCTCTCGTCATTGATGGCGCTTATTTCACGCCGCAATCCAGACCCCGACTGTTCATTGTGGCAACCAAACTGGATGTAAGCAGTGAAAATGCGCCAGCTAATTGTTGGCTAACCCCCACGCTTCTAAAAGCATACGATAATCTCCCACAGGATATTCGCGCAAACTGGTTATGGCTGCCGCTGCCTGCTCCGCCGCCTCGCTGCATCGGATTGGAGCGAATGATTGATGCACAACTCACCGGAAAGCTATGGCGTACAGCGGCTGACACCCAAAAACTGCTCGCGCAGATGTCTCCGTCGAATGCTTTCAAGGTAGAGCAGGCGACCAAACTGGCGCAATCAGGGTGCAGGCTCATCATCGGCATGGGGTATCGCAGGACGCGCATGGAACACGGCGACAGGGTTCAGCGCTTTGAAGTCAGATTTGACGGCCTCGCCGGTTGCCTGCGCACGCCGGGGGGAGGTTCAAGCCGTCAGTTTGTTCTGTTCGTTGAGCCGGACAGGATAAGAATAAGGCTGCTGAGCGCCCGTGAAGCAGCAAGGCTCATGGGCATCCCGGACGCATACCTGCTTCCCGATCGCTACAATGATGCTTACCATCTGTGTGGCGATGGCGTTGTCGTTGGTGTGGTGCGCTGGCTTGCCGGGCAGATACTGGAACCCATGATAGAAAAGAGGTGGGGGCATCATGACTCAGAAGAGCGTTATACCTTGTCAGCTGTCAGCTGAAACAAGCAAACGGATTCAGGATTTTGCTGACGCACTGGTGGAAGGCGCGCTTGGCGTCGGCGAGCATGGACTAAGTCGGGAGGAATTCGAGCGCTCCGGACTGTTGCGAGCGGCCATTGAACGATTAAGGGGACAACAGGCGGCTTCAATGGCGGATAAACGAGCGTTCATTGGAGACAAGCTGAATGTGATGCAAAAATCCGGGGCCATTACATCATGGACGTTTAGCGGTTCGGCGGATCGCCACGATTACGAAGTGCGCATGCCGAATGGTTGCATCTGCGTCATTGAGGCCAAGGGCTGTCTTGACGGTAATAATACGAATATTTTTGAACGACCGCCGCATGCAGATGAATTTCTGATCTGGTCGCTTTGCCAGAATCCCGGCGCCAACCCACGTCACAACGTCTGGTCCGGCATTCATACGCGTTTAGGTGCGGAAACCATACATCGAAAAGTACAGGTCGATGCGCTCATCGTTTGGGATATGTTATGTGGTTCGGTGGGCAGGCCATGTCCGAAATTGAAAGCTGGCTTTAAGGAGCCGCATCCGTGTATTTACCTGTTTCCGCGCAGCGTCTCCGACCCTCGAAATAACCCCGCACCTCCTCCGAGGTGGATAGAAGAGGTTAGCTTTGCCGCCGCCATGATGAAAACATTTGCTTGTGAATCGTCTAGCCTGAATCAGGTGCATATCGAATCAAAGTATGAACACAATGCCTTGATGCGGCGCACAACCGTTGTTCGGGCTGGCGAGGAGCAGAAACAATCGCGCTGGACGGAACTACGTCGGGCGGGGCGTTAGCATCATCCCAGAAACGAGAATCTTGCGTGTGAAACTTGCGATTTTCATCCTCCTGCTATTGCCTTTGGCCGTCCATGCCGCCGGACCTGATTCCGGCATGGTGGTCGCCGCACAACCGCAGGCGGCGCAAGCCGGCATTGAAATACTGCAAAAAGGCGGCAATGCCTTTGATGCGGCAGCGGCTACGGCGCTGGCGCTGGGAGTGGCGGAGCCTGGCTCCTCCGGCCTTGGCGGCGGCGGTTTTTTTCTCCTCTACATCGCCAGGGAGAAGCGCTATGTGATGCTGGATGCGCGTGAAACATCGCCCGGGCTGGCCGGCAGGGGCGAGGTCTATCAAGCGCAATCAAGCATCGACGGGCCGCAGTCGGCCGGCGTGCCCGGGTTGGCGGCCGGCGTGGATCATCTGGTTGCGCGCTATGGAAGGCTGAATCGAAAACAGGTTGCTCAAGCCGCTATAACATTGGCGAAAAACGGATTTGAAGCATCTCCGCGCCTGCAGCGAATGATTCAATGGCGCGGCAAGGCCTTTAATGCCCCGGCGCGGAAAATTTTTGCCGGGGTTCAGACCATTAAACAGCCCGCTCTGGCCGAAACTCTGGAACGCTTTGCCAAAGGCGGGGCCGAGGATTTCTATCGCGGCGAAACCGCCTGGCGTCTGGTCGCCGACATGAAACGGGATGGCGGCCTGATTCGGCAAGCAGATTTGGCCGCATACAAGGTCATTGAACGTCAACCGGTGGCATTCGACTGGCAGGGATTCCACTTTGTTTCAGCCGCCCTGCCTTCCTCCGGCGGGTTGACGCTGGCGCATATTTTCGGCCAGTTGAAACATGATGATCTGAAATCAATGAGCAAAGCTGACCGGACTCACCTGCTGATCGAAGCCATGAAACGCGCCTATCGCGATCGCAACCGGTATCTGGGCGATAGTGATTTCATCGCTATCCCGGAAAACTATCTGGATGTGAAACGCTTGCAGGCATTGCGCGCCGGAATCGACATGGAAAAGGCGTCAAAGTCCGAAAATCTGAAAGGGCTCTCCGAGCCAGCCGGCAACGGCGCCGATACGACGCATTTCTCAATCATAGACACTGAAGGCAATATGGTTTCAGCCACCCTGTCGATCAATTACGGCTTCGGTTCCGGTTATGTCTCGCCATCCACCGGTATTCTGCTCAATGATGAAATGGATGATTTCACCACCCGCCCCGGCCAGCCCAACGCCTACGGACTGGTGCAGGGCAAAGCCAATGCCGTGGCGCCGGGCAAGCGCATGCTCTCAAGCATGACGCCGACCTTCGTCGTTGGCCCGAAGCGCACGTTCATCGTCGGCACGCCGGGCGGCTCGCGCATTATCTCCATGCTGCTGCTGGCGAGCCTTGGTTTTATGCTGGATGAGCAATCTCCCGAATCATGGGTCAACGCCCCGCGCTTTCACCACCAGTTCCTGCCCGATGTCGTGCAACACGAACAGGACGCATTTTCATGCAGCGTGGCCGAAGCGCTTCAACAACGCGGCCATGCGCTAAAGCCGATGCAGCGACAGTATGGCAATATGCAGGCCATCCTGTGGCGCCGCGCATCCGGCAGGCTCGCAGGGATTTCCGACCATCGGGGCGAAGGCGCAAGCCTGAAGACAGTCCGCATTCATTAACATGAAACAAACAACGCGTTTGCATGGAATTTTCCACTCTGTGGTTGAACGAGCTATCGCGCCTTGTGAAGCAACACCCATTG
>CAYTFI010000188.1:0-3689 GCA_964437065.1 uncultured Zetaproteobacteria bacterium | reverse complement strand
CTTGAAGCGCAGCGACTTGAGGCCAAGCGCCGTGAGAGGGCACTGCTTGAAGCACAGCGACTTGAGGCCAAGCGCCGTGAGACTGCACGGCTTGAAGCGCAGCGGCTTGAGGCGAAGCGCCGTGAGGCGGCACGGCTTGAGGCTAAGCGCCGCGAGACTGCACGGCTTGAGACTGAACGTATAAAGGCTCTTGATCATCCGTTTGATCTGTTAAAGGTCGCTTCTAATATATCCAGCATATTTATGGTTGATAAGGCCAAATCACGTTTATATGTTTTTAAGCGCAACAAGCATGGAAGGCTGAAACGAATTGCCGATGAGCCGGTGTTTGGGGCTCGCGCCGCGCCGAACGGGATTTATCATTTTAATGATATTTTATCGAATGATCAGCTGGAACGTAAATACGGCTCAATTGCATTCCCCATCGACTACCCCAATGCTCTGGATCGGCTGCATGGTCTGAGCGGCCGGGTCTGGATGTATGGCCGTCCGAGCAACAGCGGACGTCTTCCGGCGCAAGACATGCAGGGGCGCTTCGCCCTGTCTGAAAAGAGATTTCTGGCCATGTCAAAGCATATCCGCCTTGGCCGCAGTTGGGTGATCGTAGGGGAAAACATCGCCTTTGGCGGCGATCAGCAGGCTCTGCTGAAGAGTGTTCGCTCAGCCATCAACAGCTGGCGCAGGGACTGGGAGTCGCTAAACACGAAGGCTTATCTTTCCCACTATCATCCCGCCTTCAAATCAGGGGGAAAAGACCTCACAGCATGGTCGCGCTACAAACGCCGCGTAAACAGGAACAAGCGATTTATACGCCTGAAGCTCTCGGATTTCACCATTATCCGCAATCCCGTTTCTGTCGCCCAGGGGGAGGCCATGCTGGTTGAATTCAATCAACGCTATCAATCAAGCAATTATGCCTCCGTTAATCGCAAGCGCCTGTATCTGGTGCGAAAAGACGCCGGGCATGCCTGGAAGATTCTTATCGAAGAGAATATCGGCAAATCCAGGCGGCTGGTCGCCACGACTCGGGGCGCCCTGGAGATGAGGCCGATCGTGCTTGGCGGCAAAGCGCCAGCCGCGAGGAAAGCGAACAAATGGATCGTTAACCTCGCGTCCTTTAACTCAAGGGCCGGGGCGGAAAACTTTATCAGCCATATTCAACTGCCGGAAACCCGTATTGTCAGAACGATTGCGGAAGGGGAGCCCTGGTACCGGATTCGCATGGGAAATTATGCCAGCAGACTGGCGGCGACCCGCGCTTTGAACAAGACATGCGGCAAACACGGGCTGACTGACTGCTGGCTGGAGCAGATAAATTAATCTTTTGGATTCCGGGGACATATCACTTAACAGCATGTGCTGGATGTGCTCGGATGTTTGTATGGTACCGGGAGCCGGAGTCGAACCGGCACGGCCGCGAGGCCAATGGATTTTGAGTCCATCGTGTCTACCAGTTTCACCATCCCGGCAAAAGAAAAAGGCGCTTTGAAAGACGGCGTGAAGCATTGTCATCGACAGACTGGCTGTCAACCCCAATATCCCAATATCCGACGGCTAAATTTTCATGGTTCCTGCGACAGAGATATTTCAGACATCTGGATTATTGCAACAGATCAACGCAGATTTACGCCAATGATCCTGTTTTATGCTGATGAACAGGCTCCGGTTTATAGTGGCTGAGTCTGTGATCCATATCCTCTCGCCTCGGGTGGCCAACCAGATTGCCGCCGGTGAAGTTGTTGAGCGCCCCGCCTCAGCAGTCAAGGAGTTGATTGAAAACGCCCTTGACGCCGGCGCGGCGCATATTTTCGTGCGCATCAGCGGCGCGGGCAAAAAACGCATTGAGGTTGAAGACGATGGTTGCGGCATGTCGGCAGAAGATGCTAAACTGGCCTTGCAGCGTCATGCCACCAGCAAAATTGAAACATCCGAGGATCTTCATCATATCGCCTGTCACGGCTTCCGTGGCGAAGCGCTGCCGTCAATCGCCTCTGTTTCGCGCTTTCGCTTGCAGACATGCCTGGCCGGAAGCGGCGAAGGCGTGGAAGTGCGCGTTGATGGCGGCGGCGAGGCCGTGGCGCGACCGGCGGCGCAGCGCACGGGCACGCGCATTGAAGTGCTTGATCTGTTTCTCAACACGCCGGCGCGGCTGAATTTCATGCGCACGGATAAAACCGAGGAAGCAGCCATTGTGGAGGTTTTTCGCGCCCTGGCCCTGGCCAATCCGGCCGCCGCCATGTGCCTGGAGCTGGACGGGCGCAAGCGCTTTGATTTTACATCTATGGATGAACGCTCGCGGGTGTTGGCAATTATGGGTGATGCATTTGCGGCCAACAGCATAGAGCAAACGATCGCCCACGAAGGCATGCAGATCTCGGCTCATCTGGGGCTGCCAACTTTTCATCATCGCAATTCCTCGCGCATGACGTTTCTGGTCAATGGCCGCGTGATTCGCGACAAGCAGCTGATTGCTGCGCTGCGCGCCGGTTACCGCGATGTGATGTTTCATGATCGCTATCCGGCGGCGGTGGTGCGTCTTGAGATTGATCCGGTTGATGTCGATGTGAATGTGCATCCGGCCAAGCGGGAGGTGCGTTTCAGATACCCGCAGGCCGTGCGCGCCGGCATTGTCGCCTGCGTGCGCGCCGGCCTTGAACGCATGGGCCAGTCAACGGCCGCCACGACAACGGATCAGGCGCTTCATGCCCTGGATCGCTCCAGACCGGATCATGGCGGCATGCCGCGCTTCAGCTCGGGCGGATATGCGCCGCCTTCAGTGCCCCGCGCCGGCGGCGCATCGGTGCCGGGCGATGTTCAGCGCATATTATTTACGCCG
The DNA here is from genome assembly GCA_964437065.1 of uncultured Zetaproteobacteria bacterium. Classification (GTDB taxonomy): domain Bacteria; phylum Pseudomonadota; class Zetaproteobacteria; order Mariprofundales; family Mariprofundaceae; genus Mariprofundus. The sequence goes on along the minus strand of CAYTFI010000188.1, from coordinate 853 downwards.
CCCGCCGTTCATGAATCTGAATCGCCGTATCATCATGAAGGCGAGCTTGATTTGGGCCGGCCTCTGGCGCAAATCCACCGCTGTTTTATTCTCGCCCAGACGCATGATGGCGTTCTGCTGGTTGATCAGCATGCGGCGCATGAGCGGATGACATATGAAAGGCTTAAGGCCGAGCTGGCGAAGGGCGGCGTGACGGCCCAGATGCTGTTAACGCCGGAAGCCTTTACTGCAGATGGCAAGATGGCTGCGTGGTTGCATGATCATGCCGATGAACTGAACGCCTTCGGCATGGAAATCGAAGTGGTCGGGGATGAGTCGTTTCTGATTCGCAGCATTCCCGCCATGCTGGCGGATGAACCGGTTCAGGAGCTGGCTGCCGAGCTTGCCAGCGCCTGCATGCTGATCGGCGCCGATGCGGAAGCCGATCGCAGCGGTCTGGGGCGGGCGCTGGAGCGCTGGTTGGGCAATCGCGCCTGCAAGGCCTCGATCAAGGCCGGTCGTCTGTTGTCAACGGCGGAACAGGACGGGCTGCTGCGCGAAATGGAGCAGACCCCCAATATCGCCCAGTGCAATCATGGCAGACCGACCTATGTTCGCCTGTCGCTGAATGATCTTGAACGCCTGTTTGGCCGCCGGGAATGATCCTAGAAAGAGCAGTTGGAAGTGCGTATAGAGTGTAAGATATTGATTTGAAGGGTGTAATGAAAAAATGCGGAGTCACCTTATTGGTGATGAGCATTTTTTTCATATAGCCAGGCAAATCAAGAGCTTGCGCTATCTGCGTGCTGTCAACTACTTTTTCTAGGATGATTCGTTCCGGGCTTAAAGCGGTCAGGACAGCCAGCGTTCAACG
>CAYTFI010000187.1:0-3727 GCA_964437065.1 uncultured Zetaproteobacteria bacterium | reverse complement strand
GATTCATTGCATTACCGGGAGATTGTTCATGGCCCGTGGCGGATGATCTATCAGATGGGTGGTGGTGATGTGCTGGTTCACGCCATTCTTGATGGCCGCCGTGATATTCAGAATCTTCTAGCCCATCGTCTTATGCGGCCATGAGAATGGGAGATTTTATTTTCAGGGTAAATCGCTGTTGTTTATACTAGCGGTTATTTTCCAGCCAGCCTTCTACAAGTTCCCGCATTTCGGCCATGCGTTTTTCGTCCGGGGCCTCAAACCTCAACACGAGGCTGGGTTGGGTATTCGAGGCGCGTAGCAGCGCCCAGCCGTCATCGAATTTCAACCGCATGCCGTCCACATCAATGATGTCATAGCCAAGCCCGACAAAGTGCTCCCTGGCCTCCTCGACCAGCGCAAACTTGCGCTCATCGCTGCAATCAATGCGTATCTCCGGCGTGGCGACTGATGGTGGAACGTCTGCCAGCAGTTCGGAGAGGGGCTGATCCTGCTCGGCCAGCATCTGCATGAGACGGGCGCCGGCATAAATCGCATCATCAAAACCATAGTAGTGGTCGGCAAAAAACATGTGACCGCTCATCTCTCCGGCCAGCAGCGCGCCGGTCTCCCTCATCTTGGCCTTAATTGGCGAGTGCCCCGTACGCCACATAATGCCGTTGCCGCCATGGGCGGCGATATCGTCATACATATGCTGTGAACATTTGACCTCGGAGATAATCGTGCTGCCAGGCCTTGCTTTGAGTAGCTGGCGGGCGAGCAGCAGCAGGAGCATGTCTCCCCAGATAATCAGGCCATGCTCATCAACAACACCGATGCGGTCGCCGTCTCCGTCAAAGGCAATGCCGATGTCTGCACTATGCTGCCGTACGGTATTTGCAATGTCCTGCATATTGGCTTCAACCGTTGGGTCCGGGTGATGATTGGGAAACGTTCCATCCGGTTCACAGAACAGCTCAATCACTTCACAGCCCAGCTGACGATACAGTGGGGCGGCGATGATGCCCGCCGGCCCGTTACCTGCATCAATCACCACCTTCAACGGCCGCGGCAGTACAATGCCGCGGGCAATAAAATCATGGTAAACAGGCTTGATATCCATTTCTTCCCGCTTGCCGCCTGTCTGGCCGGGGGTGGTCTCAGGGCGTTGTATGAGCCGCCTGATCTTCAGAATATCCTCGCCGTGCAGGCTGTTTTTCCCGCGCATCAGCTTGAAGCCATTGTATTCGCCGGGGTTGTGGCTGGCCGTGATCATGATGCAGCCGGCGCTGTTCTGATTGAAGACAGTGAAATAGGCCAGTGGCGTTGGCACCATGCCGATGTCCAGCACATCACAACCTGCATCCAGCAGCCCCCGTATCACGGCCTGTTGCAGCTTTGGGCCTGATAGCCGCACATCGCGGCCGATCACAACAGGACGGGATTCATCAGCGGGCAGTGTTTCGGCATAGGCAGCGCCCAGGCGGCAGGCAAGCTCCTCCGTAATCTCGGTACCGGCGATGCCGCGAATGTCGTACTCGCGGAAACAGTGATGTGGAAATTGGTTCTCAGCTGTCATCTTCAATCCTGCACACCGTATAGTTCGGACCATTTTTCAGAACCTTGCCAATGTGGATGGCCTTTCTTGCGCCTGCGTCAATCATCACAAATGATACCCCTGCAGACAAATGTACGACGGGAAATATGGCAGTGCTGCCCTTTGCGCCGGCTAGTATGAGAACAGGAATCACGCGTCTCATCGGACTTGAGTTTGACAGTTGCTGGTGCATTTAGGGCAATCTTGAGAATAGAATCCAGTAAAAGGTGTGTTGCGGCAGTGTCAAGCTGCTGAATCATGGCCGTATTCAGCTCCTGATTGTCGCCGATCTCCATAATTCCGGCCGGAAGTTGCAGAACGTCGGATGTGTTATCCATCTTCAGGCAGTATGACGGTGGGTGAGGCTCAGTCACCGGTATGGATGCGCTCGACAAGCTGACGCACAGTGGGAATGAATCCATTTGCATAGAAGGGATCTTCGGCGAAACGGTATGCAGCATGACCGGAGAACATCAGATGTGTCTCCGGGTCGGCGCCATGGGCAATTTCCTGCAGCGTTTTCTGGATGCAGAAGCTTCTGGGATCGGCCTTTTTGCCGGTTGTGCCAAGTTCATTGCAGGCCCAGTTGGAAAACCGGCACTGCGACAGACAGCCCATGCAGTCAAGCTGATCCTTGCGGATTTCCAGCGCCTTCTCCGGCGTAACGAAAATCAGGGTGGATTCCGGCGTTGGCCTGGGTTTGGAAAAGCCCTGTTTTATCCAGGCCAGGGCGCGCTGCTTGTCGTGCGGGGTTAAATATATTTTTTTGTTGCGAACGCCGTAAACGAATTCCGCCGTGTGGTCTCCGGTGGCGTGCTCGACAAAGGCTATCTGCCGGGCGTTGCGTTCCCGTAATTCCTGAATGAACTGATTGTTCACCGCCGAAGAGTAGAAACCGGTCGGGCTGTAATGGTTCAGGAAAACGTCCCCCTTTTTCAGGGTGAGCAGCTTTTTCTTCCATGCATCCGAGATGGGGCTTTCCTGTGTCAGCAGGGCGCGGGTCCCGAACTGAAAAGCGATGGGGCCTATTTCGGGATTATCCAGCCAGTCTGTCCATTCACGCAGAAACCAGACGCCGCCCGCCATGATGATGGGCGTTTGTTGCAGCCCGAATGCGTTCATGTGCCGGCGCAGCTCAACTACTCTGGGATATGGCTCTCCTGGCTTTTCGGGGTCTTCCGTGTTGGAAAGGCCGTTATGGCCGCCGGCGAGCCACGGGTCTTCATAGACAACGCCGCCCAACCACTCGGGGACCTTGCGGTAGGATCGGAGCCACAGGGCGCGAAAGGCGCGGGCGGATGAAACAATTGGGTAATAATGCACGCCATAGCTGGCGGCAATGGGCGCCAGGCGGAAGGGCATGCCGGCGCCGCAGGTTACGCCGTGGACCAGGCCCCTGGTGCCTTTGAGTACGCCATGCAGCACACGTTCGGAGCCGGCCATCTCCCACAGCACATTCATGTGAATACGCCCCCTGCCTCCGGAAACATCGTGGGCGATTTCTGCCTGCTGGATTCCTCCGGCAATGGCCTGGGAAACAAGTTCCTCAAAGCGGGCCTTGCGGCTTCTGCCATGATAGACGGTGCGCACGATTTTACCGTTTTCATCCATGCTGTCCGCGTTAACTGCGGAGAACGTGCCAATACCGCCTGCCGCCGCCCAGGCGCCGGAACACTGACCGGTCGTTATAGCAACGCCTTTGCCGCCTTCTACCAGCGGGAGCACTTCCCGGCCTGATATCTCCAGTGGCTTAAGATCAATCGACATGCTTCATTCCTTGCATTGCCCCCTGCTTTCAGGAAAGCTTAACAAGGAGTTTGATGCGGCGGAACAAAAAGGTGATGCGGGGATGCTGTACCGAGGCCTGAAAATCATATTTTACTAACACCTTCATAAATAAAGCCGCATGCAGAGCCCCACAGGCGGTTTGGATCAAGGCGCGGCGTGCAGGCAAGGGTTTATTACCCTTGCCAAGCGCCGCAACGCCGATCCGGGCTGCCTGTGGGGCTCCCTCCGGGCGAGCCGCCGGGCGGCCATCCGCTACGTTGCACAGGCTTGCCATAGCCGTGCTATGCTTGCGCCAATGCGCCTTGCGGGCTGACCGCCCAGCGGCTCACTGCAAAGGACTTTATTTGTGAAGGTGTTAGTATT
>CAYTFI010000186.1:0-3738 GCA_964437065.1 uncultured Zetaproteobacteria bacterium | reverse complement strand
TGCTGCTCATCTGCTTTTTGCCCTTCTGGATTTCGGCTGGCGCCACGCCCCGTTATCTTGTGCCGCTGTACGGCCTGGCGGCGCTGCTGCTGACCGCTCTGATGCTGCAACTTAAGCCGCATCAATTGCGTCAGGCCTGCCTGCTGATGGCGCTGATCGTGCTTGTCAAAATTCCATACAGCCTCGGCATTCTCCCCTATATCAAGGACTGGCGGGCTGAGCGGGATGTGAAGGCTGTCGCCCATGAGATCATGCAGATGACCGATGACGCGCCGCTGTTTACCGAAAATGATGTCGCCAGCGGATTAGCTGTTACCGCCTATATTGATGTATGGCGTCAGGATCGACCGCCTGTCACCTGGTGGCCCGGCGCCAATACGGCTTCCTACGTCATGACGGAGGTTGCTACGCCGTCGCTGGGTCGATTGATCAAATCGTGGCGACTGCGCGGCGACGAAGTTTATCTCTACCGGCATAGCGCCAGTGAGCAGGCGGCGAGGCAGTGATCCCGTTTAACAGACCTTATCTGACCGGAGAGGAAACGGACAACATCCTCAAGGCCCATGCCAACGGGCAGTTGGCGGGCAACGGGCCGTTTACGAAGCTTTGTCATGACTGGCTGACATCGAAAACCGGCTGCCGCAAGGCGTTGCTGACGCATTCATGCACTGCGGCACTGGAAATGGCGGCCCTGCTGATTGACCTCAAGCCTGGCGACGAAGTGATTATGCCCTCCTATACCTTTGTATCCACGGCCAACGCCTTTGTACTGCGCGGCGCGGTTCCCGTATTCGTGGATATCCGCATGGACACGCTGAATATCGATGAGCGCCTGATTGAAGTCGCCATCACTGATAAAACCCGCGCCATCTGCGTCGTGCACTATGCCGGCGTCGGCTGTGACATGGATGCCATCATGGACATCGCCAAACACCATGACCTGTTTGTGATCGAGGATGCAGCCCAGGGCATTATGTCGGATTATCATGGCAAGGCACTGGGCAGTATTGGCCATCTGGGCGCCTACAGCTTCCATGAAACCAAGAATGTAATTGCAGGCGAAGGCGGCGCGCTGCTGATTAATGATGAACGCTTTGCCGAGCGGGCTGAAATCCTTTGGGAAAAGGGCACCAATCGCAGCAGCTTCTTTCGCGGCGAGGTCGATAAATACACCTGGGTGGATATCGGTTCATCCTTTCTACCCGGCGAATTGATTGCCTCTTTTCTCTGGGCTCAGCTACGGCATGCCGACACGATCACCGACCGTCGCCTGAGGATATGGAATCGCTACCATGAAGCATTCGCAGCGCTGGAGGCAAATGGCGAACTGAGGCGTCCGGTCATTCCATCGGCATGCAGGCACAATGCCCATATGTATTATCTGCTGCTTGATTCGCCGGACAAGCGCGGTTCATTCATCAGCCATATGAAGGCCTCAAATATCATGGCCGTATTCCACTATTCCCCCCTGCACGCCTCCCCGATCGGCAGGGCGCGCTGCCGTGCGCATGGGGCGTTGTCCGTCACCGAGCATCTCTGCGAACGCCTGGTGCGACTGCCGTTGTGGCCGGGTCTGGAAGATGATCTGCCGCATGTGATTGCCAGTGCGCTGGCATTCCTGAATCGCTAACCCGCTCTATCCCGCCATCCGCCTTCACTCTATACTGCGCCGTCATCATCCTGAAAAAACAATTGCAAGTGCGGTCAGCTGCTTTTTCCGGGATTGTTGCATCGGAGGCGCGAATTGATCCTTGTTATCGGCGATATTATTGTGGATGAGTTCATCTGGGGCGATGTGTCGCGAATTTCGCCGGAGGCGCCCGTGCCCGTCGTGTCGGTTGAGCGCATTGATCGCCGGCTTGGCGGCTCGACCAATGTGGTGAGAAATCTGCATGCGCTGGATGCCCGATGCGCCATGTTCGGCATTGTCGGAGATGACGAGCCCGGTCAGTGGGTTCACCGGCGGTTGAGCGAGCTTGATGCCGATGACCGGGGCGTGCTGACCAAATCCAATGGCCGCCCGACCGCTATCAAAACACGCATAATAGCTCGCCACCAGCAGGTCGTTCGCTACGACCGGGAATGGACCATGGCCGCTCAGGCGGAGAGTCGCCGCTTCCTGCACGCCAGGCTTGATGAGCTGCAGCCGCAGGCGACGGCATGCATTCTGTCCGATTATGGCAAAGGCGTATTGACGCCGGATTTTATTCGCCAGCTGATCAGTCGCCTGGCAGGCGGCATCATCGCCGTCGATCCGAAGCCGGAGCATACTGACGCCTATCGCGGCGCTACGGTCATCACCCCGAACCTGAGTGAAGCAGCCGACATGGCCGGCATGGAAAACATCAATGAAGACAAACACGTAGAAGATATAGCTCATGTTTTGCACGATAAACTGGATCTGCGATATGTGCTGCTCACCCGCTCTGAACGCGGCATGACGCTGTATGACGGACAGCAAAGTCATCATATCCCGACCGCCGCCCGCGACACCTTTGATGTCACCGGCGCAGGCGACACGGTCATCGCCGTATTCACCGCATGTCTGGCTCGTGGCGACAATGCCCTGACAGCTGCGAAAATTGCCAACGATGCTGCCGGCGTGGTTGTCGGCAAAGTCGGCACTGCCACCGCCAACTGGGCCGAAATCGAGGCACACTGTGATGATTGAATAGAGGCTGCTGGCAGGATGGACATTCTTCAATACGAATCAAAAATTTGGGCAACTGCTAATTTGTTGCGTGGTTGCGGTATTAAAGAATCTGAGTGGCCATCTTACATGATGCCATTTTTTGCTTTGGCCATGATTGAAAGTCGCCTGGTTCGCATGTTTGATCAACTCAAAGAAGGTATTGGCAAAGAGGCATTTGAGCAGATCGATAAAGATGACCTGTACGATATGATTCGTGATGAAGGGCAGGGCTATAATATCTTCATCTTTGAAAAGTCGCAGTCACTCAAAGATATTTGTAAAAATGACAAATCCTTCGATATTGATTTTGAAGCTTACCTGAATGGTTTTGATGGTGAGACCAAAGACCTGCTGGGCGTGGATGCCGAAGAGGGTGAGAAATTCCTCGATATTAAAGGAGTAGTTGCCAAGCTCAAAGCCAAGAAGGTTTTACTCGGCTATACCAAACTCTGGGCGGAGATCGACTTAAAACCATTCAATAATTCTGAAATCACCACCCTTGAAGAACATATCAAACGCAAATGGGCGGATATTTCTGCTGAGACTGCGGGTGAGCAATACACCCCTGATGATGTGATTGCCCTGATTGCCGAGATTATCGCTTCAAAAATTGATGAATCCGATACACTGTTGAAAATTTACGACTGCACCTGTGGCGGCGGTAATATGCTGTTTGGTGTGGAAGATCGGATTAATCAGAAGTTCAAACGCCTCACTCAAACTTTCGGGCAGGACTGGAATGATGCTCTCTACGCTCTGGCAAAGATTGAAAGCCGTTTTCGCCCTGACTCCAAGATTGAGCATGGCAACACTCTGGTGGATGATAAGTTTTATAATGATGAATTCGATGTGGTTATTGCCAACCCGCCGTATGGTGTGAGCTGGAGCGGTTACGCCAAGGATATTAAAAACGACAAAACCGGGCGTTTCAAATTCGTCCCATCGGTTTCAGACGGGCAACTGTTATTCATGCAGCACCTTATTTCCAAACTAGATAGCGTGGGTATGGGCGTTGTGGTTCACAATGGTTCGACCCTGTTCAGCGG
>CAYTFI010000185.1:0-3749 GCA_964437065.1 uncultured Zetaproteobacteria bacterium | reverse complement strand
AATCATGTATGTCAATACTATTTTATGCCGGATCTATATTATGCACCTGGCAGTATTTGTGAAGTCTCATGCAAAATGCACAGGATATTTCACCATGTGGCTGTTTCCAACTGAGTTTATTTGGTTTCGGCTACGCCGGGCTGGGACTATTTGCCTATGCAGAATTCTGAAAAGATACGATCCAGCAAATATTCAATGTCGCCAATGCCAATAATCTCGCCAAGCGATGTCCATGCGCCCCGCCATTCCATAGCCGCCAGATCCAGTTGATCTTCCCGGCCCAGTTGCTTCATCCCCGTTTCCACCTGCATCAACGCCTTGCTCAGAGCCAGCCTGTGCCGTTCGCGCGTAACCAGTACATCCTCTTCAGCCAGTTGCATGTCGCCAAGGCGGGCGGCCAACACATCGCGTAATTGATCCAGGCCCTGGCGCCGCAGGGCGCACAAGGGCAAAAAATGCTCCGGCCAGCCGGAATCTGCAAGGTCGGTTTTGTTCATCAGACAGATATCGGCGTCAGGGTGGCCTGACCAGGTTTCGGGCCTGCCGGCATCGGCGACAAAAATGACTGCATCCGCCTGACTCGCAGCCAGTTCAGCCCGGCGCACGCCTTCCTGCTCAATATGATCTTCACTGGCGCGCAGACCGGCCGTGTCGGCCAGTCGAACCGGAATGCCATGCACTTCAAAATCCACTTCCAGCACATCACGCGTTGTTCCGGGTTGATTGCTGACGATCGCCCTGTCGCGCCCGGACAGGGCATTGAGCAGACTCGATTTGCCGACATTGGGGGCGCCGATAATGGCGACCGTAGCGCCGTCGAAAAGACGCTCTCCCAACTGAGCAGAATCCAGTAATGTCTTGACTGGCTCGATGACCTCAAGCTGCATTTTTCGTTGCAGGCGCTCAAAAAACAGCGGCGGAATTTCTTCTTCGGGGAAATCAAGGCTGGCCTCGACATGCGCCAGCAGATCAGTCAGTCTCTCCATCAGCTGCGATATGCGCTGGCCAAAGGCGCCCTGCATCTGTTTCTGCGCCTGCTTGCCGGCGCGCACGGTGGCAGCATCTATGCACGCTGCAACAGCTTCCGCCTGCGCCAAATCCATTTTTCCGTTTTCCACTGCGCGGCGCGTAAACTCGCCCGGCCCGGCAGGCCGGCAACCAAGTTCAAACAGGCGATTTAGCAGGGCTCGCAGCAATACCGGGCCGCCATGACCCTGTAATTCGACGATATCTTCGCCGGTGTAGGAGCGCGGCGACGGGAAATAGAGCGCGAGCCCCTGATCCAGCACTTCTCCGTCACTATCTTTCCAGACAGAAAGGCAGGCGCGGCGCGGCTCGGGCGGCGCGTTTTGCAACGATAATTGTCTCAGGATATCGAGCGCATCAGGCCCGGAAATACGAATGACGCCGACGCCGCCGCGACCGGCAGCAGTGGCAATGGCTGCAATAGTTGTCACATTAAGGCGCTTGCAACTGCCGTTGCCGGGATCATGTTAATCCACGTTCATGCTTTTCATCACCAGGCGTTGCTGAATGATGGATAAAATATTATTGACCACCCAGTAAAGCACCAGCCCGGCCGGGAAGAAGAGGAACATCGCAGTAAATATGAGCGGTAAAAACTGCATCACCTTGGCCTGCATTTTATCAGCGGGCTGTGGGTTCAGCCGCTGCTGAACCAGCATAGATGCGCCCATCAAAAGCGGCAGAACATAATATGGGTCCTGCACCGACATGTCTGTAATCCAGCCAATAAATGGCGCATGGCGTAACTCGATCGACATCAACAGGACTTTATACAGGGCAAAAAATACCGGGATTTGAATAATCATCGGGACACAGCCGCCCATAGGATTCACTTTATGCCGCTTGTAAAGCTGCATCACCTCCTGGCCCATTTTCTGTTTGTCATCGCCATACAGCTCTTTCAGACGATTCATTTCCGGTTGCAGCTTGCGCATGGCAGCCATCGATTCATACGATTTCTGCGTAGGGTAAAAGAATAAAACCTTGAGGCACAAGACCAGGACAATGATGCAAAAGCCGTAGTTGCCAAGATATCCGTACAGCCAGCCCAGATAGCTGTGCATCGGCTTGGCTATAGGCGCAAACCAGCCGTAATTGACGGAGCGCTCCAGTTCCGCCTGAGCCGTTTCAAGCACCGACAGGGCCTTGGGGCCGAGAAACAGCGAGGTGTGAAAAAATGCATCTTTCCCCTGCACCACGCCATCATCAATCAGACCGGCCTGATAGGCGCCCCCCTCGCCCTTGAAATAAAAGGAATAATTCTTCTCCGGGCTGGTTACAATCGCGGCAATGAAATAGCGGCTCATAATGGCAGTCCAACCGCCACGCGAGGCCTGACGTTGCGCGCCTTTTTCATCCAGATCGTCATAGTCCGGTTCCACCAGCTTGCCATTGAGCAAGCCTGTCGGTCCCAGGTGTTCATAGCGCGTATTAAGTTTTTTATCCGGATTGCGCTCCACCGCCTGACGATACAGCCTCATGCCTGCGCCGTTGATGATCGTGTCCTTCACATCGACGATATATGAGCCCTGCTTCAGGCTGATCTCTTTTTGCCAGCTCTGGCCGCCATTTAAACGGGAACGCAATATCAATGAGGCGGCGGTCTGCTTCACCAGCGAAAACGGCGTATCCTGACGCGCTCCGATAACGCCGGAATTGATGTAGACAGAATGCTCGTCCCCCACGTTAACAACTGCAACTTCGGCTGCATCCGGGTCGAGCGATTCTTTATAGGCCTTCAGGCGAACATTCGTAAACCAGCCCTTTTCATTGATCTGAAGCCGGATGACGTCATTGGCCAGTTCAAAGCTTTTACCCGTCCCGGTCGTTGCCGGGCTTGCCGCCGGCGGCTCCGGCGCAATTGCAACTGAAGGCGGCAGCGCCGTTGCAACAGGAGGCGCGGCCGCCTGCCCGGCAGGAGCAACATTCGACGGCTTTGCAGCCGCCGCAGGCTGAGGCGGCGGAGATTGCGGTTGGGCCGGTGGAAACAGCACATTCCAGCCCAGCAGGACGATCAGCGACAGCGCAAAGGCCAGAACCAAATTCCGTTGTTCCATTTTCTTACTCCCTGATACGCTTTAAACTATTCATTATTATCTTCCAAAAACATGATGGCTAAACATGAAATAAAGCACGCGCTATGCGCGTTAAGGCACCGGATCATAGCCGCCGCGCGAAAACGGGTGGCAACGAAAAAATCGTTTCAGGCCAAGCCAGAGCCCCCTCAGCGCGCCGTGACGCTCAACGGCTTCGACCATATATTGAGAGCATGTTGGCATATGAATGCAACGAGGCGGCAATACTGATGAAATGCAGAGTTGATAAAAACGGACAAGTAAAAGCAGTAATTTTCCAGACATTGATTTCACTTCCCCTCGCATCGTTTGCGGATCATAGCCAATGCATGACTAAAGTCATGCGCGGCATCCTGCATGCGGCTTGCGTTGACGCCGGGAATCGCCAAAATATCGACGCCCGCCAGGCGATTGTGATTGCATCGGAACACTTCGCGCAGCTGGCGTTTCAGCCGATTGCGCTGAACTGCATTGCCATATTTTCCGGACACCGCCAGCCCCAGGCGCGGAAATGTTGCATGATTGGCTCGATAGACAAGGCGAACGCCGCCGTAGCTGATCCGTCGCCCGCGTCGCATCCGGGCAAAATCAGCTTTGGAGCGCAAATGAAGCTGTTTGGGAAAGCGATGGTTCAGATCAGACATTTAA
>CAYTFI010000184.1:0-3839 GCA_964437065.1 uncultured Zetaproteobacteria bacterium | reverse complement strand
GCCCCCGCAACCAAACAAACAAAGGGCTCGCAGCCAATCACTGCGAGCCCTTTATCTTTTTATTTATTTCGCGCCTCTGTGTCGGGGACAGGAGGCCATGCCTCATTTGAGCAAAGAAACTCAATCCCGGCCTCTTCGGGCCGCTTATATTCGGCCAGCTGTAAATCCAGCACCGTGAGATCGGCGTCAGAGATGTCATTGCCGTTTCGTTGTCGGTTGCAAAGATTTTCTCTTAGTTTGGCCGCCTTAATATCCAGCCAGTAAAAATGCAGCGGCGCTCCGCATTCGCTGGCCAGATCGAAAACCTGTCTGCGGGAATCCCGATGCAGGAAGGTGGCGTCGAGGATCACCGGGAAACCCGCCAGAAGGGTCGTGCGGGCTGCGTTGAACATGGCTTTGTATGTATTGATGTGCATCCGGCGGCCATATAATTCCAGATCGGGGTGGTTTGCGGCGATGCGTTTGCGGGTGGCGTCGGAGCGGATGATGATGGCTCGTTCAGGGCCGCAGGCAAGCAGGGAGAGGCGGCTTTTGCCGCTGCCGGAGAGGCCGCCGATGGCAAACAGGGCAGGGCGGGCCAATTGCCCGTAGCCGGTCGCCAGATCGAAATATTTTCGGGCTTCACGCCACTGTGCTTGCCGATCTTTCGCAGGCAGCTCCTCTGCCAGGATGCAGGAGACTTTGCCGCGTACGCTGGCGCGGTAAAACAGGTAAAGCGGCAACAGCGCAAGACCGGCGTAATCACCGGAAAATTCCACATAACGGGACAAAAAACGCATGCCCAGATCGGGGCGTTCGTGGGCGTCACAGTCCATGACCAGAAATGCGACATCGTTCATGGTGTCAATAATCCGGTAGGCGTCATTAAATTCAATGCAATCGAACAGCATCGGTCTGCCATCGAGCAGCGTGATGTTTCTGAAATGAAGGTCGCCATGACAATGGCGAACATGTCGGCCTGCCTGTCGCTCTCTCAACATGTGCATGTCTTCGGCCAGGGCGTTGCTTGCAAAAGCCGACAGCCTTTGCAAGCCGTCCGGGTCGATTGCATGGCCTGAAGCGTTGGCGGCGATAGCCAGATTGTCACGAATATGCTCAGCCAGAAAGCAGGCATGGTCGAAGGTGGAATCGGCGTTGACTTCAGCCTGATCATGGAAACGGGCCACGTCCCTTGCCAGCTGATCCATCCACTGCGGCTCCATCTCGCCCTGCGCCAGCTTTTGATCAAGCAGGCCGGACTGGTCGAACTGAAGCATTTTCAGGCAGTAGTCCGCCACATTGCCCGGTCCGGCCAGACTGAATATCTCTCCTTGTTGATAGACCGGCAATACATCAAGATAGATGTCCGGGCAAAGCCTGCGGTTTAGCCTTAGTTCCTGTTCGCAATAATATTTTCGCTTCGCCAGCGTCGAAAAATCCATAAAACCGAAATTAACCGGTTTTTTGAATTTGTAGGCGAAATCGCCGGTCAGGAATACCCACGATGCATGGGTCTGAATCATTTCTATGTCCTGCACCGGGTGCGGGTAGGCCTCAGCCTTAAAGAAGGCCTTGATATGCGGCGCTATCGCAAGCTGATTCAAGGGCTAAAACAGGCTCCGGTGAGCGCCGGAGCCTGTGATTTGCGGGCCAGGCGGCGCATTAGCCGAGCGCTATAAACATCCCCCGGCTAATATCGCCAATGCTGACCATGCCGACCAGCTTGCCGTCATCGACGACCGGAATACGGCGAAGATTTCTCAGGCCCATATATGATGCGGCCTTCAGAACAGGCATGTGGGAATTCACCGTCATGGGATTCGGCGTCATGACATCTTTTACCTTCATGCACATGACCCGTTTATAGTTATCTTCCATCTCTTCAAAGTCGCGCGCATGCTGGGAGTCATGCACATATTCGCCAAAATTCGGGTACAGCGGCAACATTGTGTCCCGGATTGTGATAATGCCTGTGAGCTTGGTGTCATCTTCATCATCAACTACAGGCAGAGCCCCGCACCTGCGCATGACCATTTTTTGCGTGGCGCTGTGCAGCGTGTCGCCGGCGTGACAGTTAAGACATCCATGCGTCATGATTTCAGAAACTTTCATAGTTCCTCCTTGAGTAATAAACCCGATAGCCGCGGCGTAACTTTAGCATGCCGATCATTTCATGTTAAATTATAAATTCTTCCCCTGTCCGCGCATCTGACTTAACCAGCGTTCGAGGAAATGGATGTTGAAATCCGCTTTCTGAAAGCCGGGATTGGCCAGCAGGCGCTGATGCAGCTCCTGGTTGGTTGTTACGCCCAGCACGACCAGCTCATCCATCGCCCGCTGCATGCGGCGGATGCATTTGTTGCGGTCGCGGGCATGGGTGATGACCTTGCCGATCATGGAGTCGTAGTGCGGCGGGATGGCGTATCCGGTGTAAAGATGCGAATCGACGCGCACGCTGCGTCCGCCCGGGGCATGGTAGAGCTCAACCGTGCCCGGTGACGGAGTGAATGTGAACGGGTGTTCCGCATTAATGCGGCACTCAATGGCATGGCCTTTCTTTTTGAGGTTCTTCTGCTTGAAAGCAAGCTTCTCATCCGCCGCAACACGAATTTGCCACTCAATCAGGTCAACGCCGGTGATCCACTCGGTAACCGGATGCTCTACCTGAATACGCGTGTTCATCTCAATGAAATAAAAGGATTTGTCAGGATTCATCAAAAACTCAACAGTGCCTGCGCCGACATAGTTGACTGATTTCGCCGCAGCAACGCCGGCCGCGCAGATGGCCTGGCGCGTTTCTTCATCAAGAAACGGACTCGGAGCCTCTTCCAGCACCTTCTGGTTGTTGCGCTGCATGGAGCATTCGCGCTCGTACAGGTGGACGATATTGCCGTGTCTGTCACCCAGCACCTGCACCTCGATATGGCGCGGTTCCTGGAGAAACTTTTCAATGAAAACCGTATCGTCTCCAAATGCCGCGCCGGCCTCGGATTGACACATGGAGAATGCATTGGGCAGCGAGGCCTCGGAATGCACCACCTTCATGCCGCGCCCGCCGCCGCCGGCAGATGCCTTGACAATGATCGGGAAACCGGCTCTTTTGGCAATGAGTCTGGCATCATCAATATGATCGACAGCACCGTCCGAACCGGGCACCAGCGGCACATTCGCCTCTTTCATCTTTTCCTTGGCCGCCACCTTGTCACCCATGATGCGCATGGATTTCGGCGTCGGGCCAATCCAGACCAGGCCGGATTCAATAACGATGTCGGCGAAATCAGCATTTTCAGCCAGAAAGCCGTAACCCGGATGAATGGCTTCGGCATCGGTTAGCTCGGCGGCAGCCATAACGGCTGCGATGTTCAGGTAAGACTGTTTGCTGGGGGCAGGCCCGATGCAAACCGATTCATCCGCCAGCCTGGCATGCATGCAGCTTTTATCCGCCTCCGAATAAACGGCGACGGAGCGAATGCCCAATTCCCTGCAGGCGCGAATAATGCGAACGGCAATTTCGCCACGATTGGCGATCAGAATTTTATTAAACATGCGCTTCCCTCTCAGGGCAACGGCGTAATAATAAAAATGGGCTGGCCATATTCCACCGGCGTGGCGTTTTCCAGCAGGATGGCGTCAATCACGCCATTATATTCCGCTTCAATTTCGTTCATCATCTTCATGGCCTCGATAATGCACAGCACATCGCCCTTGTGCACCTTCTTGCCTTCGCTGACAAATTGTTCGGCATCAGGGCTTGGCGCCGCGTAGTAGGTTCCGACCATGGGCGATTTAACGGTGTGTTCCTCATTCACCTCGCTTTCAGCCGGCGCAGCAGACGGCCGGGGCTGGGCCTGCGGTAGAGC
>CAYTFI010000183.1:0-3863 GCA_964437065.1 uncultured Zetaproteobacteria bacterium | reverse complement strand
TTTCGGCATGCATATTTTTTTTGTGTCACATAAAGCGCAATTTGCGCTAAAAGCCGAGGGTCAGGCATGTCAATTGGGCATATCGCCGACATCGCAGTTAAATTTTGGTTTGTTCAAACCTTCCATTGCGGTAATTCCATTTGACTGTAAACGCCGCGCCCCCGGTGATTCGTTCAGCTTGTTCAACAATTGCAGGTAGCCACTGAACCAGCCTCTGAGCTTTTTCCCAGTAGTTATGGTTGCTCCAGCTTTTATCAAGAAAGAACACAATCAGGCCGGCCAGGCGCAGGGCTTCGCGCTCAATACCCTTGTTCAGTTTATCATGGGTGATGACAGCCCATCCTCCTTCGGATTCAAGAGCCTCAATCCATTCCATATCGGGAACGGTCTGTGAGAATTTGTCGCGCAGGTGGATAACGTCATGTTTGCCACCGGAGTCATGATGTATTAGTTCGTGCAATGCCCTCGCCAGAGCTGGTGAAAGATTGTTATCGACAAAAAATTTCAAGCAGCCAGGCGGTCTTCGAAGTAGATAGCTGAATCAACTGCCTGCACCGGCACCTCAAACTGCCGAGCCACGCGCTTCTTGTCCTTGTCTTCTGCTAACCAGGCTTCGTGCAGAATGTCCGTGCGAATACCAACATCTGTGACGATCGGCTTACCAAATGCGATGGCTGGATCAAGCACCACCTTTTTACTTCTCTTGAGTGGGAACCAGCGGGAAGCGCATGTTCCAGAGCCGAATTCAATTCCAGCATAAAGGAACGGTCTGATTACGTCTTCAAAGACAAACTGTTTTCTGCGCAGATCAAGCATGTCCTTCTCGCCTGTTTCACGGGCGGCATTCCAGAAAATTGTTTTACCATCGGTTTGAAACCGGTGGCAAGTGAATGGATATGCAGTATTGAACATTCCACGAGCTTCTTTAGCGGCAGTTCGGATCACTTGAAGACTAACGCCGTGTTTGCGAAATTCTTTTACAAACCGCACTTCCAGCAAATCGTGGAAGCTTAGGCCGTCTAAGTCAGAGCCAGTCAACTCGGGCTCCCAGAGCGGAGGAAGTTCTTTTTCACCGGACTTATAGCCATGCAGCCATCGGCGCAACTCGCCGGATTTGATGCCGGTCAGCCGCGTTGCTTCCTGAAAAGTATAAAGTCCGATTCCAGTTAGTTGCATGAATTCGCACGCCTCCTTCAGTTTACATGGCGAAGAAAGATCAATGCCAGAAACAGCGCATTTAACTGCCGATATTATAGATGGTAAACGAAAAGAGTTCAATTTTGAGTCTTTTCCAATATGAAATAGGTGTAGGTGCCAGGCTTTCATTATTTGGCATTTTCTGGATGGCGCCGCAAACAAAATGCAGGCCGACGCGCACAACGAGAAAGCCCGGGCCAAAAACCGTTCCTGTGAAGCCGCATAAACGATCCAAACCAATCGGTTTAATATTTCTCATATAAGTAGCCATCAGGGTTACAATAAGCACTATAGGGACTCAACCTCAGACAGCGCTGGCTGTTATTTCAGACGCATTTTGTATTGGGAAAGGCTTCCTCTACATATCTGTAAGGGTTCCGGTTATGCTGCGCTGCCTGTTTTGACTGAGGATATCGATCTGTGAGGAGATGACATGACCGTTCGCACCCGTTTCGCTCCGTCGCCAACCGGCATGCTGCATATTGGCGGCGCCCGCACGGCCCTGTTCGCCTGGCTGTACGCCCGTCACTTTGGCGGTGAATTTGTTTTGCGCATTGAAGATACGGATCGTGAACGCTCCACAGACGAGGCGACCCGGGTCATTCTGGACGGCCTCTCCTGGCTGGGGCTGGACTGGGATGAGGAGCCGGTGTTTCAGGCGGCCCGTCAGACGGAACATATCATCGCCGTCGAGCAGCTGCTTGATGAAGGCCATGCTTACCGCTGTTACTGCACGAAAGAGGAACTGGACGAGATGCGCGGGGCGCAGCGCGCAGGCGGTAAAAAGCCGATGTACGATGGCCGCTGCCACCACCGCTCGGATCGTCCCGCGGACCAACCTTTTGTGGTTCGTTTTCGTTCGCCCGATGTGGGTGAAACCATTGTCAATGACATGGTGCTGGGCAGCGTCAGCTTCCCGAATGCCGAACTGGATGACCTGATTCTGCTGCGTTCCGACGGCACGCCGACCTACAATCTGGCCGTGGTTGCCGATGATGCCGCCATGGGCATTACGCATGTGGTGCGCGGCTCCGACCACCTGAACAACACGCCGCGCCAGATTCAGCTTTATCAGGCGCTTGGCCTGCCGATTCCACGCTTTGCCCATATTCCGCTGATTCATGGCCCGGACGGCGCCAAGATGTCCAAGCGCCACGGCTCGATCGCCATTACCGAATACCGGGAACAGGGATATTTGCCGCATGCGATGAATAACTATCTGGCCAGGCTCGGCTGGTCGCATGGCGATGAGGAGGTGTTTTCGCGTCGGCAGCTGATCGAGTTGTTTGATCTCTCCCAGGTCGGCAAGGCCCCCGCCCGCTTTGATCAACAGAAGCTGGACTGGCTCAACGGGCACTGGCTGCGGGAAACAAACGCGGCTGATCTCGTTGATGAAGTGTCGCGCCTGCTGGCTATAGATTTATCTGCAGGCCCGGATCCCGAGGCTGTGATTCAATCATTGCAGGAGCGCTCAAAAAATCTTGTTGATCTGGCCGAAGGCGCGCGTTTCTTTTATGTCGCACCAAGCGAATATCAGGAAAAAGCAGTCAAAAAGAATTTCAGGGAAGGCACGTTTGCCCTGGTAGAGAAATTCATCAATGGCATCGAGTCGATGGCTGATTTTTCCGGCGAAGCGGCACACAATCTGATCAAATCAATCTGTGCAAACGAAGGCGCGGGCATGGGCAAGCTTGCCCAGCCCATTCGCATACTTGTTTCCGGCGGCCCCGTTTCGCCGCCGATTGATCTGACTCTGGGCCTGCTAGGCAGGGAAAGGACGTTGCAGAGGTTAAAAAACGGGGTGAGAGTCCTGCAAAACCAGGGTGTCGGTTGCAAGAAGTAATAATGTAATCAGCGCTTCCTCACTTTCGACCCGGTTATACAACAAATTAATTTCCTCCGGCCAGATGGGGCCATTGATCGTATATGCAACCTTCTGGGTAGCGGAGTGACATATTTATTTAATCGGTTCTGTAAATTGGGAGGTGAATTAGACCCATCAAACGGCGCCAGGCTTCCATATTTTGATAAACCCATAGCAACCGGGGATGGGATTCCCGATAACAGTGCTGTGCTCTATCGTGAATTGGCCTAGAATCGCCATCCGGTTTTGTAGTGCTGTTACTTTAACAGTTGCAAATCATGGGGGTGGGCCAAGATGGATGTTTTTGAGCCGGACAAACGATCCGAGATTATGAGGCGCGTCAAGTCGACCGATACAAAGCCTGAGATTGTTGTGCGAAAAATGATTCATGCCATGGGCTTCAGATTTCGATTACATCGAAAAGATTTTCCAGGAACGCCGGACATCGTGCTCCCTCGCCATAAAAAGGTGATTCTGGTGCATGGTTGTTTCTGGCATGGCCACGACTGTCCGGCAGGCCGCAAAACTCCGAAGTCCAATATCAAATACTGGAATCAAAAACTGCAAAGAAACAGCTTGCGGGATGTTGAAAATCTTGCCAAGCTCAAGGCATTGGGGTGGGATGTATTGATTCTGTGGGAGTGTGACATCAGGCGTCCTGAAAAAGTGTGGCGGCAATTGGAACGGTTTCTGGGAGCATATGCATGAGCTTTAGTTATTATGAATTTTTTGCTGGCGGCGGTATGGCCCGACTCGGCTTAGGAGGGCGTTGGCAGTGCCTGTTCGCCAACGATTTTTGCCC